>NZ_JBWKYI010000003.1:0-309454 GCF_059423705.1 Pedobacter sp. GW460-11-11-14-TSB4
ATCCATAATCATCCTATATCACTTGAGGCCAGATACACTAGAATGTAAAAAAAATAGTTAGTAATCTGTATTGGAACATTCAACGGGAAAACAATGGTGAATAATTCCCTCAACGATAATATTTTTCATAATTTTAACCTTTTAATCTGCCATGCCCATACCTTCACTATCCGAAACAGATCTGGAAGCATACCGAAATGATCTTTCTAACCCAGAAAAATCAACAGGTGAACTCTTTATCACATTAACCGGGCTTTATCAGCGTTTTGCCGGCAATGAACAACTATTGGCAAATTTTGAGTATGCCGCCGAACTGCAAAGTTTAGAAAATAGTTACGCTTCTAAAAAAGACCAATACAATAAGGAAATTACGGAACTTAAAAGGCAGTTTAAACAACTAGACAACCGCATTGTTGCCGCAGAGCAAAAGCTACGTCACGGTATACCCGACGATTTGATGGTAATGGATAAAATTATAGCTGAGCAAGAATCCATCGTTGAAGATCAGGAAAAGCTTAACCATGCGGAATCATCTGTTGTAGAGCAGGTTAGAAAAATAGATATAGCGCATGGAAAAGACCTTCAGAAGCTGGAACAGCAACAAAACAATAGAAATACGCCGCTGAACAGTAAATTTTCTGCTTTTACCGAACAGCTCAAACAAGCAGAAAAACGCATTACACTAAAAGCAAGTGCAATCGCCATTATTGCCATTATCGGTATTCCTTTAATCTTAGATCTGGGTCTTGTTTCCTTAGGATTGCCTGCTTTAAGCAAGAATACCAATAACCTGATCTTTACCCATTATATCTTTTTAATCGCGCTGATTTTGGTCGAATTGTTCCTTGCCGAAAAAATCAGGAGCAGGATCTCTGGCATGTTATCTATCTCTTATCTTAAAGATTCGTTAGCTACACTCCAAAACCTGCTGACGGAAAACAAAAAACAAATTTTCAAGGTAGAATCTGAGCACAAGATTTCCTTATCAGAATTTGTAAAGCAAAATTACACTGCCTAGGGAACTGATTTGTTTGATAAACAAATAGGGATTTAGCAACCTTTATTTCCAGTTCCTAAACCCCTATTGATTAAATACGATCAGATATTCAGATCTATAATGTGGCCATATCAATCACGAAACGGTAACGCACATCACCTTTTTCCATACGCTCGTAGGCATGGTGGATGTCTTTGATATCAATCATTTCGATATCCGATACGATATTGTTCTCTGCACAAAAATCCAACATTTCCTGAGTTTCGGCAATACCTCCAATACCTGATCCCGCCAGGCTTTTTCTACCACCAAGTAAACTGAAAGCGGCAATTTCTGCTGGCTTAGGCGGAACACCTACGCAAATGTGTATACCATTTGTTCTCAACAAGGAAAGGTACATGTTAAAATCATGTTCTGCAGAAACCGTATCCAGTATAAAATCGAAGGTACCCCTTGCTGCTTTAACCTGTGCCGGATCGGTCGTAACTACAAAATGGTGTGCGCCCAGTTTTTTGGCATCTTCTTCTTTTTTTGGTGAAGTACTCAATACCGTAACTTCAGCGCCAAAAGCTACACCGAATTTCACGGCCATGTGACCTAAACCACCTAAACCAAGTACGGCTAGTTTATGGCCTTTTCCTACTTTCCAGTGTTTTAATGGAGAATAAGTGGTAATACCCGCACATAAAAGTGGGGCTACAGCTGCAAGGTTTAATTTATCTGATACATGAAGCACAAATTCTTCTCTTACTACAATCGAATCCGAATATCCACCATAAGTTGGTGTTTTACCATCTCTTTCTAAACCATTATAGGTCTGCGTATTTCCTTCTAAACAGTATTGTTCTAAATTTTGCTTGCAGTTTTCGCAAACCTGGCACGAATCTACCATACAACCTGTACCGGCAAGATCGCCTACCTTAAATTTCTTCACATGATCTCCAACCTTTACTACCCTGCCCACAATTTCGTGCCCCGGAACCATTGGGAAAATTCCCGGAAACCAATCGTTTTTGATCTGGTGCAAATCTGAGTGGCAAACCCCACAGAAAAGTATCTCAAACTGAACATCATGAGGCCCTACTTCCCGGCGCTCAAAATTCCAGGGTGCAAGATCTGTTTCGGCATTTTGTGCCGCATATCCTTTTGTTGCTATCATAAAAATTTAAATTAATTTTACCATAACAAATGTAAACAGCTTTTGTTAAGAACAATTACGCAAATCAAATAATTCATTGCAAAATTCAAACAATACTTATCATTTACGAGAGATTTTAAAAACGCTATTTGAACGAAAATAATCATTTAATGCTACAAAATTCGTCAGTCTAAAAACTTAGCTAGCCAATATAACATTTACATTCTCTTCTATTTTCAGGCCTTGCCATTCTTTATCACATTGATTTACAGCGCTTGGCAAGAAATAGCTTTTACCATCCATCAAAATTTCCGATATTTGTAGCATTTGGAAGTCGTGATTCAATTCAATTCCCGACATTTTCTTTCCCCGCTAAAACAAGTGGGGCTTAATAAACGTTATGACAAACACAAATAAATCTGTAATTTTGAGCCATGTATAATAAAAGTGATATTGAATTAAAGGTAGCGGAATTTTTATTACAGATAAAAGCAATCAAATTACAACCAAATAACCCTTTTACCTGGGCATCTGGTTGGAAATCGCCGATTTATTGCGACAACAGAATTACCCTTTCCCACCCTCAGGTTAGAACTTACATCCGTCAGAAACTTGCGCAGGCCATTCAGGAAGAGTTTGGTTCAGTAGATGTTATTGCGGGTGTTGCAACTGCCGGAATTCCTCAGGGCGTTTTAGTCGCTCAGGAACTTGGTTTACCTTTTATCTATGTAAGGGCGAAAGCTAAAGAACACGGTACCGGAAGTTTAATTGAAGGTGAAGTGGTAGAAGGTCAGCGTGTAGTGGTTATCGAAGATTTAATTTCAACCGGAAAAAGCAGTTTACAAGCTGTTGAAGCACTAAGAGCGGCAGGATTATCGGTAGCTGGCTTAGCGGCAATTTTCACTTACGGTTTCGAAAAAGCAGACGAAAATTTCGCAGCTGCAAAATGTCGTTACTTAACCTTATCAAACTATGGCGCCCTAATCGATTATGCTGCTGAGCACAGCATTATTGCCAAAAGTGATATGGAATTATTAGGTAAATGGCGTTTAAATCCTTCAGAATGGGGACAAGGACAAGTATTAAGTTCGGAGTCTTAAGTTTTGAGAAAAAACAAAAATCTATAAAAAATATATAATGACTGTTATTGAAAGCGCAGTGGAGGTGAATAAACCAGTTGCAGAGGTTTATGCATTCCTATCCAATATGAACAATCATCAGCAACTGATGCCAGAAAATATCTATAACTGGGAATCTACTGAAGATGATGCTCGTTTTACCATTCAGAACATGGCAAAATTGGCCATTAAAATTTCGAGCCGTATCGAAAATCAGGAAATAACAGCCATTCCGAGTGAAAAAGCACCTTTCGATGTGGAGTTAAAGTGGACTGTAGCAGATAACGGAAACGGAACAACTACAGCGAAACACATTATCTCAGCAGATTTGAACATGATGATGAAAATGCTGGCATCTGGTCCATTACAAAAGTTGGCCGATCACCAAACCGAAAAATTGAAAGAAATTTTAGGATAAAAAGTGATTGCAAAGATTTAAATGATTGCACAGATACAAAAGACGAGTTAACCCTCGTCTTTTTTTATGCGTAAAAATTCCATTGTGGTTCTTTTATCAGCATTTTATTTTAATACCTTAGTTTTTTGAATAACCATTAAACTATGAACCTCAGATTTCTACAGGTAACTGCTCTGTTTTTTGCCCTCTTTCCTGTTTCCAAAACGTTTGCTCAATCAGTTACGGCCTTGAAAACCGAATATTTGGTTAATCCGATCGGGTTAGACAACCCAAATCCGCGTTTTACCTGGCAAATGAACGATGCCAGCCAGGGCGCTAAACAAACTGCTTACCGTATTTTGGTAGATACTGATTCGGCTTCGCTTGTTAAAGCTGAAGCAAAACTTTGGAATACAGGGTGGATAGCTTCAGAAAAAAATCTGATCGTTTATTCGGGCCAGTTACTAAAACCTTTTACTAAATACTATTGGAGGGTTGACATTGCCGATGGAAATCAAAAGAAATCAAATAAGCCATATATCGCCAGCTTCGAAACAGGCATGATGAAAATGGAAAACTGGCAGGGTGCATGGATCTCGGATACCGAAAATATCAAACTTAAACCTGCTCCCTATTTCCGGAATACCTTTACCACGAATAAAAAAATCAGATCGGCCAGGGCATACATTGCCGCAGCGGGATTATACGAACTATCCATCAATGGGAAGAAAATAGGCAACCACCGCATGGATCCGATGTACACCCGTTTTGATAGACGAAGCTTATATGTTACCTATGATGTAACCAATGCAATCAGCAAAGGCAAAAATGCAATAGGCGTATTGCTGGGCAATGGATGGTACAACCACCAATCAACTGCAGTATGGTATTTCGATCGTGCCCCATGGCGCAATAGACCAACTTTTTGTCTGGACCTAAACATTACTTACGAAGATGGCACTACCGAAATCATTAAATCGGGTAAAGATTGGAAAACGGCTTTAAGCCCGATTATTTTTAATAGTATTTATACCGCCGAACATTACGATGCTCGTCTGGAAAAAGCAGGCTGGAACACCGCAAACTTCGACGATACCGATTGGAAAAATGTGATATACCGTTCAGCACCCTCTAAAAATATTGTTGCACAGGCCATGCACCCTATCCGTAATGTGGAGGAAATAGCCAGCAAAAGTTTAAGAAAATTTAATGATACCACCTACCTTTTCGATCTGGGCAGGAATATTTCGGGAGTAAGCAAAATTACAGTGAGCGGACCGGCCGGAACGGTGATTAAACTGAAACATGGCGAGCGTTTATACACCAACGGACATGTGGATATTTCGAATATTGATGCCCATTACCGTCCAACGGATAATACCGATCCTTTCCAAACCGACATTCTGATTTTAAACGGAAAAGGTGCACAAAGTTTCATGCCCTATTTTAATTATAAGGGCTTTCAATATGTGGAAGTAAGCAGCTCCGCTCCCATCGAATTGAAAAAAGAAGACCTCACAGGTTATTTTATGCACAGTGATGTGCCAGTTGTGGGCGATGTTAAATCTTCAGAGCCGATCATCAATAAAATCTATTACGCCACCAATAATTCTTACCTATCCAATCTTTTTGGCTACCCAACAGATTGTCCGCAACGGGAGAAAAACGGCTGGACAGGCGACGCACAGATCGCCATCGAAACAGGCCTTTATGGTTTTGATGGCATTACCATTTACGAAAAATGGCTCGCCGATCACCGTGACGAGCAGCAGCCAAATGGTGTTTTACCATCCATTATCCCTACCGATGGCTGGGGTTATGAATGGGGCAACGGACCAGATTGGACCAGTACCATTGCGATTATTCCGTGGAATGTATACCTGTTTTACGGCGACAAAAAATTACTTGCCGATTGTTACGAAAATATCAGGAAATACGTAAACCATATTGATGAAACCTACCCTACGGGTTTAACTACCTGGGGCCTGGGTGATTGGATTCCGGTAAAATCTAAATCGCCTGTCGAACTTACCTCTACCTGCTATTACTATGCTGATGTGCTTATTTTAGCCAAGGCAGCAAAAATTTTAGGTAAAAACGATGATTATGAAAAGTACATGGCCATGGCTAAAAAAATTAAAGATGCTTTTAATGCCAAGTATTTGAATAAAGAAAAAGGGATTTATGCTTCTGGCGTACAAACCGAAATGAGTGTTCCGCTTTATTGGAAAATTGTTCCGGAAGAATCAGTTGCCTTAGTTGCCAAAAATTTAGCCAAACGTGTAGAAGCCGATGGTTTCCACCTGGATGTGGGATTATTGGGTACAAAAGCCATTTTAAATGCGCTGAGCGAAAATGGCTACAGCGACATTGCCTACAAAGTTGCTGCACAAAAAACCTATCCAAGCTGGGGCTGGTGGATGGAAAACGGAGCCACCACTTTATACGAGAACTGGCCTATTGATGCAAAATCGGATATCTCGATGAACCACATTATGTTTGGAGAAATCGGTGCCTGGTTGTACAAATCGCCGGGAGGCATTAAACCAGATGAAAAGCAGCCTGGCTTTAAACATGTGATATTGGATCCGCACATTATGGAAGGCCTCAATTCTTTTGAGGCTAGTCATATTGGTCCGTACGGTAAAATTATGAGTGCATGGAAAAGAATTAATAATGGAATCAGGTACGATATTACCATTCCTGCAAATTCTACAGCTACTATTAATGTACCGCTTACAAGTGGTATGATTGTTTATGTAGATGGTAAAATAAACAACACTGGAAAAATAGATTTAGCGGCCGGTAAGTATGTAATTGAACATAAAGCAAAAAAATAATCTATAACATTACCGCCTGGCTTAGATGTACTCAGGTGGCTTAGGTGGTCATTTGTTTTTAGAAAAGCAGCGTTAGTGCTTTTAGGCTATGAAAGTCCCGCTATCCGCTTCAAAGCCTCGGCTCGTACCTCACCTTCGGGTTTTATGCTGCTATCGGGTTTATTAACGATAAGGCACTTGCTTTTGGCTACACATACTACAGACCGTGAATTAAACTTTTGCGGTATCTTCCAGCGATAAATATCTTATTAGGATGGAAGGATCTCACGCCCCCAAGTTTAAATACGTTGGTTTTAACACCACAGACCTAAGTAAAATAAACCTGATAAAGTGGAAAGCCCGCATCCCGATTTTTCTTCGGGAGCGGACTTGGAGTGATAGCAGGACTGTTCTAACCAACACGGACTGACCCCTGATTTTCAAAATAAGATTAACTACATAAATCACCATGCATATTCGAAACCTGAGAGGTTTAAAAGAACCAACACGACAAATTTTCAGTATAATTCATTAATTATCAGCAATTTAGTCATTAAAAATAAAATCTTACCGACAAAATTTCCGATTATAAAATCAAAATTGATGTGGCATTTGTTTTGACCTTAAAGGGAATATGAACTTCAACAATTTTACCATAAAAGCCCAGGAAGCAGTTCAACAGGCTTCTGAAATAGCCCAAGGCAATCAGCAACAGGCTATTGAAACGGCACACCTGCTTAAAGGTTTGCTCACTGTTGATGAAAACGTGGTTTCTTACGTGTTAAAGAAATTAAACGTTAACCTAAATTCATTGAATCAAAACTTAGATGCAGAGATTGCCAAATTCCCGAAAGTGAGCGGCAGTAATGTCTATCTGTCATCTAATGCCAATAGCGTTTTGCAAAAAGCGCAAACATTTTTAAAAGAATTTAAAGATGAATTTGTGTCTGTTGAGCATTTATTATTAGGCATCTTAGCCGTTAACGACAGCACTTCGAAATTATTAAAAGAACAAGGTGTTAACGAAAAAGACCTTAAAAAAGCCATTGTAGAGCTACGTGGCGATAACCGGGTAACCGATCAAAATGCCGAAGCCACTTATCAGGCTTTAAGCAAATATGCCAGAAATTTAAACGAATACGCCGAGAGCGGAAAACTTGATCCGGTAATTGGCCGCGATGAAGAAATCCGTCGGGTTATCCAGATTTTATCCCGCCGGACCAAGAACAACCCTATTTTAATTGGTGAGCCAGGCGTGGGTAAAACGGCCATTGCTGAGGGTATTGCTTTCAGGATTATCAAAGGTGATGTACCCGAGAATTTAAAAAGTAAAGTGGTTTACTCGCTCGATATGGGATCGCTTATTGCAGGCGCCAAATATAAAGGTGAGTTCGAAGAGCGTTTAAAAGCCGTAGTTAAAGAAGTGACACAGAGCGATGGCGACATTATCCTCTTTATCGACGAGATCCACACTTTGGTGGGTGCCGGTGGTGGTGAAGGTGCCATGGATGCAGCGAACATTTTAAAACCTGCCCTTGCCCGTGGAGAGTTGCGCGCTATTGGTGCAACCACTTTAGATGAATATCAAAAATATTTAGAAAAAGATAAAGCCTTAGAGCGTCGTTTCCAGAAGGTAATGGTCGAAGAACCGGATACCCAGGATGCCATTTCGATCCTTCGCGGACTGAAAGAACGTTACGAAACACACCATAAAGTAAGGATTAAAGATGAAGCGATTATCGCAGCCGTAGAAATGAGTCAGCGGTATATCTCAGACCGTTTCTTACCAGATAAAGCCATAGATTTAATGGATGAGGCTGCATCGAAATTGCGTATGGAGATGGATAGTGTGCCCGAAAATGTGGATGCTTTAGACCGTGAAATTATGCGTTTAGAAATTGAACGCGAAGCGATTAAACGGGAAAAAGACGATAGAAAGGTCAAAGAACTTTCAGAAGAAATTGCCAACCTATCAGCAGAGCGTGATGAATTTAAAGCGAAATGGCAAGGCGAAAAAGACCTGGTAGATGCCGTAAATAACGAACTGGAGCAGATTGAGCACTACAAATTAGAAGCAGAACAAGCTGAACGTGCAGGAGATTATGGCAAAGTGGCCGAAATCCGTTACGGAAAAATTAAAGAAGCACAGGATAAAGTTGAGAAACTAAAAGCCGATTTAGAAAGCCAGCAAAGCGATAGCCGCATGCTTAAAGAAGAAGTTACCGCCGATGATATTGCTGGTGTGGTGGGTCGCTGGACAGGTATTCCGGTTACCAAACTGATTGCCAGTGAGCGCGAAAAATTACTTCACCTGGAAGAAGAATTACACCAGCGCGTAGCGGGTCAGGATGAAGCAATTGAAGCGATATCTGATGCCATTCGCCGTTCCCGTGCAGGCTTGCAGGACAAACGCAAACCAATCGGCTCTTTCATCTTTTTAGGTACTACTGGTGTGGGTAAAACGGAATTGGCAAAAGCCCTCGCTGAATTTTTATTCAACGATGAAAATGCCTTAACGCGTATTGATATGAGTGAATACCAGGAACGTCACGCCGTGTCGCGTTTAATTGGTGCGCCTCCGGGATATGTGGGTTATGATGAAGGCGGACAGTTAACCGAAGCCGTTAGGCGTAAACCTTATTCGGTGGTATTGCTTGATGAGATTGAAAAAGCACACCCGGATGTATTTAATATCCTGCTACAGGTGTTGGATGACGGACGTTTAACCGATAATAAAGGAAGAACGGTGAATTTTAAAAATACCATCATCATCATGACTTCCAACATTGGTGCACATTTAATTCAGGATAACTTCAAAAACTTAAGTGATGAAAACCGTGAGGAAGTAATTGCCAAAACCAAAAACGAACTGTTTGAAGTATTAAAACAAACCATTCGTCCGGAGTTTTTGAACAGGATTGATGAACTGATTATGTTTACCCCGTTAAACCGCAGTGAAATCAGAAATATTGTAAGCTTACAGTTTAAACATGTACAGCAAACACTGGCCGAGATGGGTATAGAAATGGATGCCAGCGACGAAGCTTTAGATTGGCTGGCACAATTGGGTTACGATCCGCAGTTTGGTGCGAGGCCGTTAAAAAGGGTTATTCAAAAGAGAATCTTAAATGAGTTGTCGAAAGAGATATTGGCGGGTAAGATAGATAAAGACAGCAAAATTAAATTGGATATGTTCGATCACAATTTTGTGTTCCTGAACCAAAACGCAGGTTAAAACATTCCAGATCAAATCCCACAGCTTAATTTCTGTGGGATTTTTTTGTTTAAAAAAGAACCTCACTAAAAGTAACTAACATGATAGTTCATTTTCTTGTTTTTTGTTTCAATAATGATTATTATTGATTACACACAAAAACACAAATAAAATGAAACCTAAATTAATCATCATGGCGCTGCTATGCGCCGTCAGTTGGCATTGTTATGCCCAAACTGAAAAAGGAACCGGCTTTGCTGGTTTAAGCCTGAGTTTTGGAACCTCAAAACAAAACAATTCGTCACCAAGCCTAAACACCTTCACCGTTACGCCTCGCGGAGGCTACTTTTTGGCCAATAACTTCGCCATAGGCCTGGAAATTCCTTTAAATCTTTCCAAACTCCGCGGCGAAAGTTATATCTCCTGGGATGAAGAAGATGGAAGATACGAAGATCGTTATGGTCCCAAAGAATTTAGCTTCGGCATCTCTCCCTTTGTACGCAAATATGTAGATGTAAAAGAACGTTTTAAGTTTTTTGTACAGGCCAATTTGCTTCTTCAGATTAATACCTTCAACAGGGTTGATGATCAAGGTTACCTCATCCGCACCGATGCACGTGCAAAAGGCTTTGGAGCCAGTTTAACTCCAGGGTTTACTTATTTGCTTTCTAATGATTCGAGCATAGATTTTTCATTTCCAATTTTAAGTTTCTTTCATCAAAATTATTATGCTGAAGAATCGTTGTACAACTTCGATAAGAAAAATAACCTGAGATTGGCACTCGATAACTTTACCCCTACTTTCACAATCAATATCCACTTCTAAGTTCACAGCTCATGAAAAATATATTCACCAAAATTTTAAGCGTAACGAGTATAAGCTTATTATTTCTTTTAAGCCTTTCCAATCAGGCAATTGCTCAGCGCTTTCGGGGCAAAATAGAATATTATAGCAGTGTATTCCCTTCTGAAAATGGAAAAATCAAATCTATCAATGGTACTAAAATTGAATATTACAATTCGGTTTTTAAATCGGAAGATGGAAAAGTAAAAACAATTGGCGATAAAAGAGTGGAATATTATAACAGTGTATTCCCCTCCGAGGATGGAAAAATCAAATCTATCAATGGTATTAAAATTGAATATTACAATTCGGTTTTTAAATCGGAAGACGGAAAAATTAAGTCGATTGGTAATATCAAATTTGAATATAATAACAACGGATCTCAAAAAAGTGATGGTAAGATAAAATCAATCCATAATGAAAATGATGATTCCGGATCAGAAGACGCATTAGACACCTATTACTTTATTGAAAGACTCAATTGTCAATAATTTACAACCTAATAAATGATGGAAGAGGCTGTATCATAATTATAGACTGTCATCCTGAGCCTGTCTAAGGACCTGTTTAAATACGCTTTAAGGTGTTTCGACTACTTGTCCCGATTCTTCGGGAAGCTCAACATGACAGCATCTTAAGTGAAATCGCATTTATGATACAGCCTTTTTTTTTATTTACTGACCTACAACGACTTAAAAATAAATCAACTAAATAATTAGTTTTTGTGTTTTTTTTATTCTATTATTGGATACACAAAAAAAACACAAACACAAATGAAAAAACAATTATTAGTTACGGCTATGGCCGTGGGTATCTCCCTATGCGGTTTTGCGCAAACAAAAGGAACAAACGCTTTAAGCTTTGGCATTAATACTACCACAAGCAAAAGTAGCGGTAACAACTACGAAACCAAATCAAAAAACAACTATTTCACACTTGGTTATGGCTTTTTCTTTAAAGACAATGATAAGATTGGCTTAGATTTAACCTATGGAACAAATAAAAATTCCTCGGGAAATAATAGCCACCAAGAGCAAAAAAGCTACGGCGGAAACCTAAGTTACCAACACTACTTCCCTCTTGTAAAAACCTTGTTTGCATATGCGGGCGGAAAAGCAGCTTATACTTATAGTAAAAACGATAATTTATATGACAGTAGTTATACCCCAATATCAGGCTATAAATCAAACCAATACGCTATAGGAGCCTATGGTGGTATTACCTGGTTTGTATCAAAAAGATTCGCCTTAGAAACAAGTTTGTTATCAGCAGATATCGTTTACAATAAAACAGAACAAAATGAGATTAATGCGAATAACTATTTTACAAAAAATGAATATACCTCATTCAATTTCAGCAGCCAAGGAGTTATCAACAACCTCGGCTTTAAGATCTATATCCTATTTTAACCTCCTCAACCATTAAAGCTTTGGCCCATCCCCTTAAAAAAGGATGGGCTTTTTTATTTCTTCTTTGTTTCAATATTCGGCAAGAAACCGGTTAGTAAACCGATTAAAGGCAGAAACGCACAAACATTAAATACATATTCGATACTGGTAGAATCAGCTAACTTCCCTAACAAAGCCGAACCAATACCACCCATGCCAAAGGCAAAGCCAAAAAACAAACCGGCCACCAAACCTACTTTTCCTGGAATCAATTCCTGCGCATAAACCAGAATTGCCGAGAACGCCGACGCCAAAATCATCCCGATAGGCACAATGAGCACACCTACCCAAAATAAACTGGCATGTGGCAGCAACAATGCAAATGGAGCAGTACCCAATATTGAAGCCCAGATTACATATTTCCGGCCTATTTTATCGCCTATTGGTCCGCCCAGCAATGTTCCGGCAGCTACCGAAAATAAAAACACAAATAAATAAATCTGCGAGGTTTGCACCGAAACATGGAATTTATCGATCAGATAAAAGGTAAAATAATTGGTTAAACTCGCCATGTAGAAGTATTTCGAGAAAATCAATAAGAGTAAGATACAAACAGAAAAGATCACCTTAGTTCTCGAAAATTGATTCACAACCGTTTGAATATTGATCTTTTTACTCCTCGAAAGCATAAATCCCCTGTACCAGTTGCCTACATAGGTTAAAATAATAATGGCCAAAAGTGCAATAACCGAAAACCAGATCACGCTGAACTGCCCGTAGGGAACAATAATCCAGGCAGCCAATAAGGGGCCTAAAGAACTCCCGGCATTGCCGCCCAATTGAAAAACAGATTGCGCCAATCCCCGCTTCCCTCCTGATGCAGCATGCGCCATACGTGACGCCTCAGGATGAAATATAGAAGAGCCAATGCCAATAAAACATACCGAAAGCAATATGGTGTAAAAATGGGTGGATTGTGAGAGCGAGATTAAGCCGATCAGCGTAAAACCCATGCCTGTAGCCAATGAGTATGGCTGAGGTTTTTTATCCGTGTATAAACCCACAAAAGGTTGTAGCAATGATGCGGCCAGCTGAAAGGTTAATGTAATTAGGCCGATCTGCGAAAAACTTAAATGATAGCTGGTTTTGATAATGGGGTAAATGGCAGGAATTAACGACTGTATGGTATCGTTAAGCAGGTGTGAAAAACTTAAAGCGAAAAGTATAGGGAAAACGGTTTTTTCAATAATGGAGGTGGTGGTGCTATTCTCAGTCATAACGGTAAATTATACCGTCAAAAATAGTGAATATAAATTTTTAAACTACACCGATTGTCCTTGCACAAACCAAACATTTTTATAAAGTTTTGGTTTTATAGCTATGGAAAAGAACAGAAAAATTGTTGGCTTATGCGGAAGTTTAAGAAAGGGATCGTACAATGCCATGCTGCTTAAAGTTGCAGGCAGTTTAATCCCCGAAGGTATCCACTTCGAAACAGTGGCTTTTGATGATATTCCTGTTTATAATGCAGACCTCGACTTGCCTGAAACAGAAGAAAGGCCTGCAAGCGTGACGAAATTTAGAGATGCCCTCGCTACAGCTGATGCTTTTATTATTGTTTCTCCTGAATATAATTATTCCATCCCTGGTGGACTAAAAAATGCCATCGACTGGGCCAGCCGTGGAAAAGATTCGCCCTTAATGCATAAACCAGTTGCCGTAATGGGCGCCACACAGGGCATGTGGGGAACGGTTAGAATGCAAACAGCATTTTTGCCTGTTTTTACCTTCCTGAACATGAATCCGGTTTTACAACCAGAAGTTTTAGTGGCCCAGGCGCAAAATAAATTCGATGCAGAGGGAAATCTGACGGATGAGAGAACCATCGGTATCATCAAAAAGAAAATAGAAAATTTAATTTCTGCCTGTAAAGTTTAATCCAAAACGGCAGCATTCCCCTATACAAAACCTGCCATTTGCGACAGTTTAAAATCTGACATTTATACAAAAAAAGTCAGATTGTCAATCTGTCATGCCTGAAAAATTAATCAGTTGATTAATTTTTGGTCACACGAAAATAATATTGACTTAACACTAAATTTATATCTCTTTATCAATTAGACAGTTGACCAAAAACTGATTTTTTGATGACGCTGACAAAGTTTTTTGGCACAAGTGTTGACTTTTATTCAAATATAGTCAGAAATTAAAAAAGTAAAATTGACTATATTTTTATAACAAATAAATAATAAAAAAGATGAAAAAACTATTATTATCTTTAGTAGCAGTAGCAGGTTTAGTTTATGGTGCACAAGCACAAACTGAAAAAGGAAATTTTATGTTAGGCGGTAATGTAGGTGTAAACTCTACAAAAGCAGATGGCGCTCCAAAAGCAGATTTCAGCTTTAGCGTATTACCAAGTGTTGGTTATTTTATTAGCAACAATTTTGCAATCGGTACTGGTGTTGGTTACGAATACAATAAAGAAGTAAGCAACAAAACTCAGGATGGTGCTTTTAAAGTTGCTCCATTCGGACGTTACTATGTTGGTTTATCTGATCAATTCAAATTCTTCGGACAATTATCAGTGCCATTGGCATTTGGTGAGTTAAAAGCAACTGATGCTAACGGCGATAACGCAGTTAAATTGGGTACTACGACTAAAATCGGTGTAGAACTTGCTCCGGGATTTGCATTTTTCCCAACCAAAAGAATCGGTATCGAACTTTCAGTTAAAGGTTTAAGTTATGAAAACTATACTTTAAAAGCTGAAGGTACAGGCGCTAAGTTAAAAACAAACACTTTTGGCTTAAACGCTGATACTTTTGCACCAAGATTAGGTGTACAATTCTACTTTTAATTCATTCTCCCTTAGGGGAAAATAATAAATGACTTTTTTTCAAAGAGCGTCCCGGTTTACCATCGGGACGCTCTTTGTTTTACTTCTTTTCTCTGATGGCTTTAAATTCAGATCCATCTTTCCATTTTGGATACGAATCTTCGTTACTGATGCGATAGCCCAAATCAAAAAGCATCCGAACATCTGCTACAATACCTGATAAATCCCATGTTTTGGCATCGAAATTATCCTGCGGCGAATGGTAACGGAATTTGGTAAAATCGGCTACCTGTTTTAATCCCCATGCCCTGCCGTTCTTAATGTTATCTACACCCGAACCAGTAAACAGTGAAGGCACACCAACCTTGGCCAGGTTAAAATGATCTGAACGGTAGTACAATCCTGATGATGGAACAGGATCGGGAACAATTACCCTACCCTGCTTTTTAGCCGCCTCGGCAGCATAATCTTCCAGTTCTGACTGGCCAAAACCATATACCACAACATCTTTGGTTTTACCGGCAATGCCCATCATGTCCATATTAATATTGGCTACGGTTTTAGCTAAAGGAAAGGTAGGATGTTTGGCATAATACTCTGATCCTAAAAGGCCTTGCTCCTCTGCCGTATAGGAAATAAATAAAATGGTCCGTGCGGGAGTTTTGGGTAGTTTTTTAAATGCTGATGCAATTTCGAATAAAGCAGCTACGCCAGTGGCATTATCAACCGCTCCGTTGTAAATCGAATCGCCCTGTATTTTTTCGCCCACGCCCAAATGATCCCAGTGTGCCGAATAAATAATCGCTTCATCTTTACGTTGATCACCGGGTATTTTAGCCAGAACGTTATAAGTAACTGATTTTTTGATGGTATTTTTAACTTTGAGTGAGGTGGTGATATCTAAATCGACAGCCTTAAAACCTTTTTTCCGGGCACTTAAAGCCAGTTGATCGAATGATTTCCCATCCATTGCAAACAGCTGTTTCGCCTTTTCTAAAGTAATCCAGCCTTCTACTACAGCCCTGCTCATGCCATTGTCTTCGCTTTGCAGCGTAAGTTTAGATTTCGACCAGCCACTGCGCACAACTGTCCAGGGGTAAGCTGCCGGTTCGGTATCATGAACGATAATAATTCCTGTAGCGCCCTGTCGTGCAGCTTCTTCAAACTTATAGGTCCATCTGCCGTAGTAAGTCATATTTTTGCCTTTAAATAAGGTCGAATCGGCAAAACCCGGATCATTAATCAGCACCACTACCGTTTTCCCCTTTACATCAAGGTTTGCATAATCATTCCAGCCATATTCGGGCGCCACAATACCATAACCCGCAAAAACCAGTGGTGAGTTACTTATGCTTACTTCATCTTGCACACGGCGCGTGCCAGCCACAAAATCGGTTAAATAATTGAGGGTTAAGGAAGCGGATTTCCCTTTAAGCACCATTTTATCTTCAGGTATGGATTTAATTTCCACCATGGGTACCTCCTGGAAGAAACTATCGCCATTGCCAGGCTGCAGGCCCAGTTTTTCGAATTGAGTTTTTAGATAATTAATGGTTTTGGTTTCTCCATTGGTAAAAGGCTTTCGCCCCTCTAAACTATCAGCTGCAATTACGGATAGATATTGGGTTAAACTCGAATCATTAATGGCTTTTATGGCTAAAGAATCGGCACCAACACTGTTATTTTTTGCACCTTGCTTACATGAACAAAAGAAAAGGAGTGCACAGCTGGGAAGTAGCAGGAGTTTTTTCATTTAAAGGATCGTTTTTAAATAATTAATCGCATTTGCTGAAAAATACGAAGAAATTGGGAACATTCTGTGTTTATCATCTTAAATCTGAGAACAAAACGCGCAAAAGAATCTCCCGCAGATCTCACAGATTTCCACAGAAAATGCTTATTTCTTAATCAGCTTAAATTTCTTTAACTGTTGCCCGTTTTTATTGATTATACCAACATAAACACCCGTTGATAATGCATTGAGCAAAAAGCGGTTTGAGCTTGTGGCCTTTTCTTCGAAAACCTTCTGCCCTAATATATTAAATAACAACAAACTATAATCTTCGAAAGATCCGCTCAGAATGGTTAAATAATCAGTTACCGGATTGGGATAGAAAGTAAATTCATTTTCCTTAAGGAACACTACCGAAACCAGATCGCTCTGTACCTGGCCGTTAGCCGTTTCGAAAGTAACGCGGTAAAACTGAATGCCCGCTTTTGGCTGATCATCGAAAATGGCATAATCAAGCTGATTCTGGACAGGTTTGGTTTGCTGTAATGCCGTGAAAGTATTAACACCCGTTTGTTTTTCCCAAATGATATTCTTTAAATCCAGGGTGCTTCCAATACTGAGATCAAGCCTTACTTTATCGTCGCTTACAGCGGCAGACAAACTCTTAACATAACAAGCAATGCCCTGCTGTGTATAATCTATGGTATAACTTTTTACGGCTGTAAAACCTAGACCATTTGCGGCCACAGCAAAATATTTACTATTAACCTTGTTTACATCAAGCTTAACAATGGTATCGGTTAGGGTTAACACCGGAGAAAGGATATTATCTACTATATTATATAACGTATAATCTTTTGCACCGGGCTGAGGGTTCCAGTTTAACACCACACCATCTTTACATACATAGCCAACTTTCAATATCCTTGGACTGGAAATAGTAAACGATTGGCTCAAAATTATATTTCCCTCTACCTCCATTTTGATCATGGCTTTAGTGAATAAATCAGGGGTACTCCAATGGTAAAAACCTTTGCTTAAATCGATCCCCGAGGCGATTGATTTCCAGGTAAGTCCATCATCATAACTCACCGATAAGTTTCCGGTTTTACTTGCGTAAGTATTCTCCCACCGGATGTAGTTATCTTCATTGGCGAAAAAGTATTCGTTTTTTTCCGGGCTGATGAAAGAAAAAGTGTTTTTGAATGTATAACGATAAGCCAGTGCAAAACGCTGGTTATTGCCTTGTGCGATCCTGTTACCCTTAACATGGATATTGTAAGCACCGGCAGCAGGATTATCGAGTGTAACCTGCTGAACGTTATTGATAAGATCGGCCTTACGCACCGCTGGCTTTGAGAGGGAATCTAAATGAGGAAAACTGCTTAACCCCCAGGGCAGCGTTAAATTTCCGGCAGGATTTTCGAGACTTAAATCTAATCCGTTCACCAAACTTTGTGCAGCATTTACAATTGCAGGAGGATCGTTCCAGGTCATGGTAAGTTTAACTTCGGCTACATTCGCTGGAATAGTCAACGGAATAAGCAGATCCTGATTTTTAGCCACCTCATATAGAGAAACCCTGTTTTCATCTAAAGTTTTTAAGGATTGGGCGACATTGAGTTTCCCGTATCCGTACACAAAATCAACCTGAGGTGTGCCCAAATCATCAGCCGAATTAATTACCGTTGCCCTGATCAATGATGCAGAAGGTGCTTTTTTATATTTCTGCTGGTAAAATTGTTCCAGCAAAGTAATCGATCCACTGGTAATCGCTGCAGAGCCAGATGTTCCATCCTCGCCAAGGGCAACAAGTTCGGGTTTTACACGACCATCGTAGGCAGGACCTTTACTACTTAGGTTTTCAGAAATATTTTCCCTGTTGATTCCACCTATTACCAATAAATTTTTAGCCTGTTTAAAATTGCCCGTTAAATTAGCGCGGGAGGTCATGCCCTGATAAACACCAACGGATGGCGTGCTTGTTCCCTTGTTCCCTGCAGAAAAAACATGAATCAAGGTATCGCTTTCAAAAATCTGTTTATCGTAGGCAGCAGCCTCCATACCATAATCGTTATCTATATCAGTACCGTAGGAATGGTTTTGAACTTTAATCTGAAGTTTATTTAAATCGGCAGCCAGGTCAGGCATGAGGTTAGCGAAATCGGAATAGGCAAGTTTGGCTTTAGGCGCTGCGCCCAGGCCACGGATAAAAGAGTTCCCGTTCCCCAGGGCTAAAGTAGCCATAATAGTGGCATGCGTAGTTGGTGTTTTACCAATCGTAGCGCCCGGAAGGGTTTTTCCCAATAAATCAAGATCAGCTGCATCATACATTCCTTCTTTAAACGAAACATTTATGCCTGTGCCATCAATACCGGGAAAAAGACTACGGGTATTAGAAATTTGGTTTAAACCCAGATCGATTCCGTTAACCACTACTTCCTCTCTCGCCACCGGCAGAACATCTGCGTATAAAATATCATTGAGTTCCAACAAAGCCATTAAATCGCCTGGCGACAGGTAAACCGAACAAATGTTATTGACATGATCGGTTGATTTTATCTTTAGGCCTGCAACAGCTTTTGGTAATGCATTTATATTTTTGAAGGCCAGCCTAACCAGGATAGAATCGTTCTTTTTAGTGCTTTTGTTTAATACCTTCATCAATCGATCACTCACCTTCCAAAGTCCGTTGGCTTGTTCTTGTGAAGCTATACTGTTAGAAAAGCGATCAATATTAGATCTATCGACGATAAAATAATCGCTTGCAAGCCGCTTTTTGGGCTTCAACAATTGAATTTCAGCCGCTGTTAAACTATGTTTGAACCGAACTAAAACAGGCTGATCGGCACTTAATTTTTGCAAATTGCCAGTTTTTGAAATATATTTTTCAAAAGATTTTTCTATTCCGCCAGGTTGTACCTGTGCTTTTAAACCCAGCACAGACAGACAAAAACATATAACTAAAAATACAGTATTGACTTTCAAAAATTATTTTATTATAAAATTTTGTTTACATCGATTATCTTCTCTAAATTAGGATTTATAAGGTAATCCACAAATTTTATTAACTAACTTATTCAACCTAAACTAATTTAATTCTAACCAAGATGAAAACAACAAAATTTTTATCGATTGCAGCAGTATGTTTTCTGCTCACTAACCTATACTCATGTAAGAGTAATAATACAGAAAATGCAGTAGAAGACAAAACTGATATCTCAGCAGACAAATTATCACAGATTAAATCGCTAGGCTTTAGCACCGACAATATCCGTAAGATAGATGAAGGCTATTTGGTAGAGGGCGATATTCTTTTAACTGACGACAACTTAGCTGAGCCTTCTACTGGTGCAAATTTAAACATTGCCGAAACTGAACAGTACCGAACCACAAACCTTGTTAAATCTTTACCACGGGTAATTACCGTTTCGGTAACCAATTTACCTCAGGTGTATAGCGACGCGGTTAACACGATGATTTCGAGATACAACTCGTTGGGTTTACGTATCACTTTCCAAAGGGCCAGCGCCGGAACAACCGGAAACATTAATGTTGTTGGCTTTAATGAAGGTCCAAGTGGAGGCTTTATTACCCTAGGCTCTGCAGGTTTCCCTACTTCATCAGGTAAACCTTTTAATCAGATCAGAATGAACACCAATGCAGCAGCCTATGGTGCCAATCCTAATTTATTGTATTTAGCTTCCGTGATCCAGCACGAAGTTGGCCATTGCATCGGTTTCCGCCATACGGATTATATGAACCGTGCCTTTAGTTGCGGTGCAAGTGGGGCAGGAAATGAAGGTGCATCGAATGTTGGTGCGATTAGAATTCCGGGAACACCTTCGAGTCCTGATGCGGGCTCATTTATGTTAGCCTGTTCTAACGGCGGTAATCGGACCTTCAATGCAAATGATGTAATTGCCGTAAATTACCTTTATAAATAAAAAATACCCCAAAGGATTACCTTAACAGATCAGAAGCCCCGAATTTATTCGGGGCTTTTTTTATACCACGGTATCACAGCACCTTTGCAATGTAAACAGTCAAAATTTGGAACACGGCACCAAATTAACCAAACCTGATAGCGCCAAATAGCTCCCGATTGGAGTAAATATTTATGATTTAAGAGGTCTTAAAATCGGGACTATAGGCAATAGCAGGGCTGAAATAACCAAAGAACGTCAGAACGTTGCTTTTCAAAACAATAACTCATCATAAAAAAAAATGAAAATGGTTTGTGAGGACACAAACCATGGCAAGGAAAAAAAAGATTGCCACGGCTAATGAAAAATTAGCCTCGCAATGACGATTTATGTTAATAGGCAATAGCAGGACTGAAATAACCGAAGAACTACCGAACGCTGCTTTTCAAAACAATAGTTCATCATAAAAACATGAAAATGGTTTGTGAGGACACAAACCATGGCAAGAGAAAAAAGATTGCCACAGCTAATTAAAAATTAGCCACAACGACGATTCATGCGGTTAAAATTAATCGGCCACTTCTTTAATAAACTTGCCGCTTGCGTCGTACCATACATTTACGTCTGGTGTACCTTCAATATCAATTTTATAGGTAATTTTTCCTCCAGTGTTAATCCAATCTACATCATCAATTCTGCCTTTTGGATATTTAGCTTTAATATTTTTAGCTATTACCGCCGGAAGCTGCGCATTTGGAATATCTTTTTCGAAAGAAACCGTTTCGCCAGCTGCTGAGTAAGTGGCTTTATGATCTACCTTTCCTAAATTAAAATCAACTTCATAATTTGCACCTTTCTTTTCCCAATCTGCATCTGTTGCTTTTGGATAAGCTTTATTAAATGCCGTTTTAACCAATGAGGGAACATTTTTCTGATCTATATCTTGAGCGTTGCTACTGGCAATTCCTCCAACTAAAAGTAATGTTGCCAAAATTGTGCTTTTGTAATTCATATTAAAATAACAGCCATCTCCTGCAATTGTTTCAAGCTTAATCTGCTCCTTTTTTTATATAGGTAAGATAATACCATGGTTTTGCGAATAAAGAGATGCAGCCCTAAATGAATTAAACCTGATAGCGCCAAATAGCTCCCGATTGGAGCAAATATTTATGATTTAAGAGATCTTAAAATCGGGACTATAGGCAATAGCAGGACTGAAATAACCGAAGAACTGCCGAACGTTGCTTTTCAAAACAATAGTTCATCATAAAAAACATGAAAATGGTTTGTGAGTGCACAAACCATGGCAAGGAAAAAAAAGATTGCCACGGCTAATGAAAAATTAGCCTCGCAATCACGATTTATGTTAATAGGCAATAGCAGGACTGAAATAACCGAAGAACGTCGGGACGCTGCTTTTCAAAACAATAATTCATCATAAAAAAAATGAAAATGGTTTGTGAGGACACCACCATGGAGAAATACTAGTTAGGTAGGTTGCTATGGCAAATGAAGATTAGTCTCAATAGTTATGAGTTTTTTTGGAGCGCAATACCTGTGCAAAACATTTAGCCTCTCCCGTTTTACGCTTATACGCTTCGCTGCCTCGTACCTCGTTGCTGCAGGGTAACACTTCAACCGGGGCTAGGCGGCCAAGGCAGCATTCCATTTTTAAGGTTTATGAATACGTGCTTCATGCAACGCTAATCAGGTAGATTGCCACGATTAATGAAAGATTAGCTCCGCAATGAAGACTTATCGTTATAAAAAAAATGGCCTGCGTTTCCGCAGGCCATTGTAATAACTATTGTATTCAAACTATTTTCCGTTCTGTTCGATATCTCTGTCCATTTCTACCAAATCAACATCGCTCGGTTCAGAAAAATCGCCGATTAAATATTTGTTAAAATGATCAGCCAGCTTCCAGAAAGCATACTCCGTCATATCGCCAAAACCATGGCGCTGACCAGGAATAATCAGGAAATCGAAACGTTTGCCTGCCCTCATCAATGCATTAGCCACGCGGATAGAATTTGCCGGATGCACATTGTTATCTACATCGCCGTGCATCAACAACAAATGACCTTTCAGGTTTTTGGCTAGATCAGGGTTTTTATCAATGCTGTATTTAAACGAGGTATCTCCTTTTAATGAAATGGTTTCTTTTACACCATGGTGTTTTTCGCTCCACCAGCGGTTGTAAATGCTATTATCGTGATTTCCGGCGTTAGAAACTGCAGCTTTAAAGAAATCAGGGTAAACCAACATCGCAGCTGTTGACATAAATCCGCCTCCAGAGTGGCCTGTAATGCCCACTTTAGATTCGTCGATGTAAGCATATTTAGCTGCCAATTGCTCAATAGCTGTTTTCTTATCTGCCAAACCGTAATCGCGCAAATTACCATAACCGTAAGTATGGTACCATTTAGAGCGCGAAGGGTTTCCACCGCGGTTACCTACCGTAATGACGATATAACCAAATTGCGCCAAACGTTCGGTACGATCCATGCTTTTGCTGAAAGCCTTATTTACGGCTTCCGTTTGCGGACCTGGATAAACATACTCGATAATCGGGTACTTTTTATTTGGGTCGAAATCGAAAGGTTTATACATTACGCCATATAAATCGGTAATTCCATCATCAGCTTTTACTTTGAAAGGCTCAGGGAATTTGTAACCCGCTGTCATCAGCAATGAAAGATCTGTAGTTTCAAGGTCCATTACTTTTTTACCGGTTCCATCATAAAGCGTTGCTTTTGGAGCCGTGTTTACCCTCGAATAATTATCGACAAAAAAAGTATTGTTATCGTTCATGTTCGCCGCATGATCAAAATCGCCTGCATTTAACAATCTCAGGTTCGAACCATCAAAATTGATGCTGTACAAGTGCAGATAATAAGGATCTTCTTTACCTTCCCTGCCATTTGCCGTAAAATAAAGGATACGTTTTTTCTCGTCGATATTCACGATGCTCTCACAGTGGAAAGCGCCTTTGGTAATCTGGTTTTTCAGCTTCCCGTTTTCATCAAAAAGATAAAAATGTGCCCAGCCATCGCGCTCGCTCCAATGGATCAGTTCTTTACCATCGTTTACCAAACCCGGACGGTTAACCTCCACATAAGTATTAAAACGTTCGTCGATTAAAGGCGTAACTTTTCCGCTGGCAATATCAACCGTACCGATGTCGATACGTTTTAAATCGCGGCTGGTGCGCGAAAAATAGAACTTGCTATCGTTACCCAACCAAATAGATGGACGGAATTCGTTATCACGGTCTTTATTTAATGATGGTTTGCTCCAAACCGAAACACTTTGATCTTTAAATGCGGCAACACTTAGTTTTTTATAAGATTTTGCAGCGAAATCAAATAACAGCACTTCATCCTGAGGGGCTTCAGCCTCGCCAGGCATTTGATATTTATAGGTTTCTAAAGTTGGACGACCCGGTGTAACGCTATTTATGACCCAAAGATCTTTAACCTTACGCGAATCGGTTCTGTCCAATACGAAATATTTCGAATTCAGCGACCAGAGCACATAAGCACCACGGCGTTTTTTATTGTTTTTTTCGTTCTCTACATTGTTTTCGCCATCACCATCGCTTCCGTACGAATAAAACTTAACGCCATCTTTAGTAAGCTGATGTTCTACAATGGTGCTGTCATCTTCATTTTTGACTGCCTTTTTGTAGTTGTCTTTATCCATCCAATACAGGTTGTAATTACGGGAGAAGATAATGGCCGACGAATCGGGTGCTACAGATCCCCATGATGGTTTCGGTTTTGGCTTGCTGAAATTTGGCACCTCTGTTAATTTTGCACTGGCCAGTTCGTATTTGAAAGAAAATATTTTCTTCTGCATAGAATCTGCAGCTTTTTTATCTTTTCTATCCTTCTTAAGCTCATCTACACTGCTTTTAATTTCGAAAGAGATACTTTTTTCGTCGGCGGCAAATTTCAGGTTTTCGAGTGGTAAATGTTCGGCATCGAAGGGATCGCGGACAATCAGGGTAATATCGGCTGCCAGTTTAGCATTATCAAACATCAGTTTTTTGCTTTTTGATGCCGGATCTACCAGGTACCAAAACTTTCCTTTTGGACTTTCGAAAGTGTACCAGAAACGATTGCTCAATTTTAACCAATGCGGATCTACTGCAGTAGAATAAACCATTTTTTTCAGCTTATTTGGCGAAAAACGCGATGCAAGCTGATAATTTGCTTTAGGCTGAGGCTGAATATTCTCGGTTAGGGTAAATGTTTTGTTTTGTGCGGCTACAGTTAAGGATAAAAACTGCGCACACAGCAGGAGTTTATAAAGTTTATTCATCAAAATTTGTTTGAGCCGCTAAATTATTTAATTAAAGGATATTAAGCAGTTTTTGATGTGTAATAAATGCGATAGTTAGCGTAATTTCCTGCAACTGAAATTAATTATTAACACAATTTGTTTTGATGGATAAATAATTAATGGATTTTATAGTTTTGTAGCTATATATCCTAATAATGAAATACAGCTTTTTAACCCTAATAACAGCCGGAGCAATCTTATTTGCCAGCTGCCAATCTAAATCTCAAACAGAAAATTCTGCTACCAAAGATTCTACTGCACAAACCAGCAATACGGCAGCCAGCACCGGAACACCGGTTGATGTTTCGAAAATTAAAGTTGCTGATGCTAAAACCATTTTAGCCAGAAAACAGGTGCCCATTTTATGCTACCACCAGGTAAGAAACTGGAAAGCAACAGATGGCAAAGTAGGCAAAGATTATATTGTAGAAATCCAGAACTTTAAAGATCAGATGAAAATGTTGGCCGATAGCGGTTACCATACCATTTTACCCGATCAGCTTTACGCCTACCTGAACACTGGTGCAGCGCTACCGAGCAAACCCATTATGTTAACCTTCGACGATACTGACCTGGATCAGTTTACGATTGTGCGCCCAACTTTAGATAAATTAGGTTATAAAGCCGTTTATTTCATCATGACGGTTTCGATCGGTAAAAAAGGGAAATTTGTAGATTACATGAGCAAAGAGCAGATTAAGCAACTTGCTGACGAAGGAAATGTGATCGGCAGCCACACTTACGATCATAAAAATTTCAAGAAATATGCGGGTAAAGATTGGGAAGAGCAGTTAGATAAACCAACTAAAAAACTGGAAGAAATTACAGGAAAAAAAATGACAGAATTTGCCTATCCTTTCGGTTTATGGAATGCAGAAGGAATTCCGGAACTTAAAAAACGTGGGTTTAGAATGGCTTATCAACTATCAACCAAACGCGATGAAAAAGATCCGTTATTTACCATCCGCAGGATTATTGCCAGTGGTTACTGGTCGCCTAAAACATTAAGCAACAGCATTAAAAACAGCTTTTAACAGGCGACGAATATGAAAAATTTTCTGCTCTACGGTGCTGTTTCTGCATTATTTTTAGCCTCTTGCCAATCATCTGATGCTTCAAAAGGAAAAACTGCCGCAAAAACCAAAACAGAAGAAGTTAAAATAGATTCGACCCACACCAAACCTGCCGATACCAAAACGATACTGGCGCGCAGGGAGGTGCCGGTTTTGTGTTATCACCAGATCAGGAATAATATTGCCACTGATAGCAAAAGGGCGCATGATGATATTATAGCTCCTGATAAGTTTAAGGAACACATGAAAATGCTGGCCGATAGTGGCTACCACTCCATCCTACCTGATCAGCTGTACAATTATTTGGTATATGGCGCTAAGCTGCCTGAAAAGCCAATTATGATCACTTTTGATGATACGGATGAGGATCAATTTACGATTGGAAATACAACGCTGAAAAAACATGGTTTTAAAGGCGTTTATTTTATCATGACGGTATCCATCGGGAGAAAAGGCCGGATCAATTACATGACTAAAGAGCAGATTAAACAGTTATCCGACGAAGGAAATACGATTGCCAGCCATACCTACGATCACAAAAACTTTGCCCAGTTTACCGATGAGGACTGGACAAGCCAAATTGATGCACCTACTAAAAAACTGGAAGAGATTACAGGAAAAAAAGTGGAATATTTCGCTTATCCCTATGGCGTTTTTAAAGCATCAACTTTGCATAAACTAAAAGAACATGGCTTTAAAGCGGCATTTATACTTTCGACAGCACGAGATGAAAATTATCCGCTTTACACCATTAGAAGAATCATTGATCCGGGGAGATACACAGCAAAAAACTTATATTACAGCATAAACAAGAGTTTTAATAAAACAAAACCATAGTTTTGACTGTAAATCTTAAGTAAATCAATTCCCTAACTTATGAAATACGCTTTTCTTTACTGCCTTTTCGGATTACTGGTTTTATCGGCTTGTAACAACCCTAAAAATAGCGCCAATACCACTGAAACTACAGCTGATAGCACAGCGAATGTAAAGGCCGAACTTACAGAAAGTTTCTACAAGAGATTTGAAGGCACCATTGCGGGCAAAAAAGTAATTATGCATTTGCAAAAGGTGGATGACGATGTAAGTGGCACCTATTATTACGATGGCTCCTGGCTTAACCTATCAACTGATACTTTGATCGGGAAAGACAGCATTATCCTTACCGAATACAGTTTTTACGAATCTTACTTCACCCGGGACTTTAAATCGCCGCATTTGGCCTTAAAGTGGAATGGAAATGGCTTTAATGGCAATTGGGAAAGTGGCGATAAAAACAAAAAATTTCCGATTGTTTTAACGGAAAAATATCCTGAGGGCAGTTATCAGTTCAATGCAGGCATTTATAAAGATTCGGTAAAAGCATTTGCCAGTCAGCCAAAATCGCCTGCTGCAGAAATCAGTTTTGAGTATCTGGAAAGCAAAAACAATGATGAATATGGCAACTGGCTAAACTCGGAGCTTAAAAAAATATCGGGCGTAAAATCAAATGTTGACCGCTCCACAGGCTTCAAAAACATTGCAGCTGCCTATTTCAAAGACTATAAAACGCAAGTTACCGAGCAAACCAAAAATAGCCGTGGCGATGATTTTCAGGCCTGGATGAATTATACCAACAACAGTCAGCAGTCGGTTAATTATAATGATAATGGTTATGTCGTAATCGATTTCCTGGCTGATGCCTATACCGGCGGCGCACATGGCAATTACAGCAGTACCATGTTCTGTTTAGATGTGAAGAACAAAAAACAATTGGTGCTGAGCGATATCATTAAAATAGATTCGAATACCTTACAAGGCATTTTAGAACGTAATGTTAGGAAAGAATACAACATTAAAGCTAAAGATGCTTTAAGCACCGTACTTTTTGATGATTTTATAAAACCGAATAAAAACTTCTATTTCAATGCGAATGGGATTGCTTTTATGTACAACCCTTACGAAGTAGCCAGTTATGCACAGGGACAAATTGTCGTATTTATTCCTTATTCGGATTTAAAAACTTATTTAGTGCCGGCTTTTGCAGAAAGGATGGGAATTAAGTAAGTTCTCCGTTAGCAATTTTCAGTTAACTTAATTCTGCGTTTACCCCTTAAATCAGCGGGCATAATTAAAAAAGGTTTCCCCGCTGATCAAACAGATTTGAGCGCAGATTTTGATTAAGAAATACTGGAGAAAAACAGTTAATCGCTAGCTTCAATGGAGAATAGCAAGTTGCAAACTGAAAACTTTATAGTATCTCTTTCACGAAATAATCTTCAATGAACAATTGCAAATTGCCAACTGAAAACCATATACTATCTCTTTTACGAAATAATCTTCAATGGAGAATTGCAAATTGCCAACTGAAAACTTTATAGTATCTCTTTTACAATATATTCCTTGCCATTAAACTTGAAGCGCTCATTTATTACTTTTCCAATTAAAAACCTGCCTATTGGCGATGCCTGCGATACGGCGAAAAATTTCTGTCCATCGGTATTAAGTTCACCGGCGCTGATGCTGATGTAAAAATTACCTTCTGAGGTTAAAACCAGACTTCCGTTTTTAACCAGGCGATCTGATTCTACATTTTCAATTTGCTGTAATGCAATTTTCTGCTGACCGGCTTCGTACAACAATTTACTGTTACGATCCATCTCCTGCTGCATCATTTCGCGGGTGGTTTCGTATTTATCACCAGCGCTACTTTTTGTATCATCGTTTGATGCCTGCCTCGCTTGTTTTAAGGAATACTCGATATTTTCTATCCTGTTTTGGATAAAAGTCAAACAAAGCTGATAAAGTTTTGATTTTAAGGTAGACATATATGATTATGGATAATGGGTGATGGAAGACGTAATTAACTACGGAGGGCAAAGGCCTGTTTTAAAATAGATTCGATTTTCTTTTTAGGAATATCTTCGAGGTGGTTGATCAATAAAATTTTCATCCGGGCTCTTTTCTCTTGTAACAGATCTTCGTGTTCAATTTTATTTCCGTCAACCAAACCAATGTAAGGTTGATGAAGTTTTTTATGGATCCAAAGATAACAGAACATTTTTCCTTTATGGTAATAAAAAGGCATTCCATATTTCCAATGCTCGGTAATATCAGCATAGCCCACTAAAAGCGATCTTAAATATTGCAAACAGCTTTTAACAGGTTCATCTTTTTGCTCGAAATAGTTATCCAAAGGATTTAGCATAATGCATGATGTTAGATGGAGATAGTCTGTAGTCGTCAGTCTGTAGTCTTCAGTCTGTAGTCTTCAGTCCGTAGTCTAAAGTCCGTAGTCTAAAGTCGATTAACCATATCAACCATTGACCAATGAACTACTGATCTAATGACCAATGAACTAATGACCAGTGAACTAATGAACCAATATACTACCCCTCTATCCACCTCACCTTTTCTTCTATCGAAGTCCGGTTGGGTTCCCATGGTTTTTCGTTATGATAGCCCATGTAGAATAAACCGATGCACTTTTCGTTTTCACTCAGACTTAAAAAGTTACCTAAATCATCAATTAAAGGCGGAGAACTCCAGTAGGCGCCAACTTTTAAACTTTCGGCAGTTAAAGCCATATTCTGAACCGCACACGAAACTGCCGCCAACTCTTCCCACTCTGGTATTTTACCGCTCACCTGCATATTGATGGCAATAATGCAATCGGCCTGACTCGTTTTTTCGGCAAAACTATCGTACTTTTTCTGTAAAAACTGCTGGGGGCTAACCAATTCCTTGTATAATTTACCCAGTTCTTCACCAAGTTTTGTTAATCCCGCCTTTCTGATCACGACAAAGCGCCAGGGCTGTGTTAATTTATGTGTTGGTGCATAATTGGCTGTTTCTAAAATCTGGTTGATCACCTCAACCGGAATTTCTTTTTTTATATAGCTGGCAGGGAAAATACTGCGACGTTCTTTTATAACTTTTGAAACAATATCGTATGTTGTACTCATTTGGTAAATATAAGGTAAAAGGTGGAATGATATATGAGGTAGAAGGCGGAAGGTAGAGGGTTGAAGGTTAAATCCCGAAGATTTGACTTTACGTTAACTGAAGAAAGCTTAATGGCGGAAGGCAGGAAGATTGAGGGCTCAAAAACTGTCAGCTGAATCTGTTAAGAAGAACTGCAAATTGATAACTGTTAACCGCGAACTGCCAACTGTTTCCTGATCTGTTTAACCTTTGCGAAAAAGGCAATACTTTCTTTATCTACCAGGAAATCCATGGTTTGTAACAATTCTTCCTTAATCCATTTGTGTTTGACATTTAAATTGGCCAAAAGGTTTAAACAGTGTGATTTTACAGCTACCGGAATCTGCTCATCAATTAACCAGGCGAAAGCAACTTCTACCAACTGGTTAGTATCATATTCGGCAAGGATTTTCTTAACTTCCACTGAGGCATTTTTTTTGGTCATAAAGGCCATAATTTTAACATAATGCCTCAATGCCGACAAATTGTTTTGTTGTGGAAATTTCTCTAAAAAATAAAGCGCAAAGGGCAGAAATCTCTGCTGATGGTTAGTGAATACATTTTCTAAGATCCAGGCGGCCCTGAAACCAATCTGTTCATCATGATAGAAACTCAAATCAATCAAATCTTTTACCGAAAAGGTATCTTCAGAAGCTATTGCAGCTAATTTTTCTACTTTGCTTTTTTGCAGCGTGGTTTTTATGGTATCTAGCAAGATATGATTTGGCATGGGACTAAAATAAATATTTTACCACAAAGTACATTGAGATAGGTCGTCATTCCCAACTTAATTGGGAACCACGAAGTGCTCATCGAGGATAATCTAAATGTTATATGCAACTTGCATTAAGATTCATGCATGCGCGAGAATGACGCCCTCCTTTGAAAAAGTTTATTAAATAATCAATACCCTTTAATGTTCGGGAACAAAAGATTTATTTCCAAAAATATCGGTTTTGAAAATCCCCATCTTTTTACCATTAACATCTTCTATTACAGTATGGCCAAATACATCTTTTTTATACTTAGCTAATACATTTCCATGGTCATCTTCGACAACGGTATCGCCAAAAATATTATTTTTCTGTTTGCCTATTACCTTACCATTGCCATCTTCTATGATGATGTTGCCCGAAATATCTGTTTTATAAACATTTAAGATCTGGCCACGGTCGTTTTCAATAACGATATTACCGAAGATATCTGTTTTTTGCCTGATGGCCACTTCTGTTTTCCCATCACCAGGAACCAAACCTCCTAATGGCTTTGGCACCAGGTTTTGATCACGTTCACTTTCTAACACCTTATTGCCAAAAAAATCTTTCTTTTGTGTACCTACAGTTTTTCCGGCTTCATTTTCTAAAATCGTATTACCGAAAAAATCCTGCTTTTGCTTGGCTATGGTTTTGCCATCTTTATCTACAATAATGGTATTGCCAAAAAAGTCTTTCTTCTGTTTGCCGATGGTATTATCTTTGGAATCGACCAGAATGGTATCGCCAAAAAAATCGACTTTATATTGATACTGGGATTCTTGGCCAAAAGCCACGACGGAAATAGCAGACATGATGATGCCTAGTGTTAATTTTTTCATATTGATTTCATTTTGTGTGTATCACTAAAATACTAAAATCACATCATGAAAAAAAGTAATGACCAAAAATCTATTTTTATCAATTGCGCTACATTTTGTTATTAATTTAGTCTCTGGGTTTTATACCATTAGCCAAAAGCTTCCCCCCTTTGTAAAATAAACCCGGTAGCAGCGGGCACGAGGTGTAACGGAGTAAAGCGGATAACGGGACTGCTTAGCCAAAAAAGAACGGAACCTCCGTTTTCAAAAAAATTGGTTAACCGGTTAACTGATCATACAGCTTTCAACAACATAGCAATCGAACTTTCCAACCTCAAAACCTTTCAACAATAAAACAATAAAACAACCAAACCATCAAACACTTTCCTACCCTCAACCTTTTTCCCTATCTTTGCGGCTTATTTCAATTACAGCATGATTTCAGTTTCTAATTTATCGTTACGATACGGCAAACGCACATTATTTGAAGATGTTAACCTAAAATTTACCCAGGGCAACTGCTATGGCGTAATTGGGGCTAACGGCGCAGGTAAATCTACTTTTCTAAAAATTTTATCGGGAGAAGTGAACCAAACCTCTGGTAGCGTGGCTTTTACTCCAGGCGAAAGAATGGCGGTTTTAAAACAAAACCACTACGAATTTGATGAGTTTTCGGTATTAGAAACCGTAATGATCGGTCATAAAGAACTTTATGCCATCATGAAAGAGAAAGATGCCATTTATATGAAAGAAGATTTCTCGGAGAAAGATGGCGAACGTGCTGGAGAGCTGGAGAATCTTTTCGCAGAAATGGATGGCTGGAACATGGAGAGCAATGCTGCAACGATGTTGAGCAATTTGGGCATAACGGAAGATAATCACTATAAGTTACTTAAAGAACTGGACAACACACAGAAAGTACGTGTGTTATTGGCACAGGCCTTATTCGGTAACCCGGATATTTTATTACTGGATGAGCCTACCAATGATTTGGATATTGAAACCATTGCCTGGTTAGAAAACTTTCTGGCCGATTACCAGAATATTGTATTGGTTGTATCGCACGACAGGCACTTTTTAGATGCCGTTTGTACGCATATTGTCGATATCGATTTCGCTAAAATGAGTATTTACACTGGTAACTATACTTTCTGGTACGAATCTAGTCAGCTGGCTTTAAAGCAACGTAGCGACCAGAATAAGAAAATGGAAGATAAGGTGAAGGAGCTACAGGAATTTATTCGCAGGTTCAGTGCCAATGCATCTAAATCAAAACAGGCTACTTCGCGTAAGAAAGCTTTGGATAAGATTGATATCACCGAAATTAAAGCCTCGAGCAGAAAATACCCGGCCATTATATTCAACAATACCGGTCGCGAAGCTGGTGACCAGATTTTACAGGTAGAAAACCTGGGTAAAAACGGAAATGACGGTGTATTGTTTGATAAAATCACTTTCATGGTAAACAAAGGTGATAAAATTGCCGTATTATCTCAGAACAGTTTGGCTACCGCAGCATTTTATGATGTATTAACAGGCAGAGATGCAAACCATAGGGGTGAATTTAAGTGGGGTGTTACCATTAGCACTGCAGATATTCCGAACGATAACTCTGAGTATTTTGCCGGTAAAGATGAAAACCTGGTTGATTGGTTACGTGAGTATTCAGGCACTGATGCGGATGAGCAATTTGTACGTAGCTTTTTAGGCCGTATGTTATTCTCAGGCGAAGAAGTACTTAAAAACGTAAAAGTGCTTTCAGGAGGTGAGAAAATGCGTTGTATGTTCTCCAGAATGATGTTACAACAAGCCAACTTATTAATGTTTGATGAGCCAACCAATCACCTGGATCTGGAATCTATCGAGGCACTGAACAATGGTATGAAAGATTTTAAAGGTGCAATATTGTTTACCTCTCGAGATCACCAGTTAACAGAAACCGTTGCCAACCGCATTATCGAAATTACGCCGAAAGGCACTATTGATAAGTTGATGACTTACGATGAGTACATTAACAGTAGTGATGTTGCAAAACTAAGAGAAGAAATGTATTCTTAGTTCTTCAATTAAAATACTGATTTAGAAGCCACATGCACTCCATGTGGCTTTTTCTTTATAAAAAAACACATCTGCTGTAGCGTTTTCATTCCGTTAATCGTTTTACAAGAAAAAAGCGTTAATGGCCATTAACCAATTTTGTTCATAAAATTGATTTAAAACATTAAAATGAAAACGAATTTGAAAAATTTCAGCACTACAAAAATTATACTCTCTCTCTTAGCGATAGCTTTAACCATAACTGCCTGTAAAAAAGATTTTAACAACGATCCGATAGAAGCTGCCGGTATTGGCTTTGTTCATGCATCACCAGGAACAGCTGCGTTAGATTTTATCCTGGATAACCAAAAAATAAACAGCTTTACCTACACTAAAGATCTGGGTTACTATGCTGCTTATCCCGGAACAAGATTAGTTGGCGTTGCTAAAAAAGACTCTTTAAAATATTTAACAACAGCTACAGCTACCTTAAAAGAAGGATCATTTTATTCGGTTTTCGTAGTAGATACTTTAAAATCTACCAAACTTTTAATCCTGGAAGATGATTTAAAAGCACCAGAAACCGATAAGGCTAAAGTTCGTTTTGTAAACTTAAGCCCAGGTTCTGCCCCATTTGATTTAGCTATTGCCGGAACAGATGCACCATTATTTACAGCAAAAGCATTTAAAGAGTTTACCACTTTTAGCAATATTGCACCGAACGACAGTTATACTTTCCAGCTAAAACAAAGCGGAACAGTTAAAGTGAGTTTACCAGCTGTTAAAATCGAAAAAGGTAAAATTTATACCATCTGGGCTAAAGGCTTATCAAGCAAAACCGATAGTACCGGCGTTGGGTTATCAGTGATGACAAACAAATAAAAAATATTTCACGCTACCTGTGGAAACGAAAATTGACACCACTCAAAAAATTGGGTGGTGTTATTTTCTTAAATTTGCAATAATTAATCATGATAAACCTTTAATAAATAGTCCTTTACAGGGGTGATAAAAAAAATACTCAGTTTTGAGGAAATTTTAAAAGGCTGTGTAAAAAACGACAATAGCTGTAAAGAAATGATGTATAAATCATTTTATGGCTATTTAATGGGCATAATTTTAAGGTATACCAAGAATCCTTCGGACAGTGAAGAGCTTGTAAATGACAGTTTTATCAAGATTTTCAAACATGTTGGCGGCTTCAAAGCACCAAAAAACCCGGAAGAATTACAGCGATCATTTAAAGGTTGGATTGCCCAGATTGCTTCGCGGACAGCAATAGACAAAATACGAAGTTCGAAAGTTCAATTTTATGTTGATGATTTAGCAGAAAGTGAACATCCGGTTACTCAGGTTTCGGTTGCTTCGGAACTACACGTTAATGATATTTTGAATTTACTAAATCACTTACCAGATACGCAGAGACTGGTATTTAACTTATATGAAATTGAGGGCTTCGCCCATGATGAAATTTCGAAGATGTTAAACATTCCTGAAAGTTCCAGTCGTGTTTACCTTACACGTTCTAAAAATAAGTTACGTACCCTTTACCTAAATACCATGGTTAATTCATACGAAAAAAATGGATAAGGAATTAATTGAGCATATCACCGCGCAACTCCAAAACCATGAGGAAACATACCCTGATGGTGCATGGGAGCGCTTTTCGGAGAAAAAAAATAAGAGACCAGGCATCGCTTTTTGGCCTTTGTGGGCTGCTGCTGCCTTAATTTTTATCTTCGGAGGTGTATTTTTTATGCAGAACGATACAGATCAGAAAAAAGAAATTGCGATAATTAAACCTAAAGCCACGCAAAATCTGGTGGCTAAGGGGCATACAGATGCGGTTATTGAAACTCCGGCCAATCCTACTGCATTAAATGGCAGTGCAACTGCTGCAAACAACCTTGTTGCCAGTCGCCCGGCCAAAACTGTAGAAAGCATAAAACCATTATTAACACCACAAAGCGATTATACGTTTATCAATACCGAACAATTGGTTCCGGCAAATGATAATCTTTTAGATAACAAGCTTGCGGGTACTAATCTTTCAAACCTGAAATCAAAACCGTTTGATATTTTAACGGAAAAGAAGAAACCTCAGCCAAATACGCAAACAAGTTTTGAGCGATTGCTTGCCCATGATAGTTATGTAAATCAGCAAAAACCGCCATCCAAAACAAGTGAAAATTCTAAATGGCAGCCTGATGTGTACGTAGCACCAGCGATGGGTAATGACAATAAAGTAACCATGAACTATGGCTTTTCTTTATCGTATGCCATCGCCAACAAACTATCGATAAGCTCTGGTGTTTCTTATGCATCTATTAGCACCACCGAATCATTAAACGCTTCTGCACCACAAACTTTATCAGGCAAAAACCTCGAGTCGGTTGATGCTAAAGTGCGTGGAATTAACGTTCCTCTGGAATTAAAATACAATATAAGTGATAAACTCTACACCAATATTGGGGTTTCTGCACTGGCTGTTTTAAACAACTCGCAACAGAATAACTACATTGTAAACCAGGTACAGAATTTTTCTTCTACAACAGCAAATGGTTATGCGGATTCGAAAACGATGATTGTGAAAGAAAAAACTACTGAACCACAGCCTGAAGCCAATATAGATCCTGATAAATACATCGGATTTTATAATTTCTCGTTCGGTTATAAACAAAAAATATCTAAAAAGAACAATATTGCCATCGAACCTTTTTTAAGGTTGCCGATGAAAACTTTCTCTAAAGAAAACCTCAATCTCACTAATGGCGGACTGCGTTTGAAGATTGATTTTTAAAAAAACTAAGATATTTAGTATATTTGGTTAAATACCTCATATGAAAAATATCAAGCCATACCCTACTGAGGAGGAGCTGCCTCCAGTTAAGACGCTTAATGAGATTGATTTCACTGCGTCTTACAGTTATGCAGATTATATGCGTTTCGAATTTGAAGAGCGCTTAGAGATCATCAAAGGGTACATTTTCGAGATGAGCCCTGCTCCTTCACGTATTCACCAAAAAATATCGGGAAGAATTTATGTTCCAATTTACAACGCATTAAATGGCCATAAGTGTGAAGTATATTCAGCACCTTTTGATGTCCGTTTAGCAAAGAAAACCCAGGAGGATAAAGAAGTTTTCACGGTAGTACAGCCCGATATTGTGGTGGTTTGCGATCAGACTAAACTGGATAAACGCGGATGCATAGGTGCACCTGATATTGTTGTCGAAATTTTATCTCCAGGCAACAATAAAAAAGAACTGATCAACAAATACGAGGTTTATGAAGAAGCAGGCGTTAAAGAATACTGGATCGTAAGTCCTTCGGAAAAGACTTTTTTCAGGTACATCCTTGATGATAAAGGCAAGTTTCAGCCCACCAAACTGTTAACCGTTGGTGAAAAGGTAAGCACACCGATTATGCCCGGGTTTTTACTTGTTCTGGAAGAGGTTTTTCAAGATTAATTATGCACATATAACGAAAGAAGTCAAGTTTACATAGCAAAGTGGCTATCTAAAACTTGACTTCTTTGAAAATCGTTTATATTATTAATTAGTGACCTGAATGACCATCCGCTCCGTGCGCATGACCATGAGCCAATTCATCTTGAGTAGCTTCACGTACATTCAAAATCACACCATTAAATACCAGGTTTTTACCAGCCATTGGGTGGTTTAAATCAACTGAAATGGTTTCGTCGTGAACAGCTGTAACACCTGCTCTAAACTGGTTACCATTGTTATCTTGCAATGGAATTACATCACCTACATTTGGCAATTCGCCACCAGCTTCAGTAAACATCGTTTTTGGCAAATCGGCGAAAGCACCCGGATCGATATCGCCATAACCATCTGCAGCAGATAGCTCGAAGCCATATTCATCACCAGTTTTTAAACCAGTTAAATGCTCTTCAAATTTAGGCAACATCATGCCTACGCCATATAAAAATACTAAAGGATTTTGTTCGTCAGCTTTTTCGACAAAAACTTGTTGTCCTTCTTCGTTAGTAGTATGCAATTCGTAAGTTAACGCTACTACAGAGTTTGGTGAAATATTCATTTAAATTAATTTATTGTAAATACTCTAATGCGTCCTCAACAGTTTTAACCGGCAACTGGCATACTTTATTTCGGCAAATATTTATTAAACTTGTTTAAGTGCTTTTAAATATTGCTAGGCAAAGATAAGTTAATTATTTACCTAACAAAAAAGATGAGCTGATTGTTCAGAAAAGAAGATGTTTTTTAGTACTAGTACGAAAAGTAATACCTTTTTCTCCTATTGGAAAAAGATAGATTGACTAGCCGTATTTCAATTTGAATTTCTCACCAATCCTCTCCAGCCTTATTCTATTTTCTTTCTGTGCTTTTGTAATAACATCGTGGTACCGGTTGGTTTTAACTACTAACTTTTTTTCATCGTAATCAAACATTAATATACCTAAAAGTCGGTTTACTTCAGAGATTGAGCTGTAGATTTCCGTAAACTCTAGCATCTCCTTACTATCTAAAATGATGAATAATTTATAGTATGAAGCAGTAAACTTATTATGAGTTGGTATAACATATTCATCCACTTCTTTACCTTTAATCTTGTGAGAAAGAATATCAAAATATGGAAGCTGTATCCAGCATAATTCTGAAGCTGTATAACATTCAATAAAATTATTCATTGATTCCACCTTTAAATTCTGAAAAAGTGAATGCCTTAATTCATCCTTTTTATCCTTTTTGTTGAAATATCTATTAGCAAAAAATGAAATTATACCAATTACAGTAGCGAATTGAAAACCATATGTTTTAAAGAGAGTTTCGATAATTAACATATCTGATAGATTTGATAATACTTAAAGTATTTAGACGACAGAAAAAAATGGATAAGGCAACAAAAAAGAAAACCCCCAGTTAAGGGGGTTTAGTGAGACTGACCAGAATTTTATCCTGCCCTTTGCAAGGCTGTCCAGATTGTTATCCTGTCTCAAATACTGATACAAATATAAATATTACTTTATATTTTTATGTATATTATTACAAAAATATTTGTAAAATGTTTTGCAAATATTTTTAAAGCTTAATAAATATTAATAACAATTAATCGAAATTTAATGAGTACACTCACTGACTAATAACATCTTAGCCTTTTCTAGACGTATTAGTGTAGAGGTTTCATCGGGATGAAGTATTAGTTGATACTGCCCATCACTCAATTTAAAACCACCAATTTTCATCGCAGTTTTTAGAGTAACTTCAAACTTATTTAGTCCAAGATAATGGTATTCAGCAACAACATTTAATGGTAGTTCGCCTTCAACTTCTTTCGTCAAAACAATCCTCTCTGGTCTTGGTACAACTTCAAAATTAACAAAAGAAAAAGTTTTGTTCTTTATAGAATAATAAAATAAATGTCTCCCAGCTTCAACAAGTAATGATTTTACAGTATCACTTTCGATTCCGTCACGTTTACCTTCTTGGTCTCCATGTTGTTGCCTGTCAAAATAATGTTTATCAAAATAAATATCAATTTCAATGTGTTCGGCAGTAGTTGAAATTTTCTTTGCGTTTTCTGAACTTTTGTTTTTTACAAATGCTTCAACATCTACAACTACTTCACCAACCTTGGAGGAATAGTCAATTCTTTTACGTTTGTTTTTACTTTGCACGTTATCATTTAGTCTATGACAAAGATAAGTATAACTTTTAAAACCTTGATTGTATAAACTTAAAGTTAAGAAGAAGTTATCTACATTAATACCGCAAATTTTAAAGTTCCTATCAAAGAATAACTGCTCGGTTGTGAAATATTCAGATTTTTTATTGTAAATACTCTAATGCCTCCTCCACTGTCCTTACAGGCAACTGGCATACTTTATTTCGGCAAATATAAACTTTTGTTTCATTGCTTTGCTTACCTTTTAACAGCGGTAGGTTACTTTTTGTTCCGCCCAATGTAATTTTGTTCGGAATATAATGTCCGCTTAATGCTAATTTAACAACATCCGTTTTTAAACCGGTAATGGCAATTTCATTTATGCCGAAAATTTCGTTTAACAATTGAATGGCCCAGTTTGAATAGGCAGAACCATAGGTTTTTATCTTCGGATGAACCGCAGCAAGCATTTCTGAAGCTTTTTCAGTGTATTGTTCTACATCAAAAAGCAAACCCAGTTGCTGCAAATTCTGCGCCATGGTAGAATTTGAAGCCGGAATTACATTATCCATTACTTCATGTTTGCGGGCAATTAAATCCTCACTTTCGGCAGAAGTATAGAAAAACATTGGCGAATCTGCATCTGTAAAATTAGCGATCACATAATCGGTTAATGATTTTGCTTCTTCTAACCATATCTCCTCAAAATCAGCTTCATACAGGGCAATTAGCGCTTCAATAAAAAAAGCGTAATCGTCTAAGAAACCCGTAATAGAAGCCTTTCCGTTTTTATAATTGCGGTATAAGCCACCATTTTCTGATTTTAAGTGCGTTAAAATAAAATTGGCGGCAGCTGAAGCTTTTTCATAATAGGATTTTTGATTTAACACTTCTGCTGCATCGGCTAAAGCTTTAATCATCATCCCATTCCAGGCCGTTAAACATTTATCATCCAACCCCGGACGGATCCTTTTACTCCTAACCGCTAGTAATTTTGCTTTAGCTGACTTTACTTTATCATGAAGTACTGCTGCATCAATATTAAATTTTGCAAGCAGGTCATCATCGCTAATCGTTTTACGTAAAATATTGGTTTGCTCCTCTTCCCAGTTGCCTTCTTCGGTAATGTTGTAATAAGCGCCAATCAACTGGGCATCTTCGCCTAAAACCTCATTGAATTCACTTTTATCCCAAATGTAAAATTTGCCTTCTACCCCTTCGCTATCAGCATCCAGTGCCGAATAAAACAATCCATCTGCTGAAGTCATCTCATCGAAAACCCAATTTATCGTTTCAACAACGGTTTGTTTAAAAGAATCGAATTTAGTGCATTGATAGGCCTCAGCATATAAACTGATCAGTTGCGCATTATCATAGAGCATTTTTTCAAAATGTGGCACGTGCCATTTATCATCAACCGAATAACGGGCAAAACCACCGCCGATCTGATCATAAATACCACCACGGCTCATTTCTTCGAGGGTATGGCATACAGCGGTAAAAACTGACTCATCATCCTTTAAAAAGCCATATCGCAATAAAAAGACCCAGTTATTGGGTAAAGGGAATTTTGGTGCACGGTTATATCCCCCGAAGCCAATATCGAAATGACGTTTCCAGGGATCGATAATTTCAGTTAAATGTTCATGGCTATATGCTTCTGCTGTACCTGCAGGGATTATCTTTTCGCTGTCTTTAATGCCCGAAGTTAACCGTTCTGCATATTGAATGGCCTTATCAGGTTCGTTGGCCCAAAGTGCAGCCACATTTTCCAGAATATTGATCCAATCATTTTTACGGAAATAAGTCCCACCATAAATCGGGCGCTGATCGGGCAAACAGATACAATTTAATGGCCAGCCTCCACTACCAGTCATGAGTTGGATGGCATACATATAAATCTGGTCAATATCCGGACGCTCTTCACGATCGACCTTAATGCAGATAAAATGTCGGTTCATCACTTCGGCAACTTCATGATTCTCGAAACTTTCACGCTCCATTACATGGCACCAATGACAAGCCGAATAGCCGATACTAACCAATATCAGTTTGTTTTCCGCTTTGGCTTTTTCTAATGCTTCTGCGCCCCATTCGTACCAATTAACCGGGTTATGGGCATGTTGTAGCAAATATGGCGACGAAGCGTGGATTAAATTATTGGTATCAGACATGGCTGCTAATGTAAAATGTAAGTGGGAAAAGGAATTTTAATTTGAGGCGTAAATCTATTAATAATCTACAAACCTGTTTCTATTTAGTTTTTGTTTTTATACTTTAGTTGGAAATCTAAATGATGAATGGAATTAAGCACAAATGAGCTATTTAATTGGAATATGATGCATTGCATTATGAATTGAATTGTACACATTATCGGCTTCTATCCCGATTTGCAAACCTTACACCTTCAACCTTATACCTTCGACCTTAAAAAAATGAAAATCACCCATACCGAAATATACCGCTTTAGCATCCCCATGGAACCTTTTGTGATTGCAACCGGAACCATGCATTTTGCCCAGAATGTATTGATCAGGATTTACACTGATGCTGGCATTCACGGCATTGGAGAGTGTTCCGCTTTCCCGATGATTGTTGGTGAAACGCAGGAAACCTGTATTGCCATGGCTAAAGATTTCGCCGCCATTTTAAAGGGCAAAGATCCGTTAGATATTCCTGAACGGATGAACGATTTATTGGGTTATGCAGATCATAACCATACCATTAAAAGCGCTTTTGATATGGCATTATTCGATATTGCAGCGAAAAACGCCAAATTACCACTGTATAAATTTCTCGGCGGAACCAAACGCAGCATTGAAACCGATATGACCATTGGTATCGACACGCCAGCGGGAATGGCTACAACAGCTTTAAAATATAAGAGCCAGGGTTGCCGCATATTAAAGATTAAGCTGGGTAAAAAAGTACATGATGATATCGAAAGGGTAAAACATATCCGCGAAGCGGTTGGTGAAGATTTGATTTTACGCCTGGATGCCAATCAGGGCTGGAGTTTTGATGATGCTTTATTTGCTTTAGGCGAATTAGCGCAGTACAACATTGAGTTTTGCGAACAACCCATGCGAACCTGGTACGATGATCAATTACCAGAACTGAATGTAAATTCGCCGATTAAACTAATGGCCGATGAAAGCTGTTACAACCATCACGATGCCCGAAAATTGATCAATAGCCAATCAACAACTTATTTAAACATTAAATTTTCGAAATCTGGGGGCATTTTAGAAGCGCAAAAAATCCATGAAGAAGCTTTGCAACGAGGCGTAAAATGCATGATCGGTAGCATGCTCGAAACCCGCATTGCATTAAGTGCCAACTTACATTTTGCATTGGCCAGTCCTAATGTTGAGTTTTTTGACTTAGATACGGCACTATTGGGGCACCTGGTCGACCCTGTGGTGGGTGGCTTAACTTATAACGGTTACTTTCTTGATGTTCCCGAAGAAATTGGTATTGGTGCCGAGGCAGATGAGTTTTTCCTAGAGAAATGTGAAAGCTGGACGGTTTAGCTGTACTAGTTTGGAGTTGAGCGTTTGGCGTTTGGAGTCGGTTAACCGATTTAAACAATTAACCAGTTAACCTCATCTAATGAACTAATAACCTATCCAACGCCAAACTATCGCCGTTAAAGGCATTAAAATCGACTACATGACCAATACCATTAATTTTAGCTTTATCAGAATGCTGCCAAAATTTCCAGCGGCTTTTATCCATTCTTAACTTTGGTTGATAATAATGGGCGATCCACAAAGGATAATCTTCAAAATGATCGACTAAATAATCTTCATAAAATTTAAGTCCGGTATAAACAATCGGCCTGACTTTGGTTTTCATTTCTACATAATTGAGAAAATCAGAAAGTTCTGCCCTCATTTTTAGTGGCGAAACGCCATCAAGAGATTCAATGTCCACAACAGGCGGTAAATCCCCTTTCTCTATATTAACCACCTGCAAGAAAAATTTAGCCTGCGTTTTACCATCCTTTTTGGGTCGGAAGAAATGATAAGCACCACATATAATCCCTGCTTTTGGCGCTTCACGCCAGTTGCGTTGAAAATAGGGATCAACTAACATTAATCCTTCTGTGGCTTTGATAAAGGCAAAACGGATGCTGACCTCATCCTCTTTCATTTCTTTTACTTTTTGCCAGTTTATTTTGCCCTGGTAATACGAAACATCGATTCCGTGAACCGTATATTTTTTGGGGATCTTGATATTAAAACTTTCGTAAGTTCTGTAATTGGGGTCTTGCCCCCAATCTTTAACCCAGCGCCAGGTAGCCACAAAACTTCTTAATACATAACCATAATAAAATGGAGAGAGCAAAACCAACAATAAAGCAGCAATAACCAATTTAAGCTGAACGGAAAGCGCACCTTTCTTTTTCTTGTTTGCACCAGGTTTTCTGGCTACAGGTTTCCTTGCAGCAGGTTTTCTGGCAACTGGGCTTTTGTTTATCGGGGTTCTTTTCTCTGGCGGCATTTGATCGGTTTCCGGATGCAAATTTGTAAAAAATTATGGGATATTTTTTGCTCATCTTTTTTAGCTCAATAAGCGGATATTGAATTCAGATGATTAAATAATATCTGGCTTTTGGTATTTTTACTGCATCTAAATACACCATGTTCAAACTTATTTTCGACACTTATAAAACATCATTTAGCGGATTAAGCAGAGAAACCTGGCTTTTGAGCATTGTAATGATGTTTAACCGATGTGGTAGTATGGCCGTTCCGTTTATGGGCTTATACGTTACCCAAAGTTTACATCGATCGGAAATGGATGCGGGTTTGATCATCACCTTATTTGGTGTAGGTTCGATCCTTGGATCGGCAACAGGTGGAAAGCTGACCGATATGATTGGTTTTCGCCCGGTGCAAATTCTATCGTCAATTATTGGCGGTTTGCTTTTCATGCTTTTTTCTACGATCACCCACTTTTCTACATTATGTATTTTAGCCGTAGTCATCAGCTTTTTTTCTGAGGCATTCCGTCCGGCAAATTTTACAGCAGTTGCCCATTATGCCGCAGAAGGAACCATAACCAGGTCGTACTCCTTAAACAGATTGGCCGTCAATATAGGTTGGTCGGTAGGAATCAGTTTGGCAGGTATTATTGCCTCCATAAATTACAAACTTCTATTCATTGTTGAGGGAGCTGTAAGCATTGTAGTTGGTTTATTAATCCTGTCGTTTTTGCCACAGGTGAAAGATTTTATCAAAAAAGCCAAAGAAAATGCCAGTAACATGGTGATTATGAAACCATGGAGAGACATTTTTTATGTAAAATTTATCCTGCTCACTACGGTTTTTATTACCTGTGCTTTTTTAATGTTCAGGGTTGTGCCAGTGTTTTTTAAAGAGCAATGGCACATTGATGAATTTGCCATTGGTATTATTATTGGGATTAATGGAGTAGTGATTGCCTTATTCGAAATGATCATGATTAACAAGATTGAAGCCAAAAAATCTCCCATGTTTTTCATCATCATAGGGGCAGTTTTATTTTCGGTCTCTTATATCATGTTGAGTGCTCCGGTGAGTTTTCACATCGTTGCTGCTGCACTTACCATTGTTGTTTTTACCTGTGGGGAAATGTTCTCCTTACCCTTTATCAATACGATCGTGATCAGCAGAAGCAATGAGCATAACAGGGGGTTATATGCGGCAGGTTATACGTTGAGCTGGTCGTGCGCACAAGTAGTCGGACCATTATTCGGATTCTTCATCGCCAAAAACTTAGGTTACAACTGGCTTTGGCTAGGGCTGGCCTGTATGCTTTTATTGTGTGCCTGGGGATTTAATACCCTGAATAAAAAGCAGGCGAAAACTGTTTTGCAAACCAGTAAAGTTCAGCTGGAAATTGAATAAAATCGCCAGCTGAACAGCAATTATTTTACTTTCTGGGCTTTTACCCCTTCGTTTGTAATTTTTACAGGGAGAATATTGCCATCTGCATCAAATTTCATCTCATCAATACAGGTAACACGGTGGTTTCCATCTGTTTCGGTTAAGGGGCGACGGTGATAAACGATATAATACTTTCCTTTTTTCTCGTTAATGATAACCGAATGATGGCCCGCGCCGGTAGCAATAGCGGCATCCTGCTTTAATATTTTTCCGATCCTTTTAAACGGGCCAAATGGCGAATCGCCCACGGCATAAGCTACAGAATAATCCGGACCAGTCCAGCCGCCTTCGCTCCACATGAAATAATATTTACCATTCCGGATGAACATATAAGGTCCTTCTACATAATTATCAGGTGTAATTTCTTTAAAGGTCGTACCATCTTCAAAAGGCAAAAAGCCTGTAAAATCTTGATTTAATTTGGCAATATTACAATGTTTCCAGCCTCCATAAATTAAATAATACTGACCATCTTTATCTTTAAACACAAACTGATCAATAGGTTGGGCACCGTTATGAAATTTATCTACCAAAGGTTTCCCGATGTGATCTTTGTATGGTCCTTCTGGTTTATCGGCAACAGCTACGCCAATTCCGCCAATTTCTTTGTCGCTTTGAATATCATTGGCGCCAAAAAACAGGTAATATTTTTTGTCTTTTTGAACAATTGCAGGAGCCCACATCGCTTTATTGGCCCATTTTACAGCAGCCGTATCTAAAATATGCGGGTGTTTTTTCCATTTCACCAAATCATCTGATGAAAAGGCATCTAAAAAAACCTGTTCCTTATACCTGGCCGAATAAGTGGGGTAAACCCAATATTTATTGTTAAAAATAGCAGCATCTGGATCTGCATACCAACCTTGAAAAATTGGATTTCCAGATTGGTTAATCGTTTTAGTATCCTGAGCAAAAGAAGCGAGTCCGGATAAAAGTAAAAGAGATGAGAATAGGTATTTCATGGTACCAATTTAGAAAAAAAACCTGGTAAAAAAATTAACCACTAAAATCAATTGGTTGAAACCAGTTGATATGAAAACAACAGGGATGGTCTTCGATTCCGCTCAGACGGACAGTCAACTTAAATTTATGTAATGTTTTGGAAAGCAAAACCGGTAACAATGCAGTTAAAGTAGTCCCGCCATCCGTTTCAAATCCTCGCCCTCATACTTCGGGCTGTGGGTTTTCCACTACTGTCGGGTTTAGATGGCTAGGCCTGTTATACTATTTAAAGGTACAAATTGCATCTGTAGTGTTGCCTCCTGGGAACTGCCTGCAGTTAAATAAACCCGACAAAGCTAAATAGCCCGGAATGAAGTGCAACGAAATGAGGACTATAAGCGATGGCGGGGCTGCAGCACCTATGAAATACAGAACGCTCATTTTCAAAAAAATCGTCACCTCGACTGAAGTTTGGCGAAATAGAGAAATCTGCTGAAAATAGATTTCCCGACTGCGTTGCACTCCGCTCGAAATGACGATCTGTTGGGTCAGAACGGATAAATGAAATTGAGCTTATTTGCTCAGCTCTGCGAAATATTTATGGAATAAAGGCAAAGTTTCTATTCCTTTATAATAATTGTAAATATCATATTTCTCATTCGGAGAGTGTAGTGCATCGCTATCTAAACCGAAACCAAAAAGCACCGATTTAATTCCCAGTACATCTTCAAACAAAGCCACAATTGGAATACTACCACCACCGCGTGTTGGAATAGCCTTTTTGCCAAAACTATCTTCAATTGCTTTTTCTGCTGCCTGGTATGCAATACTATCAGTTGGGGTTACCACAGGTTCGCCACCATGGTGAGGGGTAACTTTTACCTTTACATTTTTAGGTGCAATACTTTCGAAATGTTTGGTAAAAATCTCGGCAATTTCTTCTGAGCTCTGGTGTGGAACCAAACGCATAGAAATTTTTGCATTGGCTTTACTTGGCAATACGGTTTTTGCACCTTCGCCAATATAACCGCTCCAAATTCCGTTTACTTCTAAAGTTGGACGGGTACCTGTACGCTCCAGCGTTGAATAACCTTTTTCACCCCAAACTTCTTCGATATCTAAATCCTTTTTGTATTCAGCTTCGTCATAAGGTGCAGAATTTAATGCTTTTTTCTCCTCATCGGTTAATTCAAGCACTTTATCATAAAAAGCAGGAATAGTAATGTGGTTATTTTCATCGTGTAATGAAGCGATCATTTTACAAAGAATAGTGGCCGGATTGGCTACTGCCCCACCATAAACCCCAGAGTGTAAATCGCGGTTCGGACCAACCACTTCAACTTCCATGTAAGCTAAACCACGTAAACCGGTTTCGATTGACGGGTGTTCCATACTGATCATTGAAGTATCAGAAATTAAAACGACATCGGCTTTTAAACGCTCAGCATTGGCTTTTACAAAAATACCAAGATTTGCAGAACCTACCTCCTCTTCGCCTTCGATCATGAATTTAACGTTACAAGCCAGGGTATTGGTTTGCATCATCAGTTCGAATGCTTTTACATGCATATAAAACTGTCCTTTATCATCACAAGCGCCACGGGCGTAAATTTTACCATCGCGTACGGTTGGTTCAAAAGGTGGTGTATGCCAAAGTTCTAATGGATCTGCAGGTTGAACATCGTAATGGCCATATATTAAAACGGTTGGTAAAGAAGCATCTATAATTTTTTCGCCGTAAACGATAGGATATCCTGCTGTTGGGCAAATTTCTACCTGATCAGCTCCTGCATCTTTTAATTTCTGCGCAACATAATCAGCTGTTTTTAAAACATCGCCTTTGTATTTCGGATCAGCACTAACCGATGGAAAACGCAACAACTCAAACAACTCATCTAAAAAACGTTGTTTGTGCGTTTCTACATAATTTTTAATCTCTTGCATAACAAAATGAATTTGGACAAATATAGGCTTTACCAAATAAAAGGCACAGCAAGCGCTTAATAAATTATCCTCATATCGGCGTAAAACTTTAATATCGCCAGATGATAATAGGTTCAATTATTTTTTATTTAAAAGCTAAAAATCAATGTATTATCTGCAAAACGCAAAACCCGTCTGTTAATAGATACAAAAAATGATTTATTGTTTGTAAAAAAAGATTGCACAGCATTATTTATATTTACTTTTTTGTAAATTGCGCGAATAACAGATATCCTTAAATCCTGTACGAAAGAATTTTAACAATGAAGTTTAGCGCAAAAGTTTTTCTATCTCTGCTGCTGCTTCTTGTTGTCCGCATCTCTTCCTTCGCTCAAGCGCAAAATCCCACCCGCGTAAGTTGCCCGGAAGCAGCCCAATATTATTCGAAAGACAGTATAAATATTGTAACCTTTGGGGCCAGTACTGTTGAAGGTGTTAAGGGATTGGGTTTCCAAACCATGCTGGAGAACAACTTTTTGAACTGTTACACCAATAAGGTAGTCGATATTACTAACCACGGTATAGGCGGTCAGACTACTTTTCAGGGTTTGCTCAGAATTGATAATGCCATAGCCAATAGAACAGGTTTTATTGTGATTGATATGGGTATTAATGATGCTATAGCGATTGCTGCAGGCAAAGGAAGTATAGCCGAAAGTGTTGCAAATATGAGGGTGTTGATTACAGCAAGCCTTAAACAAAAATTGATTCCGATTTTATGTACCCTTCAGTTTGTTGACGATAGGACTGTTAAAAGTTATGTTGCTGTAAATACCAATATCAGGAGCCTTAATACCGCATACCGGAAATTAGTTACCGAGTATAAAATATATTTAGCGGATGTAAATGCGGCGATGAGGCGCGATTTTTCGCTTTATCAGGATGCATTTCATCCAAATGCACGCGGTTATAGATTGGTGAGTTATGTTATTTTCGATGCCATTAATAAAGCAATTTTTGATAAATTCTTAAAGTTTACCGTTTCTCAGAATTACCCAAATCCAGCGGCCATGCAAACCTTTATTGATATTGTTTTGCCGGAAACGGATAAAATCAACATCCAGATTTACGATTTAATGGGCCGATTGGTAAAAACAGTGGTAAACGAATACCTTAATACCGGAAAACACACTCTAGAAATCAATACTTCTGCTTTTGTTCCCGGCATTTATTTCTTCAAAATCTCTTCCGATTCGGGTCAATATAATTCTGCAAAAAAGTTTATTGTAGCGAGGTAACAAAAGATTTAAACATTAGTCTATTGATAGATTAATATGTTTTATACCTTTAACCATGACCACTGAGACATTTTTCACCAATGAAGTTATTGATCTCGATCTTCTCCCAAAATACGAAGACATTCAGTTAGGCCAGCCACATCCCGATTATTGGAAAATCATCTGCATCAATCTGTTCATCTTTTTTGGCCTGCTAGGCATAACTGTTGGTTTACTCCTGTTCTTTATCGATGAAGTAAAAGCAAACGCAAAATGGATTATCCCGCTTTATCTTGCTTTATTAGCCATCTTCTTTTTACTCTTTCGTGCCAGTTTTAAAAAACGCGGTTATGCCATCCGTACACATGATGTAATCTATAAAAGTGGGATTATTGCCGAATCGACCACAATTGTACCTTTAAACAGGATTCAGCATATCGAATTAAATGAAGGGATTTTTTCCAGGATGTACAAATTGGGATCATTACAAATATTTACCGCAGGTGGCCAAACCGGGCATATCCATATTTCGGGTATTGCCATTGACGAGGCAAAGCGTATTAGAGACCTGCTTTTGAAAAAACTAGACCTGCTCGAAAACCCAATAACTGAATTGAATCCTAATGAATAACGATTTTAGCAAACCGCAACGCGAATCGGCCTTTGGTATCATCATCATGGGCTCCCATACCATGCTAAAAATTGGCAAAGCGAGTTTTTTCTTATTCATTATCGCATTTGTAAAAATGTCGGGCACTTCTTTTACCTATCTCCTGTTGGGCATTGCTGCGATCATCGTATTCAGTTTCATATTTGCTTATTTATGGTATTTAAAATTCACCTTCTTTCTGAATAAAGAAAAGCAGGAATTTGTAGTGAATAAGGGGATATTCAATCGCGATCAGGTCATTATTCAGCTTGATAAAATACAGCAGGTTAACATTAACCAGAATATGCTGCAGAAAATTATCGGTGTTTATGGTTTAAAAATCGATACTGCAGGGGCTCATGGCGAAGAAGTAAGCATAAAAGCCATCGACGAAACTTCGGCCTACAACCTTAAAGAGCATTTATTAAACAGAAGAGCCGCAATTGAAACGCCATTAGAAATTGAATTAGAAAACAAGAAGACAGCAGAAACACCATTTTTAAGAATAAGTGCCTGGACATTGTTTAAAGTTGGACTAACCTCTAATTATGGGCAAAGTTTAGCTTTACTTGCTGCTTTTTTTTACACCGTTATTTATGAGGGCAGGCAGTTGCTCGATGCTTTTAAAATTAATAAAGATGAAATTCAGAGCATGGTAACAGGTATGCTGACCATTGTTACCGTTTTTATCTTAATTGCCTGCCTATTAATGGTATTGTTGATTATTAATTTGGTGAGAACCTTTTACAAGTATTTCGAGCTCGAAATTAGTGAACATAAAAACACACTTTTACTCTCTTCAGGGCTAATTGCCAAGAAAAATACTCTGATTAGTCCCAATAAAGTCCAGATTACCAAATACAGCCAGAATTACTTTCAGAAAAAGATGAATATGCTGAATATGAGTTTAAAACAGGCTCATTTTGGTCAAAGTAAAAAAGGACATGAAATGCAAGGAAATACTTTGGAAATTCCGGGATGTAACCCTGGCGAACGGGATGAATTGCTAAAAATGATATTGGGTCAAATTCCTTTAAAAACAAAAACCTTTATCCCTGACTGGCGTTTTTTGAATTTACCGATCTTCTTTAAACTGGTTTTGCCAGTTGTGGCATTTTTAATCATTGCGTTTAACATTCCTGAAGTTAAACCTTATATCGGTGCATCAATTGTTTACTTTATTATAGGCACTTTGATGATTTATATCAGCTACCGCCGACATCGGATTTCAGTAAACCAGGATTTTATCATTAAAAAAAGCGGAATCTGGGATATTTCGAATGAAATTGTAATGCCAAATAAAATCCAGGCCATTAGCACTTTTCAATATCCATGGCATAAAGGGGTTGATGTTGGTCATCTTACCTTACATACGGCGGCTGGCCAGATTCACTTTAAATATGGAAATTATACCGAAATTAAACAGCTGGTTAATTACTGGTTGTATCAGGTAGAAAATGGAAACGAAGATTGGATGTGAGTTTTTTAAAGAATTAAAATAATGAATATGAATACCAGGGAACAGATCATTTTAAACGAAAAGAGATTATTAACGGCCATACTGAATGGTGATGTTGCAGACCTTAATCTGCTTTTGCATGAAGATTTACTTTTTAACCTGCCCAATGGAATAACCATAACAAAGGCCATGGATTTGGAAACTTATACATCCGGAAGTATCGATGTAAATTCTATTATCCCCTCTGAACAGCAAATTAACCTGATTAATGATACTGCAGTTGTTAGTGTTAAAATTGAGCTAAAGGCCATATATGCTTCACAAGCTATCGAAGGTATTTTCAGGTATTTGAGAGTCTGGAAGTTGTTTGATCAGGAATGGAAAGTAATTGCCGGAAGTTGTGTGGCCATATAAAAAATAACAGCTGCCAGGTTTAAATCCAGGCAGCTGTTATCGTTCAATTAATCCTGGTATGCCGCAGCAAACTCAGCCGCAAAATCTTTAAGCTTAATGTTACCTAAAACGGGCCTGTTTTTATAATAATCTACAAAAAGTTTATTGCTTCTTATCGCATCGCCCATTTCTACGTAGTTTTTGGCTATTTCTTCCGGTAAACCCGCTCCTACCATTCCGTTAAATGCATCTTCATCGCTAAATTCTATCCATGGTAATTCCGGCTTATCGACTGCAGCACCTAATATTTTTGCAACATCGGCTGGCGTACTTTCATCATCACTGGCGACATACTGTACGCTTTTACCTGTAAAATTACTTTCCAATACTTCAGCGGCTACCTCTGCAATATTACGCGGATGCACCAAAACTAATTTTGCATCAGCACCAAAATTAGACCCTAAAATGTTTGCCTGTTTAACCATATCAATATTGGCTAAAAAGTTAATGTAGAAATAACCAGCATGCAAATGTTTTACATCTACCCCATTTAATGTAGCAAAAATATTTTCTACATCGTGTAATCCGGCAATAGGACCAGTTCCATCCGGCAGGTCTGCACCTACGCTACTTAAATTCACTACTTTTTTAACACCTGATTCTTTAATGGCAACAGCATAATTTTCGCCAATACTTTTAATATATGCCCTAAATTTTGGTGCTGCAAAATTCGGCGGAACCATGGTGTAAATGGCATCAGCCCCAGAAAAGGCCGCTTTTAAAAATCCGATATCGCTTACACTACCAATTAATGGTATTGCACCCAGCGATTTAATTTCTTCGGCTCTCTCAGCATTGCTGCTAATAATTTTTACTTCGTGACCTTTAGCTACCAATATTTCGGCAAGTGGCTTTGTAATATTACCTGTTGATCCTGTTAATGTTATTTTCATGATTTTTTGTTTTTAAATATTGAATACAAAGCTATATTTGTACTTACTTTTATACAAGTACTTACCCCAAAGTATGTAACTATGACAGCTGTTAAAGAAAGTTCGACCCGTAATTTTAATAAAGGCATAGCGCTAACCAGCTGTCCTGTTACTTTTGTAATGGAAAAAATTGGTGGTTATTGGAAACCGATTATTATTTTTCATTTAATGAGCGGACCAAAACGCTACAGCGAGTTAAAACGTGCAATACCACAGATCACTGAAAAAATGCTTATACAACACTTAAAGCAATTGCAAAATGATGAACTTGTTTATAGAGATGCGCAAGCAGTTGTTCCGCCGGTAGTTACCTACAGCCTCACAACATCGGGGCAGGATCTTTTTGAGGTATTGGATTCAATGGTAGATTGGGCCGTTAAAAACGGATCGGTTTAACCTTGATAGGTACTCCTTCTGACTATCTTTAATTGGAGGGAAGATATTGAGCAATAGGTAGCTTAAAACTTTGACGTAGCGGTTAGCCAAGCCGCTACGTGTAAAACCAATATTTTGCTAAAATTATTTTATACGTACGGGGCCTATAGTATCATTATTCCCTTAATGTTTCCGACTTGCTTATAAACAGCAATCACCTCATCAGCATTTTGCATGATCTTTTTTACGGTAATGGAAACATATTTCCCGGTTTTTGAAGCATGCTCAATAAACTCATCATCAGGTAAAACGGTACGCAAATCTTGTATTTTGTCTAGTCCGCCCGTAATAATAAATTTAAAATTGTACACACCCGGAAATTGCTCAACACTTTCCAGTTTCTCTTTTAAATTAGCATAAATATCTGTATTTGTTCCCTCCGGGATATCAGTAAACTCGATATCCTTATTTATTTTTTTCTCTTCCATTATCAAAGCATATCAAATTCTATACCCAAATAAATAGGGTGCAATTCTGACAGAATTTAAATAAATACAGGTCTGGCTTTTCTAAAAACCGATGGAGCAGATTTACCATAGCCATATTAGCCCCCAATAAAATAAAGGCCATTTTACCATATAAGATAGATAAGGGCCATGTAAGCCAATGCAGGATAGATTCTGACTACGAAGTAGCTATTAAACCTAAACTTAATAAGAACAACTAATATAACAAGTGCAGCATGACGAGTGACAAAATAAACTATGGGTTTTACCCCCCAAATAGTAGCACAAACTCAATTTAAATAAACCATGGCGAAACGGATACCGGCCTGGTGGGCAATGCCTGTAGGCGTATGAGCAAAGCAAAGGGCTACCTAGGCCGATGAAATACAGGTTTGGCTTTTATATAAACCCATGGAGCTGATTTACCATAGCCATATTAGCCCCCAATAAAATAAGGGCCATTTTACCATATAAGATAGATAAGGGCCATATAAGCAATACCGGATAGATTCTGACCACGAGGTAGCTATTAGACCTAAACTTAATAGAACAGCTAATAAAACTAGTTCAGCATGACGAACGATAGAATAGGCTGTGGGTTTTAATCCCTCAATAGTAGCACAAACCCAATTTAAATAAACCTTGGCGAAGCGGATACCGGCCTTGTGGGTAATGCCAGCAGCAGTATGAGCAAAGCAAAGGGCTGCCAAATGCTATGAAATACGGATGTAGCTTTCCTCAAAATCAATCAAAAACAAGTTCTTTTTACCATGTTAGACTATAAGTTTCAACAAGTCTAATGGCATGATTGATTCTGAAACAAGTTCAGAATGACGAACCGTTAGGACGACCGATTAGGTTTTAAACTAATTACTAACAACTTTGGCAAAAAGCGATAGGAATTGTTATTTTTGAACCTCAAAAAAACAGGAGCCGATTTGGATTATTTAGCAGGATTAAACCCACAACAAAGAGCAGCAGTAGAGAACACAAAAGGACCAGTAATGATTGTTGCAGGTGCAGGTTCGGGCAAAACCAGGGTAATTACATTTCGTGTAGCCCACCTTATCCAAACCGGTACTGATCCATTTAACATTCTGGTTTTAACCTTTACCAACAAGGCGAGTAAAGATATGCGTGAGCGTATTAGTAAAGTGGTTGGTGCAGAGGCAAAGAACATTTGGATGGGTACTTTTCACTCTGTTTTTGCGAAAATTTTAAGGGTAGAGGCCGAAAAAATCGGTTATCCGAGCAATTTTACCATTTATGATACGGATGATAGTAAAAGTGTAATCCGTGCGATTTTGAAAGAAATGCAGCTGGATGATAAATTATATGCAGCGAACTTTGTTTTCAATAGAATTTCATCAGCTAAAAATAATCTAATTTCCTGGGGCGAATATCAGGCTAACGACCAGATACAGGCCGAAGATATCCAGAATAAACGTCCGTTGATTGGCCAGATTTACGAAACCTATGCTAAACGCTGTTTTAGAGCAGGTGCCATGGATTTCGACGATTTACTGTTCAAAACCAATATTTTATTGAAAGAACATCCGGATGTTTTAAATAAATACCAGCAGAAATTCAGGTACCTGATGGTGGATGAGTATCAGGATACCAACTTTTCGCAGTATACCATTGTGAAAAAACTGGCTGCTGCTTATCAGAACATCTGTGTGGTAGGTGATGATGCTCAGAGTATTTATGCCTTCCGTGGTGCAAACATCCAGAACATTTTAAATTTCGAACGCGATTATCCTGATTTAAAGGTTTATAAATTGGAGCAGAATTACCGTTCTACCCAAAATATTGTAGATGCAGCCAGCAGTATTATTGCCAACAATAAAAACCAGCTCGAAAAAAATGTTTTCTCGGATAATGAACCTGGCGACCGCATTAAGGTTTCGCGGGCTTTTACCGATAATGAAGAAGGTAAATTAGTTGCCGAAGCCATTATTCAGGAGCGCAGCACTAAAGGTTACCAGCACAACGATTTCGCCATTTTGTATCGTACCAACGCGCAAAGCAGGGCTATGGAAGAAGGTTTACGCAAATTAAACATCCCTTACAGGATATATGGCGGTCAATCTTTCTACCAGCGCAAAGAGATTAAAGATTTAATTGCTTACTTCCGTTTAACCTTTAATCCGAAGGATGAAGAGGCTATAAAGCGTGTCATTAATTATCCTAAACGTGGTATTGGCGATACCTCTATTGATAAAATTATTGTTGCGGCAGACCAGCATGGAAAAACCATGTGGGATGTAATTTCAAACGCACACGAATATGTAGATGGGCGTTTAGCCAATCAATTGAACGATTTTGCCATGATGGTGCAAAGCTTTCAGGCAGAGGCAAAAAAGCTCGATGCCTATGATACTGCTTTATTTATTGCCCAACATGCAGGTATTTTAAAAGAATTATATACCGATGATAGTGTTGAAGGACGTGCGAGATACGAAAATATTCAAGAATTATTAAACGGTATTAAGGAATTTGCGGAGCGCGAAGACATTGAAGAGAAAGGTTTGGATATCTTTATGCAGGATGTTGCGCTTTTAACCAATGATGATAAAGATGGAGATAAGAATAAGGATACGGTTTCTTTAATGACGATCCACTCAGCTAAAGGTTTGGAGTTTAAAAACGTGTTTATCGTAGGACTGGAAGAAAACCTGTTCCCCTCACAAATGTCGTTAACCAACCGAACTGATTTAGAAGAGGAGCGCCGTTTGTTTTATGTGGCCATTACCCGTGCCGAAGTGAAACTGACACTTACTTACGCTACTTCCCGATACCGCTGGGGAACTTTAACCAACTGTGAACCAAGTCGTTTCATCAACGAAATTAGTCCGAAGTTTTTAGAATTGGATGTTAAACCGGCAAAATCAACTAGTTTCGACGGAAACTTTGATGACGACCGCAAAACATGGACCTCGCAACCACGCGATTTCTTTAGCAAACCGAAACCAGCGGCCGGCGCAACTACTTCTGCCCCACCAGTCCGTCCGAAAACAACCTCGTTACTGGCAAAAGCACACGTGCCAACACCAGGCTTTACCCCATCGCAACCACATGAATTTCAGGGCGGTATGGAAGTGGAGCACGAAAAATTCGGTTTCGGAAAAATTATCAGCTTAGAAGGAACTTTGCCCGATGTTAAGGCAACTGTATTCTTCCAGGGTTTAGGTAATAAACAGCTATTGCTTAAATTTGCCAAGCTGATGATTGTAAAATAAGGACAAATTTCCATTTAGCCACGGAAACTCAGCTACACAGAAAATTAACAAAGATTCATCATCCTGACCCGATTTTACATCGGGTCAGGATTTTTAATAGATAAACCTTAATAGATGCTGAATCAAGTTCAGCATCACGATCGCTTTTGAAAATTCTGCCCAACGTTAAGCCCTCTGTGCTTTTCTCTCTGCGTTCTCCACTTTTAATAAACAGACCGGTCTTCGAGAAATTCTCCAGCCTTGAGTGTAATTAATTGTTCACGATCCAATGATTTAGCTTGCACATTCCATTCATCTGTCACCTCAATAACTTCAACCACAGTACCAAAAGGAAAAAATTCGCCTTTATTGTCAACTGTAATTTTCACCTTTTCCCCCACCTTAGGCTCTTTGAAAAATAATTGATTTCCGACTATACTCAGTCCTTCAATTTTTTCTAAATCTGATAAAAGATACTTTCGGTAAGGTGATTGCGGATTTTGCGAAATCAAGACAAAAGACTGCGTCGCCATTTCATACTGAACCTGCATTTTATAGAAAAATTTACCGCGAATTTTGTCTCCCAGATAAATTTTCTCTCCTTGTGCAGTAAGGCAGCCTGTGTAAAAAGATTCTATATTCATAAATTAACCGATAAGTTCTGATTTTCCATCGTAAACACCAAATATGACTTAAAATTTTAGAATGCTTATCTTGAAAAACCACAAAATTATCCTTATTATTGAGGTCGGTTCTCCCGATTACAAACCATGCAACTTACTAGGTTAGAAATTAAAGGTTTTAAGAGCTTTGGCGATAAAGTGACCATCAATTTTAATGAGGGTGTTACCGCTATTGTGGGGCCTAATGGTTGCGGGAAATCAAATGTAATCGATGCCATGCGCTGGGTTTTGGGCGAGCAGAGTACCAAAGCTTTACGTTCAGAAAAGATGGAGAACATCATTTTCAATGGGACAAAAAACCGTAAACAAGCGCAGCTCGCCGAGGTTTCATTAAGCTTTGATAATACCAAAAATATCTTGCCTACCGCCTATTCGCAGGTTACTGTTACACGTAAACTCTATAGAAACGGCGATAGCGAATACCGTTTAAACGATGTTCAATGCAGGTTAAAGGATATTACCGACCTTTTTCTGGATACCGGAATCGGCTCTGATAGTTATTCCATTATCGAGCTTAAAATGGTTGATGAAATTATTACCAACAAAGAGCATAGCCGCCGTTCTTTATTTGAGGAAGCATCGGGAATTTCAAAATACAAATTACGTAAAAGACAGACTTTCAGTAAGTTAAAAGACACTGAAGCGGATTTAGAACGGGTTGAGGATTTACTTTTCGAGATCGAAAAAAACCTTAAAACCTTAGAAAATCAGGCACGTAAAGCCGAACGTTATTATAAGTTAAAAGAACAATACCGCGAACTGAGTGTTCAGTTGGCTACTCACCGTATAGCCTTCTTCCGTACCGACTTAAATGCTTTAGAAACACAGGAGCAAAATCAGCAGGTAAACCGGACAGAACTCAGCAACAAAATAGATACTGGCGAAGCCGAACTGCAAAAGCTTAAACTGGGTAGTATTAGCCAGGAAAAGAACCTTTCCGTACAGCAAAAGGCCACAAACGAGTTTGTTTCTAAAATCCGCGCTTACGAAAGTGAGAAAAAAGTAAAAAACGAACAGATGCGTTTTTTACAGGAAAAAGAAACCCGTTTATCTGGCGAGCTCGAAAAAGATAAAAATCAGGTTAACCACATTAAATACAACATCAAACGTTTAAATGAAGAAGTTTTAACAGAAACCGAAGTTTTTAACCGATTGGAATCTGATTTAAAGCTACTGAAATCGACACTTGATACTTTGCGCGAGCAACAACAGACGGAGAAAAACAGGATTGACAACCTGATTAAATCGGTTAACGAGTTGCAAAACAACGTATATCAGTCGCAAAAGGAAATTGATATCCTGAATATCCAAAAAGATGCACTGGTACAGGAAACTAACCGAAATGTGGATGATACCGAAACCAAAACCTTAGAGTTAAAGGCTTTCGATCATGCTTTAGCCGAACTTGATATCCAGGTTAGGGAAAAGCAAGCCAACATTAAAAACCTGACGGAGGCTGAAGAAATTTTAAAGGAAAAACTGGCAGCTTCCGAAATCAACCTAAGTTCGAATAAGGAAAAACTGACGGCCGAAAACCGTAAAAAGGATGCCAAACAAAACGAGTATAACCTCACAAAATCGCTGGTTGATAGTCTGGAAGGTTTCCCCGAATCGATCCGCTTTTTAAAGAAAAACAACGCTTTTGCTAAAAGTGCCTTGCTCCTTTCTGATATTTTATTCTGTAATGAAGATTACCGCATTGCTATAGAAAATTACCTCGAACCGGTAATGAACCATTATGTGGTTGATCAGTATGCAGATGCCGTTCAGGCGATTAACCTCTTAACCGATGCCAGTCGCGGACGGGCTAACTTTTTCATTTTAGAAAATGTTCCTGATAAAAATCCGGTTATTGGTACACATGAGGGACTTGTTTCGGCTTTATCGGTAATAGAAGTCGACAAAAAATACCAACACCTGTGCAACCTGCTTTTACAAAATGTGTACATCGCAGTGGCTGAGCAAGAAAATTTATTTAAAGTCACGCCAACCGAAAGTTTAACCATTTTGGCTAAAAACGGGAAATATGCCCAAACCAAATTCACTTTAGCGGGTGGTTCGGTAGGTTTGTTTGAAGGTAAAAGGATTGGTCGTGCCAAGAATTTAGAAAATCTGGCAAAAGAAATCAAGGCTTCAGAATCGTTGATTAATCAATATAATGCGGCGATAAAAGCCGAAACTGATCAAATATTTGAGTTAAAAGAAGCTTCAAAAATCAATCAGATTAATGCCTTGCAACAAGAAATGAACCGTTTAAACAACGAACACATTTCTGTGCAAACCCGTCGCGACCAGTACCAGGAATTTATTACAACCAGTGAAAACCGCAAAACAGACATTGCCCAAAAGATTGTTTCGATAGAAAAAGCCTTGTCTGAAAAATTGCCTGCATTGGTTCAATTGCAAAAAGACCAGCAAGAAGCGCATGTTAATTTACAGGAACAGCAACTTAATTATCAGGAAATTGCCGACCAGGTAAACGAAAGTGCAGGTAAATACAATCAGGATAACATCCGTTTTCACCAGCAACAGAACAAATTATCGGGTTTAGAAAAAGATTTAGATTACCGTTTCGTACAGGAAGAAGCATTAAACAAACGCATCGCCCAAAACGACAAAGAATTACAGGAAGCACTGACTCAAATTACGGCAACCTTACAACACACCGATCTTAACGATGATACGCTTTTAGAAATGTATCAACAACGTGAAGAGATGGAAAAAGGGCTTGCAGAAGCCGAGCAAGCCTATTTCACAAGTAAAGGAAGCATTAACGAGGTTGAAAACGACCTGACCAATATCCGTAAAAACCGCGAAGAAACCGATTTCTTATTAACGGAGATTAAGGACAAAAAGAATGCTTTAAAAATCGATCTGAATGCCTTAAAAGAACGTTTAGCTGTCGAATTCAACATCGACATTAACGATCTTTTAGAAACAGACACTGAAATTGAAGCTTTAGAAAGTGAATTTGATCTCCGCCAAAAGGTAGAGCGAATGAAACGCCAACTGGACGAATTTGGTGCCATTAACTCAATGGCTATGGAGGCCTTTAAAGAAATGGAAGAACGTTACACTTTCATCCAGAACCAGAAAAAGGACCTTAATGCAGCCAAAACCGATCTTTTACAAACGATTAAAGAGATAGACGATACCGCTAAAGATAAATTTATGCAGGCCTTTACCCAGGCACGTGAGCATTTTATCGTGGTTTTTCGCTCTCTATTTAACGAAGAAGATAGCTGCGACCTGATTTTATCAGACATCAATAATCCGTTAGAGGCTGATATTGATATTATAGCACGTCCGAAAGGGAAAAGGCCTTTATCCATCAATCAGTTATCCGGTGGAGAAAAAACTTTAACGGCTACAGCCCTATTGTTTTCACTTTATCTGTTAAAACCTGCCCCTTTCTGTATTTTCGATGAGGTTGATGCCCCATTGGATGATACCAACATCGATAAATTTAATAATATTATCCGCAAATTCTCTGATCAATCGCAGTTTATCATTGTATCACATAACAAACGAACCATTGCCAGCACCGATATTATTTATGGCGTAACCATGGTAGAACAAGGTGTTTCGAGGGTTGTAGCGGTCGATTTAAGGGAAGTAGCGGCTTAAAATCTTAAAGATAAAAGTAGAAAGACCAAAGCAAAACCTACCGTTTCTGTCTTTGCCAGGAGGCTTTTCAGCCGACAGCCTGCCCCTACTTTCGGGAAGCAATCTATTTTGTAATTAAGAAAATGAAAGCTACTACCACTAGCTTCTTCAGGCCTGCTGTACACTATAGTCCCGACTTTACGCCGGGAGCTGCCGTTTCCATCAGGTTTAGAAACGCAATACCGTAAACTAAACAGCGTTTGAATAGCATAATGAAAAAATGTATATTTGTTATAACAACTTAAGGATATGTTAGCTACAGTTAAAGGATATTACGAAAAAGGGAAGATAACGTTGAAAGAAAAAGCACCTGTACAAACAAAAACAGAGGTTATTGTTACCTTTCTTACAGATGAACAACCAGTTATCTTAAAAAGAATTCCGGGTGCGCTGAAAGGTAAAATATCAATCCCAGACAATTTTAACGATCCTCTAGATGATTTAAAAGAGTACATGTAATGACATCTAATTACTATCTTTTAGATACACATTGCTTACTTTGGTTTCAGGAAAACAGTCCAAAAATCCCAAAAAAAGTATTGGATATTATTCAAAACATAGAAAATATCGTTTACTTTAGTCAAATTAGTTTATTCGAAATCTCAATAAAACAATCTCTTGGTAAACTTCCCAATTTCAGTGTAACTGTTGAGGACATTTATAATCAAGCACTTTTAGATGGTTTTACGTTTTTATCAATTGAAAATTCCTCAATTTTCAATTATAATAACGTCCCATTGTTGAATGAACATAGAGATCCATTCGATCGGTTAATAATTTCTTCAGCGATACAACAAGATGCTACCTTATTATCCGCCGATGAAAAATTCAAGTTGTATCCAACTATTTTAAAATTGTTTTGGCAGTAATCTATTATAACCATGAAAATCCTATATATCCTTCCCTTAGCCATGATGCTAAGTTGCTGTTCATCAGTAAAAAACCAAAATAATACCACATCGGACAAGTTGGATACCCAATTACTAAAAGATGTTGAGGTATTATCTTCAGATGCCTATCAGGGTAGAAAAACCGGAACAAAAGGAGCTGAAATGGCCAGGGCTTATATTATTGAAAGATTTCAAAAATTAGGTTTAAAATCTTACCCCCAACATGTAAACTATGCGCAGGAGTTCACTTTTAATGGAAGAGGCAATGCCAAAATAAATGGCACCAACATCATCGGCTACATACCAGGCAAAGGAAGCAATGTTATTGTGGTATCTGCCCATTACGACCATTTAGGCGTAGTAAAAGATGAAGTTTTTAATGGTGCTGATGATAATGCATCAGGAACTGCAGGATTATTAAAAATTGCCGCTTATTTCGCTAAAAACAAACCTAACAACACCATCATTTTTGCTTCTTTCGATGCCGAAGAAATGGGACTGCAAGGTGCAAAAGCATTTGTGGGCAATCCACCTGTACCCATTAACACTATTGCCATTGATCTAAACATGGATATGATCAGCCATAGTGATAAAGGTGAACTTTATGTATGTGGAACTTTTAAATACCCTGATTTAAAGAAATATGTAGATACGACTAAAACCAATATCAAATTACTTTTCGGCCATGATGATCCTAAACAAGGTCATGATGATTGGACCAACCAGAGCGATCAAGGGGCTTTTAACGCTAAAAATATCCCTTTTTTATACTTCGGTGTAGAAGATCATAAAGACTACCATAAAGCGACAGATGAATATACGACCATTACTAAGCCATTTTTCAGTCATGCAGCAAGTGCGGTGTTAGATGTGGTAAAAAGTATCGACAAGCAATCAGGTTTACAACAATTGTTAAAAGATAAAATGATCATGACGGATAATCCAAAAAGATCAGAAAAGTTTTAATAAACAATACAAAATAACCTAAACCTGCCCTATGCGGCAGGTTTTTTTATGCCTTATACATTTCAAAACAAAAATTATTTAACTGTATATCAAATAATTACAAATAAAACTATAAAAATAGTTTGAAAACTATTTTTATAGTAGTAACTTCATTTAACCAAACTATAAAAATAGTTGATATGATAAAAGAACTCACAAAAGCAGAAGAACAGATCATGCTCATCCTTTGGGAAATGGGCGAAGCCTTAGTAAAAGACGTTATCGAAAAAATGAACGAACCCAAACCTGCCTACAATACCGTTTCAACGGTAATCAGGGTTTTGGAAGGAAAAGGTTTTGTTGATCATAAAGCCATAGGCAATACACATATCTACTTTCCTATTATCAAAGAAACTGATTACAAGCGTTTTGCATTCGACAAGGTCATGAACAATTACTTCGAAAATTCTTACGAAAGTTTGGTTTCTTTTCTGGTAAAAGAAAAAAGTATGAGTACTGAAGAACTCAATGAAATTATTCAATTGGCTGAGAAACTTAAAAAAGATAAATGATGAGCTGGTTATATTATTTACTCGAAGCAAATCTATATTTCGCCTTATTTTATGGCTTTTATAGATTATTCCTCCACCGGGAAACCTTTTATGGCTTAAATAGAAGTTATTTAATTATCACCTCCATACTGGCATTTATTCTTCCATTTTTTCAGCTGGGCTTCTTAAAAGCACCTGTAATCGAACAGGTTACGATAGCACCTACAACGGAAACGGTTGTTGACCAGGTGATGATTCCAGAAAATTTGCCGCTGGAAAGTCATCAACCCAGTATCTTCAATAGTGATCACCTGATTATCGCAATTTATACTTTGGTTACCCTTGTTTTTCTGCTTAAAATGCTCTTTAACTTATCCAGAATTATCCACATGCGTAAACTACCATCTATTAAATTGGATAATGGAGTGAAAATCATTGATTTAAAAGATTCTAAAATAGCTTTTTCATTCTTCAATCTCCTTTTTTTAGATCCACAGTTGGCAGAAAAAAACACCATACTCAAACATGAGCTGGTGCACATTAAACAAAAACACAGTCTGGATGTGCTGTTATTCGAAATCATTCAAATCATCAACTGGTTTAACCCAATCGTTTATCTCGTTAAAAAAGACATTAAGTTAATCCACGAGTACCTGGCCGATGAAGAAACAACGAGATGCGATGTAGAAAAATATCATTATGCAATGTTTCTGATCCAAAATTCAACGGGGATCCAAAACTTAACATTAACTAACCAAATATTCAGTTCATCAATATTAAAAAAGAGAATTAACATGCTAAATCAAAAGAAATCAGCACGTTGGGCAAAGCTCAAATTGCTACTAGCACTGCCCGTTACTGCAGGCATATTATGCATTTCTACCATGGCTTTTACAAAAAATTATGGTTTTGTGGAACTTGGCCCTTCCTTGAAATTACCGTCAACAAAACAAGATACAGTTAAAAAAGCATTCGACAGTAATGATGGCATACACGTACCAAATCCCAATGAATTGTATTTAGCCTTACGTAGAGATCCTAAATCAAAAAAACTAACGACATATACAAAAAAGTTAATACTTCTAAATGGCAAAGAAATAAAAGCAGGCACGAGTGGGGGCGTAAAAAACATAAAACATATGATTAGGTTAAATCCAGCAACTGCTAAGGCAAAATATGGTGAAAAAGCTAGTCATGGTGCTATTGAGATTTTCAGTTCAAATCCTGAGATCATAGGCACTCCGCCGAAAGTAAAACTACCAGCTAACTCATCACAAAAAATTATAATTTTAGCTCCTCCACCTCCCATTGAGCAGGATACAACCAAAAAGAAAAAACTAAAAAAAGTAACTATAAAAGCTTACTGGGCTGCTATGGATACTAAAACAGCTCAAGCTTCAACGGATATTAAATACCAAACAATAGAGCGTAAACCTACGTCAACATCTGATAAAAACTTAAAGGAAGTATTGATTAAGGCCTATGAAAAAGGGATGGGTGATTACAAGATTTATTTTGGGAAACTAAAACTTTTAATACCAAAGGTAGAGTTCAATAATCTACGATCAGATAAAGATTACGCAGGCTTGATTCTTTTGAACAATATATCTAATGAGAATCTTAAAATAGAAAAAATAACTACTGACTGTGATTTTTTAGAGTTGAAAACTAACTCTAAGACTTTAATACCTAACAAAAATTTCAGCATTGATGTGGTCATAAGAAACGCAATGAAAGGTAATGTTTCTCAAAAAATATCTATATACTTCATCGGACAAAAATCTCCAATCATTATTCCTGTTGAAGGGAGCTTTATATAATGTACATTTATAAGATAACTATTGCGGTACGTAAACCACGTATTTCGTTTCGAAGAAATCTTCTTCAAAATAAGCTGAAAGCGGATATAATTCTGCTTTCAGTTTTGATTCTTTAATCTCTTCTGCCAAATCGCCACCTTTTAAGTACAAAATCCCATTTGGAATGGCATTTAACGTATCTTTTTTAAATTTCCCCTGTATCCATGGGTAAAATTCGCCTAAACGCGTAACGGCTCTCGATACCACAAAGTTAAATTTCTCTTTAATTTGTTCTGCCCTTAAATGATCAGCCCTTAAATTCTCCAAACCTAAGGCAGAAGCCACTTCTTTTACCACTTTAATCTTTTTTCCGATAGAATCGACCAGATAAAATTCCGTTTCAGGAAACAGGATGGCCAATGGAATGCCCGGAAAACCGCCACCTGTACCTACATCTAAAACAGATTCGCCGGCTTTAAAAGTGCAAACTTTAGCTATGCCTAAAGAGTGTAATACATGGCGCTCATATAATTCTTCAATATCTTTTCTCGAAATTACATTAATCTGCGCATTCCAATAGCGATATAAATCGAACAATTGTGAGAATTGAGCAATTTGTTTGTCACTTAAGTCAGGAAAATATTTTAAAACGATATCGGGTTTTACATCAAGCATATTGCAATTACTATAGGATTATTGAATTATTTCCAGTTAACTTTTTTCTTGCCAAATAGGGCTAAAAATCCGTTCAGGGTTAAAAACAGAAACAAAAGTATGTCTAAAATCGGGAACCACCAACGCAAATCGCTATAGTTTAAGCGTTTCAGCAATTTTGGATAGATAAAACACCTGATGATGATGCTTAAGCCAAGGATTCCGAGCGCTACATATTGGACCTCACGACTAAAGAACATACATGCGGCAAAGAAAGCATAAAACAGAAACTGAAACACAATCTGAAGGCTCAAAATAAATTTATGTTTTGATTTATACAGCTTTCCGGCACCAAAATGACGTTTTTTCTGCCTCAGATAACCTCCCCAGGTACTGTTAGGTTCACTCCAAACATGACTGTCGCGGTGTAAACGGATTTCAGTATTGTATTTATTGGCATGTGCGTTTACGAATAAATCATCATCTCCGGATGGGATATGCATGTGTGCTGCAAAGCCTTTATTTTTGAAAAAAAGTGATTTTTTGTAGGCCATATTGCGCCCAACGCCCATATATGGCATGCCTTTTAGCGCAAAAGACAAATAATTTACCGCAGTAAAAAAGGTTTCGAACCGAATGAGTGCATTTAACAGACTTCTTTTCTTCAGATAAGGTGAATAGCCCAAAACGATCTCCGTATTTTCGTCGGCAGGTTGTTGCATATCCATTAACCAACGTTCGGAAGCTGGCGTACAATCTGCATCAGTAAAAACCAGCCAATCATACTTTGCAGCCTTTATTCCCATGGTTACCGCGAATTTTTTACCTGCTATAAATTTATCGTTATCTAAAATCTTAACTACTTTCAGGTTACGGTGTTGCTTTTCCAGTTGTTCAAGAAATTCTTCTGTACCATCCCAGGAGCGGTCGTTAACCACCACAATTTCGAATTCCGGATAATCCTGGTTTAATAATGTAGGCAGATACTGCGTTAAATTTACAATTTCGTTTCGGGCACAAACAATTACACTTATGGGTTTTTGGGCCGATAACGGGACTTCCTCGATGTTTACATTGGCCAATTTCAAATGAACAAAAAGTACATAGTAAAGCTGAACCAACAGGCAAAAAGCCAATATCGAGAGCAGAATAATTTCAAGCAGGGTTAATATCACGATGGTAAAATAAATAGGCGCAAATTTCTCATTTTTAATCTGTAAATCACTTTTATGTGGATAAAAAATTAAACAAAAATATGCCCTCAATTTTTGCTATTTTTGGCAGATTTTCGACGAGAAAAAACACATATAAACCGTCTGCCATCAAAATAATAATTAATTTAATAAAACGTATTTTGAAGGTGGTAAGCTCCAGCTAACAATTGGAGAAAAATAATATAGAAACAGATGAAATTTAGTTTACAGGCTAACGATCCACTATCTAAAGCCAGAGCTGGAACAGTAACCACTGCTCATGGCGAAATACAAACCCCTATTTTTATGCCTGTGGGCACAGCTGGAACGGTAAAGGCCGTACATCAGCGCGAACTTAAAGACGATATTGATGCTAAAATCATTCTAGGTAATACTTATCATTTATATTTAAGACCAGGTTTAGACATCCTTGAAAAAGCTGGTGGATTACATCAATTTATTGGCTGGGACCGCCCTATTTTAACCGATAGTGGAGGTTACCAGGTATATTCTTTAAGCAAAGTGCGTAAGATTAAGGAAGAAGGTGTTACTTTTCACTCACACATTGATGGGTCAAAACACCTTTTCACCCCAGAATATGCAATGGATATCCAGCGCACTATTGGTGCTGATATCATCATGGCTTTTGATGAGTGTACCCCATACCCATGCGATTACACTTATGCTGCGCAATCCATTAAAATGACACACCGTTGGTTAAAACGCTGTTGTGCACGTTTTGATAGCACTGAACCTAAATATGGTTTCGACCAGACCCTTTTCCCTATTGTTCAGGGTTCGGTATATAAAGATTTACGTATAAAATCTGCTGAATTTATTGCCAGCATGGATCGTGAGGGGAATGCCATTGGTGGTTTATCCGTTGGTGAGCCAGCCGAAGAGATGTATGCCATGACTGAAGTGGTGTGTAATATATTATCGGAGGAAAAACCGCGTTATTTAATGGGTGTTGGTACGCCGATCAATATTTTAGAGAATATTGCACTCGGTATCGATATGTTCGATTGTGTAATGCCAACCCGAAATGCCAGAAATGGCATGCTTTTTACGAGAAATGGTATTATTAACATCAGAAACAAGAAATGGGAGAACGATTTTTCTCCATTGGATGCAGAGAGCGATCTTCACGCTGATTTAGTCACCAGTAAAGCATATTTAAGACATTTAGTACATAGTAAGGAGATGCTTGGCGCTCAAATTGCTACCTTGCATAACCTACATTTCTATCTTTGGCTGGTCAAACAGGCCAGGGAAAAGATCATTGCTGGTGAATTTTACGAGTGGAAAAACAAAATGGTTAAAGTATTAGGCAATAAGCTATAAAATGAGTCTGTTAAAAGGGAGAATAAAAATCATCGATCAATACATTATCGGGAAATACCTGGGTACATTTATTTATACCCTGGCCATTTTTGTGATCATTATTGTCGTATTCGATTTATCGGAAAAGATGGATGATTTCATGAAAAGCGGTCTTAGTTTTTGGGGGATCCTCTCTAAATACTATGCAGGCTCCATTCCTTTTTATGTGAATATGCTTTCACCACTGATCAATTTTATTGCGGTAATTTTCTTTACCGCTAAAATGGCCGATCAGACTGAAATTGTACCAATTTTAAGTGGTGGCGTAAGTTTTAACCGCTTTTTATTTCCTTATTTAGTGTCGGCTACGATTATTTTCTCAGCCAACCTGCTTTCAAATCTATACATCCTCCCTTATACCAATACCCTAAAAAACAGCTTTGAGAATACTTACGTAAAGCGGAATGATCCTTCCACTAAATCAAACATCCATATGAAACTGGATGACAAAACCTATATCTACATTGACAATTTCGACAACAAAACGAATTCAGGATATCGGTTTTCTTTGGATAATTTTAGTGGAGATATACTCACCAAAAAAATCGTTGCAGAAAACATAAAATGGGATTCGCTGAAACGCAAATGGCAGCTGAACAATTACTCCATCCGTAAAATTGACGGCTTGAAAGAAACCATGATTTATGGCAACGGGAAGTTGAAGGATACCATTTTGGATATGCGTCCGGATGATTTTTCTGCATATGATAATGTAGTGCAGAATTTAACCACAAAGGAACTTTCTGACAAGATCAGGAAAGAAAGAATCCGCGGAACGGGGGTAATGAACGATCTTCAGTTCGAAAAATATAAACGTTATCTTCATCCGCTTTCTGCCTTTGTATTAACGCTTATAGGCGTAGCACTCTCATCACGTAAAGTACGCGGAGGGGTCGGTGTATCCTTAGGTATCGGAATCTTCATTAGCTTTGCTTATATCGTATTTAATCAGTTCACGCAAATGTTTTCTACTAAAGGGGGATTACCGCCTTTTGCTGCTGTTATTATGCCTACATTATTCTTTGGGTTATTAGGTTTTTACCTATTAAGAAAAGCACCAAAATAGCAATGGAAGCTACCAAAAAGAATTTACTGATCCTTCACCTTACGGTGTTGGTTTGGGGCTTTACAGGCGTACTGGGTAAAGTAATTTCTATCGATGCCGTGCCTATGGTATGGTACCGGGTTTTAATTGCATCCACCACACTTTTCGCCTGGTTTTTAATCACCAAAAAGAACATTAAGATCACCAAAAAACAGTTTATCCAATTCTTTTTAACCGGCGGAATTGTAGCCATTCACTGGATATTTTTCTTTCATGCCATTAAAGTTTCTACTGTTTCGGTCACTTTGGTATGCCTCTCTTCCTTCACTTTATTTACCGCAATTTTAGAACCGCTGATTAAAAAACAGCCGATACAAATGGGCGATATTTTAATCGGTTTACTCATCATATTGGGCATATACATGATCTTTAAATTTGAAGGTCAATATACCCTTGGGATTATTTTTGGTTTACTGGCAGCGGTAGCTTCGAGTCTTTTTTCCACAATAAATTCAACCCTGGTTCAAAAAAGCGAACCGTCTATCATTAGTTTTTACGAACTGGTAGGCGCTTTCTTCTGGATCACTTTATACCGTTTATATGATGGAACGCTGATAAACACAGCTTTCAACTTAAGCGCTAAAAACTGGTTTTATCTTGCTCTTCTTGGCACACTTTGTACATCTGTTGCGTACGTTGCCGGTGTTGCAGTAATGAGAACTTTATCGGCTTTTAGGGTAGCGTTAATTACCAATCTGGAACCCGTGTACGGAATCGTACTGGCCTTCATTTTCTTTCAAAATAAAGAGCAGATGACAGGTGGATTTTATATTGGCGCAACCATTATTCTGGCTTCTATTTTTCTATATCCGATTTATAAAAAAAGGAAAAACCAACTGTAAATACACCTTCGAGAATATTCAAGGTTTCGATAAAAACCATTTAAATTTCCATATAGCTTTATACCAACCGGATCAATTTTTCAATCGTTCCTATTGTCGCCTGCTCCTCTTTCCAGGTTATACAATACTTAAAACTTCAGCGTTAAATTTCCTTATAAAGACCAGGCAAAAACAAAAGGAGAAAGCTTATCACGGTTCATCATTTTAAGGTGAACCTGATCTCTCAAAGGCATCGAGATGAGCTTGTTTACAGATGCAAAAACAAATGAGTATACGCCGCAAACCGATACCTTACGATATAAAGATCTTGATGTTCAACTTTACTGCAAGGTCAGTTTCAATCACACCCTCAGAACAAAAACACAATCGTAAATGAAGAGAATGACGAGCATTAAAATGCAATATATTCAGCAGTATAAAATCGAAAACAACCACAGTTTACAACCATATTCTTAATACCTCATCACAGAAAATTCAAACACAATCTGCGGGATTCAAAACCTTAACTTTCTTAACTCCTTAATGATCAGAAAACCGTTATAGTTCATTTTCCCACTATGGAATGAAGGACAAGAAACATACTAAAAGAGCGATCCGGCATCATTCAAAATCATTAAACTAAAGCGAATCCAACAACGGAGTTTAATTACTTCACCCTGCATTTTTCTAGTAAACCAAGCAGACGCTCATTTATGTAATAAGATCAGATAAAGATCAACAAAACACTAAATAAACAACTTTAAAATTTGGCTATACCACACAAGATCAAGACCTACTTGTAAGCTTCACAGCCAAAAGCTTCCTACGATAAAAAACGCTTAAACACCACTAACCCACCCCCGATAACAAACCAGAATTGGAGTCAAAATACCGGAGAACTTAAATGTAAAAACCAATCAAATCAGCAGCTAAATTAAGTCAAAAATACCAGCTTTATTTTAAGCTACACCCAAGCTCATGACTAGCCTGTTTTTGCAATTATAAAGCCTCCAAAAAGAATAAAAATCTACGACATCATTTAGCAAAAATCCTCGCCCAATTAAACGGTAGAAAACTCAAAAAAAGCAGCTAGATAAGCTGATTAAAACGCTATAAAAAAACTCATCCAATTCAACGAAAAATACCACCAAAACAAGCAAGAAGAAAGGCCAAAAACAATACTCGATAGTGGTAATTGTTATGAAGTATTTTCTATTGAAATTTCACAACACCCTGAATTAAAGGCGCTATAGTAAAAGGTGATAACTTGTCTTAAAAGTTCAGTCTTCAATCGACAATGGTTTTGGATTTCATCAAAACCTTCTTTAGAAACACGAAAAATACAGGCCACTTTATGATTGCCAAGCGCAAAAATATGGACGAAAATCACGGCTATAAAACCAAATTTTAGCATGCTTTTCACCAGGTACGAGAGAAAAAGCAGTCCATTCTCAATTTTAAAAGAACAAAGACAAAAACAGTAAAAAACTGCTTTTAAACCACCATAAACAGCATTTTTTAAACAAAAATGAAATTCCATTTAAAATAACCTGAAAACACCATTATTCACGAATATCGTCAGGAAATCGCATTATAGGGCCAAATTATTATCGATTTCGGGCGCCTAAACAGCAAAAAAACATACAGTTTTCGTCTTTAAGATCAAATTTTAAGCAAGAAAATGGGCGTAAAAACCGTGCTCCAAACTCAATTAAAGCGATCAATTTTGGTAATCGGGCAGCCATTTCGCTTTCCGATTATTGATCAAAATCAGATAGCAAATACTGAAAACGAGTTAAAAGATCAACAACATACAAGCTAAATAACAGCTAAAAAATAAAGACATTTTGTCACCACAATCTAATCGAGCACATGCGCAAAAATTTTGAAGGCCGCATTCAACCCTTAACTTTTGCCTTAAAACCTGACAGATACCATGTGATGATTTAGCAAAATTCAGATCTGCTGAATTCAATTTTAAAGCAGATTATTCGAGCTAAAATCCTGACTGTTTTTCCCGCATTAAAGAGCCAAAAAATAGCAGCAAAACCTATCAAATAAAGACACATTTTAAGCCATTGCCTTTGCCTTGCCGATTTCTCAAAAACCATACACCAATTAAAAAAGGCGTTAAAATTTTCGAAGAAAATCGATTAATAAGTGTAAATTAAATCAATAAAATCAAAGCGATTAAAAATGCTGACTTGAGCACAAATCAGCCATAAAAATAAATAAAAATTAGAGATAAAACCAACAAATTAAGGATTTATATAAATTTCATTAAAATTTAAAAATCAACAACTTAAATAATTTCACATCAATTAAAAATTTACAAAAATCAGCAGTTGCAAATTTTAAAAAACTAAATATTTTAGCAAAGAATTTAGATGAATTTAAACATATCAAACAAGAAACTAATTATCAAGTATTTAAGTGCAATTACTTTAAGTTTCACATCACTATCGGTTTTTGGTCAGATTTTTAGCACTGCACAAAACCCACTTAGTGTAAAATGGAACTATATTTCTGCAGGGGGCTTTAAAATCATCTATCCGCAAGAACTGGAGAAAGAAGCCCAAAGAATGGCCAATACCCTACCCTTCATCTACCCGAAAATAGGACTGGGTTTAAGGCAGCAAAAAACCACCATTCCACTCCTCTTGCAGAACCGCGGAACTGTAGCAAATGGCTTTGTTCAGCTCGCGCCCAAGAAGTCTGAATTCTATGCAACCCCACCCCAGTTTTTCGACAGTCAGGATTGGCTAAATAACCTGGCGGTGCATGAGCTTAGGCACATTGCCCAGTTTGACAAATTGACAGGAACACAAGCACACCCCTTTCCTGAACTGGTTTACTTCGCTTACTTCGGGGCGGGCATCCCTACCTGGTTTTTCGAAGGTGATGCAGTGGTTAACGAAACCGCTTTGACCAATTCGGGCAGAGGCCGGCAGCCCAGTTGGATCATGCCTTACCGCGCTTCCATTTTGGAAGGCAAAAAAATATCATACAGCAAGGCCTATTTCGGTTCGAACAAAGACGTTACTCCCGGCTATTACCAAACCGGATATTTGATGGTATCGGATATGAAAGAAAAATATGGTCAGTTCATTTCCGACAGTCTACTTAGCGACATTAGAAAAAGACCGGTAAGGCCGTACCCCTTTTCGCAGAGCTTAAAAAAATTCACGAAACAAAACTCCAGAACTTACTTTCTTTCCACTCAAAACAAGCTTGCTGAAAAATGGAAAATACAGGAAGAAAAATCGGTTACAGAAAGCTATGAAAGCTTAAATAAAAAACCCGCTCTGGCAACGGATTATTTCCTCCCTGTACGGCTAAATAAAAACCAGGTTTTAGCACTCAAAGAAAGCAAGACTGATGCACGTTATTTTGTAGTTATTAACGAAGATAAATCAGAGCAAAAATTATTCGGAATTGGTTACCAGGAACAGCCATGGTTTACGTTAAAAAACGAGCTTTTGGTTTGGGATGAAATACGCTACGATCCGCGTTACAAACAACGGAGTTATAGCGTCATCTGTTCCTACAATTTAAAGACTAAAAAATTCAAAAAATTAAGCAGCAAAAGCAGGCTCTTCTCGCCCAGCCTTTCTAACGACGGGAAGAAAATCATCGCTTCAAAAGTGGAGCTGAACAATCAGTTTAATTTGGTAGAGTTAGATGCAGCTTCAGGAAAAATTTTAAAGACCTACCCCAATCTTGAAAACGAAATCCTGCAGACACCTTCCTTTGATGAATCAGGAAATAAGGTTGCCTATATCGGTGTAACTGAGAAAGGAAAAAGTTTATGGCTGATTGACGGAGAAAAAAAATCGCTGCTGATTTCGAACAGCAGGCAACAGCTCAGCCGCCCGGTTTTCATCAACAACAAAATTGTTTTCAATGCACACTTTAACGGCATCGACAATATCTACAGCATAGATCCTGTTTCGAAAAAAATCAATGCCCTTAGTGCTTCGAAATACGGAGCCTTTAACCCCAGCGAAACTGCTGACGGAAAAATCATTTTTAACAATTATAAAATCAATGGTTACGAAATTGCGGAGGCAGCCTTATCCGAAAAACCAGTCGGCGAAAATAACTTTGTCGATTTTTCGGCTGCTGCTGAAAAGCAGGAAAATGTGGGGAATGTTTTCGACAAAATTCCAGACAGCACCTACCAGGTTAAACGCTACCATCAAACCTTAAACCTTTTCAGCTTCCACAGTATTATTCCGGTTATCGACAACGAATATCTTTTCGGTCTGGAGCTGCAATCGAACAATCTGCTCAACACGATGGACTTTTATACAGGCGTAAAATACCATCGCGATTTAAAACGTTTTGAGTACACAGCAGACATCAGCTATAAGGCACTTTATCCTGTATTTAGTGTATTGTACCGCAACCGTCCGAAAAGAACGTTCTACAGAGCTAAAAACGCGACACAACAGGGCGATTGGAGAGAGAACTATATTAAACTTAATGCATCGGTTCCGCTTTCGTTTAATGCCCGCAATCAGAACTATGCTTTTACCCTAAATGCAGCGACCAGTTTTACGCAAAGGTACATGCCCGAAAACATGCCTACCGGTTTTATCCGCGAGCTCAAATTTCCGATGGAATATAATTTCACTTTCAACCACAGTGTGCGCACTACCGAAAGAGACATTGCACCAAAGTGGGCACAAGTATTCAGGGCAACTTACAATCACCAGCCTTTTGACAAAAACTTAAAAGGAGAAATCTTAGCGCTCGAAAGTTTCCTTTACTTTCCAGGCCTTGCAAAAAACCATTCCTTTTTGGCGAGCTTCAATTATCAAAAAGCAAGTGGGGTAAATCAGTACGCAACCGAGATTGCAACTGTTTATGGGTACAACAACATTTTAGCGAAAAGCACATTACAAAACAGCCTGCTTTTCAACTACCGTTTTCCCTTTGCTTTTCCGGATTGGGAGTTGGGGCCTTTAGCCTACGTCAGAAATTTTAGGGCAGGTTTATTTTGCCATTACGAAAACATTGGGAAGGGCACAACCTTTAACGATCCGAAAACTTACGGAGTAGAATTGAACACAAGTGTAAACCTTTTGCGCTATCAGCCTGTTGTAGATTTAGGAGCGAGATTGGTTTTTGTTAATCAGATTTACAATCAAAATCCGATATTAGAGTTTTCATTTAATTATAGCTTTTAAAACCATGAGCGCAAAAACAATTTCCATCATTATCCTGACTGCATTGCTGACCATATTTTTAATGGTGAATACCGAACCTGTTGATTTTGATTTCCTGGTTACCACGGTTCCTGTATCTAAACTTTTGGTTATTGGCGTTTGCATTATCATCGGTTTTATTATCGGTTTTGTGGTGGGTCGTCCCAGAAAAACAGTGAGCAGTTATGATGATGAGATCGAAAGAAATCAACCGGTTTCGAACAAAAAAGAATTGAGCGACGAGGATAGAGATTATATTAGCTAAGAGTTAGGACTAGCATGGTTCTACGATCTGATACTCAATAGCAAAATCGTCATCTCGACTGGAACGCAGTGAAATGGAGAGATCTGCTTCGATAGATCTCTCGGCTATGTTGCACTTCGCTCGAGATGACGGCGACTCAGGATAATGATCTTCTTAAACTTTTTCTCCATCACATTGATTTTTATCCAATAGATTATCTACCGAAATGACGGGTATTTTTTTCGTAGTTAAAGTGCTGACATAATCTCACCATACAACAAGCCACTGCCCCCACCATAATGCTGGATAATTTTCAACCCTGGTCTTAAAGCAAGTAGTTTGGTTTTTAGTTCGGCTTCCGAATGGGCTTCGATACCGTTTCCGAGTAAAACCAGATCTACCTGTTGTTCTTTACAAATGGAAATGGCTTCTTCATTTTTACAAACACATAAACCCTTCCATTCGGGCCGGGCATTTAACAAGCGGTTCATCACAGCGGTAATTTCTGTATCGCGGCCGATATAAAGTATAGTAGTTTGCATATTTTAAATTTAAGCAATATCGTTGTAGATCAAAAAAGTCGTCATTCCGACTGAAATACCAATTTTTTCATTGGCAGTAAAGCGGAGAAATACCTGATCTCTACTTCAGGATTTCTCCACTACAGTCGAAATGACGATTCTTCTAAATTAATTCAATTCCATCGGAACGTCCATCAATAAAACCTCTGCATCTGCAGTATTGGCTTTAAAACTGATGCTGTCGGTATCCCAAACACCTAATCCATCTCTTTTGCTCAACACCTGTCCGTTAATGGTAACTTCTCCGCTGATGACGAAAGCATAAACTCCGTTTCCAGCTTTTTTGATTTGGTATGTGGTTTCAAAACCTTCATCAAACTTTCCTAACGAAAACCAGGCATCCTGATGGATCCATACACCGGCATCATCCGCGTTTGGCGATAAAATCTGCTGGAAGTTATTGTGCCTTGCTGCAACATCTAAAGTTTGCTGATCGTAACGTGGGGTAACGTTTTTCTGGTTCGGAAATAACCAAATTTGCAATAAATTTAATTGTTCATCTGCATTTGCATTAAACTCGCTGTGGCTAACTCCTGTTCCGGCACTCATTACCTGAATTTCTCCGTTTTTAATTACGGCTGAGTTACCCATACTATCTTTGTGTGCAATTGCACCAGCTAATGGAATGGTAATAATTTCCATGTTATCGTGTGGGTGCGAGCCAAAGCCCATTCCACCATCAATACTGTCGTCATTTAAAACCCTTAAAACGCCGAAGTGCATCCTTTCCGGATTGTAGTAATTAGCAAAACTGAATGAATGGTGTGCATCTAACCAACCATGATTAGCATGACCGCGGGTGTTTTCTTTGTGCAAAATAAACTGTGACATAAATTTCCTTTCTTATTTATGATACAAATTTACAGCAGCGAAGTTTGGCAGACGTTGATGTAGGGTAAGAAAGTTTAGGGCGAAGCGTTGGGCGTGGGGCGTTTAGCGTGGGGCGTTTGGCATTTGGCGGTAAGCGGTTTAAAACCTGATGTACTAAAGGCCGTGCTTTGCCAGTACGGCATCGCTATTAAGCTCCCTCAAGGCATCTAAAGCTACCCAGTTTGCTTTTTTGTTGTTTTGAGCAAGGATATTGTTGGCGGTTTCAATGGCATACTCATGCAGAAAAACATTTCGTTTACCAATCTGCCTCAGTGCCCAGTTGATGGCCTTTTTAACAAAATTCCGGTTATCGTAAGCCTCTCTTTCAATAACCGGAAGAAAACTTAAAAAAGTTTCGTTGGGTTCTTTTTTAAGGTGTACAGCCGCCTCGGCCATTAACACAAAACCGGTACGTTTCACAAATTCCGCTTCGGCCTGGGCAAATTCAAAAACCTTCGACTTAAAATAAGGTGTTTTAACGAAAAGATTTCCGCAAGCCTGATCACATATATCCCAGGAGTTAAAATCTTTCGTCCAGGCATTTATTTGCGCTTCTCCGACTTCTTTATAATCGCCTATAAAGGTTGCTAAAAGCCGGGCTTCATGAAATCCAGTCTCCCAAAGCAGTAAAGAGAGGTCCTGGTTTTTACCAATCTGCTTGCCCAGCTTGCGGATGTTGGGCACGCGAATACCAAAAGCCCTGGAAGTATCGATTCCAAAATGAGTCATCTTTTTTAAATACTCAGGCTCACTGATGGCTTCCAACTCGGAAAGAATAAAAGCAATGTCGTTCATCTTAAAAAAACCGTTACTCTATAAAAAAATCTGCAGAAGATACAGCCCTACGTTTTCCTGCATTAATGCTGTATTCCAGCTGCAGGGTATATCCGCCGCCGCCTTCCAGAAACAAAAGTTCAAAAGGATGGTAGCCTTTTTTCAACGCAATTTGTGCGGATTTTTCGATGGCAAAGTGCATTCCATCATTATCAATTAATGTTTTATTTTGCATTTTAAGCACACTTCCATCGTCAGAACGGAGAAAGAACGAATAAATACCATCTTCGGCTGCATAAAAGAAACCTTTATGGCGCGTAGCAAAACTTCCTGCCTTATCTTCCACCGGAATTTCGATAGCCGCTGTGGTTGCGGTTTTCGTTTTATCAGCCTCTGCGATTAAATTTACAACCTTGTAAAATTTCGGATAATAGCTAAAATTCAAACCTGGTTTTGGATTATTCAGCGATACGGCATCCACATAATCGGTTTGTACATAATTGGCAGTAAAAACATCGCCCATCCTTCCGCCAGCACCAAATATGGCCGCTTTTATCGTCTGGGTTCGATCAATATAAATGGGTTTAATGTATGTTGGAGAGCTGATTTTTGGTGTACTTCCATCAGTGGTGTAATGCACGATAGCATTTTTGGGTGCCTCGATGTTAAGCGCTGCCGATTTCAGAAAAACATTATTTTCGGCAAAACCTTTAAGATCAGTAAAACGGTAATTGATATGCATCGCATCTAAAACAGCAAACTGCTGATCCATTTTCCGGCTAAAGGTTTCGAAATTCTGTTGATGCCCCCATAATACTTCAGCCATCGCTAACATGCGCGGAAAAAGCATATATTCCAGCCTTTGTTCTGAAGGGATATATTCTGTCCAGAGATTGGCCTGCCCACCTAAAACATATTTTTGTTCGTTTGCGTTAAGACCAAAACCAGTTGGATTGAATCCATACACTTTTTTCAGCGAATGTGCATCCTGTTGTGCATCAAAATAGCAAAACTCTCCGGGAGTCATAATGAGTTGATTTCCTTTTTCTGCCGCATGTTTAGGAGCTGTTGGCACCCAGGTGCGCCAATACATCATGGTGGCCGTTGGCGAAACGCCACCATCTAAAATCTCATCCCAGCCAATTAGTTTTTTGCCCATGCTATTGAAATATTTTTCCATGCGCTTAACAAAATAACTCTGGATCTCATCAATATTTTTAAGGTTTTCGCGCTTCATTAAGGCCTCACATTCGGGTATATTCTTCCAGCTACTTTTTTCAACCTCATCTGCTCCTAAATGAATATACTTTGAGGGGAACAAGCGTGCTACCTCTCTGAAAATATTTTCAGCAAATTCAAAAGTAGTTTCCTTACATGGACAAATGGGATCGGTAAAGCTTTTTTCCCTTTGCACTGATCCGGTTGAGGTTAGCCAGGGGAACAGTTTTGTTGCGGCTTGCATGTGGCCGGGCATATCTATCTCAGGAATAATTTCTACCCCTTTACCAGCTGCATATGATACCAGTTCTTTGATCTCCACCTGCGTATAAAACCCACCATACATTTTTTCTCCATCGATCATTTTAAAATGTTTCTCCGGAATATTGTAATCGGGATTGGTAGCAGCCAGTTTTAAACAGGCAGAATCCTGGTTATTTAATTTTCTCCAAGCCCCTTTTGCCGTTAGCTCAGGGTATTTCTTGATTTCAATTCGCCAGCCCTGATCATCGGTAAGGTGCCAGTGAAACTTATTAAACTTATAAAAGGCTAACCGGTCGATAAAACGGTGAAGATAATCGATATCAAAAAAATGACGGGAAACGTCTAAATGGATACCACGCCATGAAAACTTCGGCTGATCATTAATTTCTAATGCGGGCAAACTCCAGGTATTGCCAGTTTTAAAAGCATTGGCAGCCGCCAGCTGTTTAAGGGTTTGTACTGCCCAAAAAGCACCTAACTTATCACTTACGGCAATGGTTATTTGTGTTGGGGAAATACGCAAGCGATAGGCCTCTGGCTTTAGGTTTGCATCCTTGGTAAACAAAATTTTATTGGCAATGCCATTTGCCCTGGCTTTTTTAAGCAGATTGATCTCCCGGATGGCCATTGAAAAAACACTATCCGTATTTACTGAAATGGCGGTGCCGGCAGAAAAAATAAAGTTACCTTTTAAGAGTTGAAGTGATTCAGGTTGCGGGACCAGGCTTACTTGTGCGAAGGTAAATTTAGCAATAAGAAAAAATGCTAAGCCAAGCACAAGGATAAAATTATTTAATTTCATTAAAGTTATGTTTTGATCAATTGATCAAATATAGTTTTTTCGATGAAAAAAGTTCATTACCATCCACCGGTTCTATTTCCATTTGAAACTTACGCTATGCGCGAGCAATATAACCAATCCTTAACACCGCCTGAGGTTTAAGTTTACATATACCGTTTAAATTGCTTCAATTTTACCATTGACAATTATTTACCTAAAAAAACCATTAAACTTAAAGAACCCATGCAAAGAAAACTCATCTGGATGCTACTGGCCCCATGTTTGTTAGCTGTATCTTGTAAAAAGAATACCTTAAATGAAGCGGACACCGACACCGCAAATCTTAAAAAAAACAGGTTGCTGGCCACCACAGCAGCAACCAGCGCTGCCGTAAGTGTAAATGCCTATACCAATACATCAGGCTACATCAGCACCGGTTTTTCATTTTTAAACCCAACACAAATTGATAAAAACCGCCAGGCGATTGGCGGCAGTGCTTACACCGAAGTATATGGCTTTAATGTTCCTGAAGAAAACAGAGTAAGGGGTATCAGGTGGAATGAAGATGATGAAACCACCGCTATATGGCGCCCGCAGGGAATCGCCGGTTTCTCGAGGAATGGTGTACGCTATTTATTGGTCAGCTGGTATGCCAAAGATGCGGCAGAGAGCAAAGGATCGAGAATAACCCTGATTGACATCAGCCCAAGCTCGAGCACTTATTTAACTTACAGGCACATTTTACTGGTACAGCATACCCTTCCAACCGGCACCTTGGATTATACGCAATATGGCACTTATGCACCCTTAAATGTGCACGCCGGCGGGATAGCTTATTTTAATGGTAAAATTTATTTAAGCAGCACAAGTTTAGGCTTAAGGGTATTCGATTTAGATAAAATTATCGAAGTAAGCGCTGGCACGGGTACCGAAAATAAGTGCGGCAAAGACGGTAGTGGTAATCTTTATGCTTTTAATTACCGGTACATACTGCCACAAATCGGTTATTATAAAATTAACGAGGCAGATCCTTTTTCAACGGTACAGGTAAATTATGAGAATAATCAATTATGGACAGGGCAATATTATGCCGGAAGTGCAGATGCATCGATTGTACCTAAAATATTCGGGTTTCCCATCAATACATCCGGCGAAGTGCAGAATTCGGGTATACAAACTGTGATTCCAAAAAACAGTCTGTTTACTTCAGATCATGCACATGGCATACAGGGCGTTTTTAGAAAAGGAAACAGAACCTGGCTTTCCTGCACCGGATCACCGAGCGAATCGTATGGATCAACCGCTCGTTTAGCAAGATATACCGATGGTGATACCAATACCGTGCGATACAGATGGCCCTATGGTGCTGAATCCTTATACCTGGAAGCACAATACGGATATTTATGGAGCTTAACTGAGTTTGAACCCAATGCAGGCGCTCAAAATGGCAGTCAGGTTAACCGGTGTATATTTGCGGTAGATTTTTCAAAATACGAATAGCAGCCTTAATCAAACAAAAGATGCTATATTATATTTTTAAATCTATCTCCTTGAGAAAATTCGTCATTTCGACTGAAGCGTAGCGAAATGGAGAAATCTTTGTACTATGATAAAAGATTTCTCCACTACGGTCGAAATGACGATATCATGCCTTAAGCCAATGCCTGCTCAATATCGGCCAAAATATCGTTGATATGTTCTAAACCGATCGATAAACGGATAGAACCTTGTTCAATACCCACCTCATTACGCTGTTCTTCAGTAAGTTTACTATGCGTACTGGTAGCTGGGTGTGTTGCAATTGAACGGGTATCGGCTAAATTTGCTGAGATCGAGAACATTTGCAGGCCATCCATAAATTTACGCGCAGCATCGATACCCCCTTCAACCACAATGGTTACAATACCACCACCCTGTTTCATTTGCTTTTTGGCAATATCGTACTGAGGGTGTGATGGTAGAAACGGATACTTAACCAGTTTAATTTTCGGGTGTTTTTCTAAATATTCGGCAACCTTTAAAGCATTTTCGCAATGACGGTCCATACGGATGGCCAGAGTTTCTAAACTTTTAGATAAAATCCACGCGTTAAAAGGTGATAATGCTGGTCCGCTGTGACGGGCAAAACCTATTACATCGGCGATTAATTCTTTAGTACCTAAAATAACGCCGCCTAACACACGTCCCTGACCATCGATATATTTAGTAGCCGAGTGGATAGAAATGTGTGCACCAAATTTAATAGGTTGTTGTAGATATGGTGTGGCAAAACAATTATCGACCACTAATAATACGTTGTGTTTTTTAGCCAGATCGCCCAAAAATTCAAGGTCGATAATGTCGATACCTGGATTAGATGGGGTTTCTACAAAGATCATTTTGGTGTTCGGCTTAATTAAAGCTTCCCAATCCTGTGGTTTATCTAAATCGGCATAATCAAAAGTGACGCCCCAGTTAGAAAAAACATTGGTTAATAATTGGTGTGTAGAACCAAAAACCGATCTGCTGGAAACCAGGTGATCACCATTTTTCAGGAAAGCACCAAATGTGGTGAAAATAGCCGCCATGCCTGTAGCGGTGGCAAAACCATCTTCAGCGCCCTCTAACAGGCACATTTTCTCGATAAACTCTGATGTATTTGGATTTGAATAACGGCTATATACATTCCCCTCTTTTTCGTTTGCAAACAAGGCACGCATTTCTTCGGCATCCTCAAACTTATAACTCGAAGTAAGATAAATAGGCGATGAATGTTCTTTGTGTAAACTGCGTTCTGTTTGAGTGCGTATAGCTATGGTTTCAAAATTTTCGGATTTCATTGTATTGTAAGATATGTGTATTGAGATGTGAGATACTATTTGAGATGTGAGATTTGAGATATGAGATTGAACCCTACACCTTAAACCTCCCCCTACACCTTATTTATTTTGTAAGTAAAATTAATGGTTGCAGAGCGGCCTAAGATATTCGATACCGAGCAATATTTATCGAAGGTCATTTGTAGTGCACGCTCCACCTTTTGAACGCTTAAATCGCCAAATAAATCAAAGTGAATATCAATGACGTCAAAAATCGGCGGCATTTCTTCATCTTTCCTGGTTGCTTTAATCGCTATTTTAACATCATCAAGCGGTTCTTTCTGTTTGGTTAATACGTTTACCATATCAATGCCACTGCAGCCGCCTAATCCAATCAGTAACATCTCCATAGGCCTGAAACCTTTTCCTTCGCCACCAATGGCAGCCTTTGCATCCAACTCTACAGTAAAACCGCTCTCGTTTTCTGCTTCAAAATTAAATTTACCGCTCTTGCGGATCAGATTTATGTTCATATTAATCGTACTGAGTATTAAGTATCAGGTATCAAGACCTTAAGCCTTCTACCTTCCAACCCTCTACCTTAATTTAAATATTATAAAATACTAAGTTATTTTCTTCCAGTTCGGGCAATTTAACCGGATGGTCGAAAATTGCAAAAACCGACGAACCGCTGCCGCTCATTAAAGCGAATGTTGCGCCTGCATCGTATAAACTGGTTTTTATTTGACGAATTTGGGGATACTTTGCGAATACCGATGGCTCGAAATCGTTGATAACCTTATTTTTCCATGTTGTTGGGCACAAATGTATGATTTCTTTTAACGATTGCAAAGGTTTTTGCGGTTTTACCTGCGCATAAGCATCGGCCGTACTCACGTGTACAGGCGGTTTTACCAAAACTTTAAACCAGGCTGACAAATCTATTTCGCACTTTTCAAATTCGTCGCCTTTATTAAACGCGTAAACTGGTTTATTCTCGATAAAAAAAGCACAGTCTGCCCCTAACTGACGGGCGTACCCTTCCATCTTATCAACCGACATTCCTAAACTGAATTTCTCATTCAATAATTTAATCAGGAAAGCACAATCTGCCGATCCGCCACCCAAACCTGCTCCCACAGGGATATTTTTCAATAAATTAATCTGCTGTGCCGGAATATCATATTCCTTTTTTACGAGTTGAAAGGCTTTAACACACAGGTTATCATTCGCATCGCCGGGAATATCAATGCCGTGGATTTTGCAGGATGTTTCTTCCGCATCGGTAATTTCGACCGAATCCTTAATATTAATCGGATAAAAAACCGTTTCGAGGTTATGGTACCCATCAGCACGTTTTTTGGTGATATTTAAACCAAGATTTATTTTTGCGTTGGGAAAAGATAACATTTTAGTCGTGAGTCTATAGTCAATAGTCCTGAGTCCATAGTGCCAAAACCAGCAACCGGCACATTTTGCAAACATACAAATTTTATGTATGTCCCGGCTTCACGTCGGGACTAAGCCCAATCAATGTTAACAATTAGGCAGTGTGTATAAAAATGATTCTGAACACCTGATAAATTTTAGATATTTGTAAATTATCAGAACAGTATGAAGCAATATTTAGATTTAATGCAGCATGTGCTTGATCATGGCGCTCAAAAGCACGACCGTACGGGAACCGGAACCATAAGCGTTTTTGGTTATCAGATGCGTTTTAACCTTCAGGAAGGTTTCCCGATGGTGACCACAAAGAAACTGCACTTAAAATCTATTATACATGAACTGATCTGGTTTTTAACCGGCGAAACCAATATTAAGTACCTAAAAGATAATGGCGTAAGGATCTGGGATGAATGGGCCGACGAAAACGGCAATCTGGGACCTGTTTATGGTTCGCAATGGAGAAGTTGGCCAGCACCCGATGGACAGCACATCGATCAGATCACCAATATTATCAATACCATTAAAAACAACCCCGATTCGCGCAGGATTATTGTTTCCGCCTGGAATGTGGCTGAAATCGAAAATATGGCTTTGCCGCCTTGTCATGCTTTTTTCCAGTTTTATGTGGCTGATGGAAAATTAAGTTGCCAGTTATATCAGCGCAGTGCCGATATTTTCTTAGGCGTACCTTTTAACATTGCTTCTTATGCTTTATTGACCATGATGGTGGCACAGGTATGTGGTTTAGAGGCCGGAGACTTTATCCACACCCTTGGCGATGCACATTTGTACAATAACCATATCGAACAGGCCAACCTGCAATTAAGCCGTGAGCCAAAACCGCTGCCCACCATGAAAATCAACCCTGAGGTGAAAAGTATATTCGATTTCAAGTTTGAGGACTTTACATTGGAGAATTACGAAGCGCATCCGCATATTAAAGGAATAGTGGCGGTATAACCCCCCCAGCCCCCTGAAGGGGGAGCTAAAGACATGAGGGAAAAGATAGCAATAAAACAATAATATAGAGATTAAGCACTACACATGAACGATGGAAATTCAAGTTCCCCTTTAGGGGCGGATGGGTTGAACGATGGAACGGAAAAGCCCCTTCAGGGGTTGGGGTTATCCATCGCTGTAGCAGTAGGCGAAAATTTTGCAATAGGCAAAAACAATCAGCTTTTATGGCACATGCCGGCCGATTTAAAGTTTTTTAAACAAACCACATCGGGGCATACCGTAGTAATGGGTCGCAAAACATTTGATTCTGTAGGCAGACCATTGCCAAACCGCAGGAATATTGTGATTACCAGAGATCCGGATTTAAAAATTGAAGGCGTTGAAGTAGTAAACAGTTTAGATGAAGCTTTAGCCATTACCCAAAAGGAAGATAAACCCGTATTTATTGTTGGTGGCGCTGAAATTTACAGACAAGCCTTGCCAAAAACACAAACCCTATATTTAACCACCATCCACCATAATTTTGATGCGGATACTTTTTTCCCTGAAATTGACCGCAACGAATGGAAATTAATAAGCAGCGAACCGCACCAGGCCGACGAAAAGAATAAATACGATTATACTTTTGAGGTTTTGGAAAGAATTTAATTCGTTAGGTCGTCATTGCGAGGAGGCTTTTTCAACCAACGAAGCAATCTCAACGCTTTAGCAAACCGCGATCGTTGTAAGATTGCTCCCCCGAAAGGTCGGGACAGGCTGTCGTTCCTCCTCGCAATGGCGTAATCTCAAAGAAGCGCTTCTTCCCTTGCCAGCTAAACCCGATATACGTTGATGCCCCCGATTTTTCTATCGGTGCAGAAACATTAGCGGGACCGAACCAAAGCCAAAAGTGCTGCACCTGCTTTTCCCAATCATGATAGCATCAAAATGCAGGTATTTAGTAAAAGGATTAGCAGACAAAAAATGAGATTATTGCCCGATAAAAATTAATGTTAATAAATTATCAATTAAGGGGTTCTATAATTTAAAAATTTAATTAGATTTGCCGACTTGTTAAAAAACAGCGAAAGACAAAATTATTTTAAACAAACAATGCAAGGAAAAGGTTTTATTAAGTTTATAGCGATAGTATTAGCTATCGTTTGTGCGTACGCACTTTCTTTTACTTTGGTAGCATCCAAGGTAGAAAAAGACGCAAAAAACGCTGCGAAGGGTGATTTAGCCAAAGAAAAGGCTTACTTAGATTCGATGAGTACCGTGAAAGTTTATCCTGTAGTTGGATTTACTTATCAAGAGGTAAAAGCGAAAGAGATTAATTTGGGTTTAGACTTAAAAGGCGGAATGAACGTAACGATGGAGATATCGTTAGCGGAGTTGGTTAAATCATTAGCGGGTAACCCTACTGATGCTAACTTTAACAAAGCCGTTCAGAATGCACAGATCCAGTTAAATGCCGGTGGTAAAGATTACATCAAAATTTTTGTTGATGAATTCGAAAAATTAAGCCCTGGAGTAAAACTTGCAGATTATTTTTCTAACCAGGATAATGCATCTCAGTTAAAACCTAGCGCAAGCAATAGCGATGTTGAATCTTTCTTAGAAAAAGAAGCAACCAGCGCGATTGATCGTTCATTTACAGTTTTACGTTCACGTATTGATGGTTTCGGCGTAGTGAGTCCGAACATGCAAAAACAAGAAGGTAGTAACCGTATCTTAATCGAAATGCCAGGTGTACAAGATAAAGAGCGTATTGCTAAACTTTTACAAGGTTCTGCCGAATTACAGTTCTGGCAAGTATACCAGGTACAGGAAGTTGCGCCATTGTTAGAAAACATTAATAAAATTTTAGCTGCAACATTAAAAACTGATGCACCTGCAACTAAAGATACAACAGCTGCTCCTGCTGCTGGTGGTAAATTAGCCGGTTTAGAAAAAGCTGCGACTAAAGATACTACTGCTAAAGGTGGCAAACTTGCTGGTTTAGGTAAAAAAGATACCAGTGCGGTTAAAGCCGAACTGATTAAATCTAACCCATTATATGCTGTTCTAAACCTTCCAATTTATCAGGGCGAAAACGGACAACAACAATTAATGCCTGGTGCAGTTGTGGGTATGTCGCTACAAAAAGATACTGCAAAGGTTAACGCTTATTTAAAACTTCCTGAAGTTGCTGCATCTATTCCATCTACGATGAAATTTATGTGGAGCGTTAAACCTAGAGAAGGTTCGAAAATTTTCGAATTGTATGCAATTAAAGTGGTGAGTGCTGATGGTAAACCAGATTTAGGTGGTGAGGCAATCAGTGATTCTCGTGCTGACTTTGATCAAAAAGGTAAACCAGAAGTAACCATGTACATGACCAGTGAAGGTTCTGCTAAATGGAAAAAAATTACTGCTGAAGCTGCCGCTGATCAAAACAACAAAAAATCTATCGCCATTGTATTAGATAACCAGGTTTATTCTGCGCCTACCGTTCAGAACGAAATTGCTGGTGGTGTTTCATCAATCACCGGTAACTTTACTCAGGCAGATACTAAAGATTTATCTAACATCTTAAAAGCTGGTAAATTACCTGCTCCTGCGCGTATTGCCGGTAGCTACGTAGTTGGTCCAACTTTAGGTGCACAAGCTATTCACGATGGTTTAATTTCATTCGTAATTGCCTTTATCGTAATCTTAATCTTCATGGCGTTGTATTATCACCGTGCGGGTTGGGTTGCTAACTTTGCATTGTTAATCAACTTATTCTTCATCATTGGTATTTTGGTATCACTTGGTGCAGTATTAACCTTACCTGGTATTGCTGGTATCGTATTAACCATTGGTTTATCGGTAGATGCAAACATCCTAATTTTTGAGCGTGTACGTGAAGAGCTTGCCCATGGCAAAAACACGGCTACTGCAATTAAAGAAGGTTTTAAACATGCAATGCCTTCAATTATTGACTCAAACGTTACCTTATTCATTTTAGGTGCTATCCTTTACGTTTTCGGTAGCGGCCCGGTTCAAGGTTTCGCAACTACATTATGTATCGGTATCCTTTCTTCATTATTTGCAGCTGTAGCCATTTCGAGAGTAGTTTTCGAATCGTTATTAAACCGCAAAATCGATGTAAGTTTCGATAACAGCATTACCCGTAACGCCTTTAAAAACATCAGTTTCAACTTCGTTGGCCGTCGTAAAATTTACTACGTAATCTCTACCATCATTATTATTGCCGGTATTGGTATGTATTTCAAAAATGGCGGTTTAAACTTAGGTGTAGACTTTAAAGGTGGCAGAACTTATTTAGTTCACTTCGATAAAGCAGTTAACACTGAAGATTTAAAAGCTAAGTTAAACCCTGTTTTCGGTAACGAAACGCCTGAGGTTAAAACTGCAGGTGAAGATAGCCAGGTAAAAATCACCACTACTTTCCACATCGAAGATCAGGACATTAAAACTGATAAAGTTGTAGAAGACGCTTTAAACAAAGGTTTAGCCGGTTCTAAATATGAAATCGTAAGTTCACAAAAAGTAACGCCTATCATTGCAAGTGATATCGTAAACGGTGCATTCTACGCAGTATTGATCTCATGTTTATTCATGTTTATCTACATCGTGGTACGATTCAAAAAATGGCAGTATGGTTTAGGTGCGGTAATCGCATTGTTCCATGACGTGTTAATGGTATTATCTTTCTACACTATTTTAGATGGTATTATGCCATTCTCTTTAGAAATTGGTCAGGATTTTATCGCGGCAATTTTAACGGTAATGGGTTACACCATGACAGAGACCGTTGTTGTATTCGACCGTATCCGTGAGAAACTAAAAGAATCTGGTAAAGAAGATTTACATGGCGAAGCGCGTAACAACTTAATCAACTTCGCATTGAACAGTACTTTAAGTCGTACCATCTTAACCTCATTAACCGTATTCTTCGTGTTATTGGTAATCTTTATTTTCGGTGGCGATAGCATCCGTGGATTCATCTTCGCATTGTTAATCGGCCGTATCATTGGTACATATTCATCATTATGTATCTCTACTCCTATCGTAATCGATTTGGGTAGCTCAGCTGAGAAAAAATAAGAGATTAATTTTCTTAAAATATATAAGCGCTCCGATTTATCGGGGCGCTTTTTTTATGCGCTTTTTTGTTACCAAGAAGGCACAAAGAAACACAAAGTGGTCTGTTTTATTTTTTGGTTTTTGAAAAGCAATACCTGTAGCTCTTCGGTTCCGATAGCCCTGCTGTTCGTTTTATCCCGATGAAGGATCGGGATGCCCACTACCATCAGGTTTAATTAACTTAAAGTGGTGCTTAAGAACCTACAAAATCCATGTTCGTCATACCAGCGTTATATCTTCATGATTAAATCAGAATAACTGCCAAAACCTCACTTTTTAAACCTTTTGGCTATCTTTTTGTTACATTAGCAATAGATAAACCGATACAAAATGGATTTAGAACTTCCTAAAAGCGAATACCCTAGAGTAGTTATAGTTGGCGGTGGATTTGGCGGAATTGAGTTAGCTAAACGATTAAAAAACAAACCCTTTCAGGTGGTGATGCTCGATAAACATAACTACCATACCTTCCAGCCCTTACTTTATCAGGTAGCTACAGGCGGTTTAGAAGCCGATTCGATTGCTTTCCCTTTACGCAAGATTTTTAAAGGTCAAAAGAACCTGATTTTTCGCGTGACCAAGGTGACCGAAGTAAATGCTGCCGAAAATTGTTTACAAACCGATATCGGTAGAATCAATTACGATTATCTGGTGATCGCCACAGGCTCTACCAGTAACTTCTTTGGCAATAAAGAAATTGAAGCCAATTCAATGCCCATGAAATCAATTCCGGAAGCATTGGATTTAAGAAGTTTGATTTTACAGAATTTCGAAAAATCGCTGATTGAAAAAGATGCAGATAAAAAGAGTGCCCTATTAAACTTTGTGGTAGTTGGCGGTGGTCCAACAGGAGTTGAAACCTCCGGAGCCATTGCCGAGCTGAAAAAACACGTTATTCCGAACGATTATCCCGAAATGGATTTTAGTAAGGTGAATATTTACCTCATCGAAAATTCGCCGGAATTATTGGGCGTCATGTCGCCGCAGGCACAGCAAAAAGCAAAAGATTTCCTTACTGATATGGGCGTTCAGGTAATGAACGAAACCAGGGTACTAGGTTACGACGGTCATACCCTAACCTTACAGGATAAAGCGCCAATTTTGAGTGCTACGGTAATTTGGAGTGCGGGTGTTAAAGGACAAGTACTGGCTGGTTTAGATAAAGCAGAAATTGTTCGTGGTGGTAGATTGAAAACGGATACGCAAAATTTAGTGGTGGGTTACCCAAATGTATATGCCATTGGCGATGTTGCCGCTATTATTGATGAGGAAACCCCAAATGGCCACCCGGGGGTTGCACCTGCCGCCATCCAGCAAGGACATCACCTGGCCAAAAACCTGATCAACATTAAAGAAAATAAACCTCTAGAGAAATTTAAATACTTCGATAAAGGCTCTATGGCAACTGTAGGTAGAAACAAAGCGGTGGTAGATATTGGCAAAGTCCGTTTTCAAGGGGTTTTCGCCTGGTTTACCTGGATGTTTGTTCACTTAATGACTTTGGTGGGCTTCAGAAACAAAATTATTGTTTTCGTAAACTGGGTGTGGAGTTATTTCAGTTACGATAGAGGAACGCGTTTAATTATCAGAACCTTTGCCAAAGACCGTAGTGTTGATTATAGGAATGAGGTACCGACAGTAAAAGAAGAAGTTAAGGTTTCTTAGTCTTTAGTCTTTAATCTTTAAGGTAACTTTGATGATAAAAATTTGTTTCCTGTTTCTTCTTTTCTTTGCGAAAAACTTTGCGCATTTTGAGGTTAAACCAAAAACATGAGCCAAAACAACTTCAAATTAGTAGAATGTCCACGTGATGCCATGCAGGGACTACACGATTTTGTTCCAACCAAACTTAAGGCCGAATATTTAAACCTTTTGTTACAGGTTGGTTTCGACACGCTCGATTTTGGAAGTTTTGTGTCGCCAAAAGCCATTCCGCAAATGGCCGATACAGCCGAAGTTTTGGCACAATTGGATTTAAGCAATACTTCTACCAAACTTTTGGCCATTGTAGCCAATTTAAGAGGCGTAGAAGACGCTGTAAAACATCAAGCGGTAAATTACCTTGGTTTTCCATTTTCGATCTCAGAAACCTTCCAGCAGCGCAACACCAATTCAAGTATCGCACAATCATTAAATACGGTGGAAGAAATGCTCTCTTTGTGCGCCAAAAACAATAAAAAAGCAGTGGTTTATCTGTCAATGGGTTTTGGTAATCCTTATGGCGACAAATGGAATTACGAAATTGTAGAAAAGTGGGCTGATGTACTGGTAAGTAGAGGAGTCGAAATTTTGTCGTTAGCTGACACAGTAGGCATTTCGACACCGGAAAAGATAGAAAATATTCTTCCTAAACTCATTTCCAGGTTTAGCAATACAGAAATTGGCATTCATTTGCACTCCACTCCTGCTGAGCGTTTCGAAAAGATAGAAGCGGCTTATCATTCGGGCGTAAAACGTATTGATTCGGCTTTAAAAGGTTTTGGTGGCTGCCCTATGGCTGCAGATGACCTCACCGGTAACATTGCAACCGAAGATGTAATTACCTTTTTGAATATGAAAGGAGAAAAGTTGAATCTGAATATGGATAAGTGGAACGAGGCGATGGTTTTATCAGGGAAGATATTTGGGTAAGCCTATTTTTCGCCACGGAAGCACCGATTTACACGGAATAAGTATTACGATCTTTTAACATTAAGTGAATATCAAAGATCATCCACATGTGGATTTCAGTGGTAGTTAGTTAAAATTAAAAGGAAGAGTGAATTTCACATCAATAAACTTTCCATCTTGCTTACCGGGCTCCCATTTTTTCATCAATTTTACAACACGGACAGCCTCAGCATCTAAAAGTGGATGAACACTATTAATTACTTGCGGATCGATAACATCACCATCTTTGGTTACAGTAAAGCGAACAACTACTTTACCTGTTACTCCCTCTTTTTCCAATTCCCTTGGGTATTTTGTATTTTTTGAAATAAATTCCATAAGTGCAGAAATTCCCCCTTTATAAGATGGTGCCCGTTCGATGAATGCCATTCCTTTTTCACCTGTTATTGAATTTGTTACCTTAACAACATCAGGGCCTTTTTTTAACTCACCACTTTCGTCCCATTCTGCAACTTTAATCATTTCGTTTTGCTTAAATACAGATTCCATTTTTTTCTTTCCATCTGGGTAAAACCAAACGAAATTTCCATTTTTAATATCAGGATTAAGTGAAGAATAAGTTCCCTCCATTTGAATTGCACCTGTGTTATAAAAATCTTTTATAAAGAAACTTTTATGATCTGTATCCTCTTTTATTACTCTATAGTAATGTTTATTTGCCTTATCGGTTTTTACCCATTTTGAATCAAAATAGACTGTATCAATTTTCTGGGCCTTTGATGCCATTACCATTCCAAAAAATGATAATGTCAAGAGTATTCTTTTCATTAGTGCGAGCAAGGTATTTTACGATTAATTTAGTTTATAGTGAGACCAATACTATTTTTTCAGTCTAATTAGATTGTATCCGGGCTATTGGCTTAACTTAAGTAGCAAAACTGGTATTTAAAACTTAAACCTTTTTCACCATTTTAAAATGCTGTATCCCGGCTTCCTCAAATTGCTCGCCTTCAGCTACAAAACCAAATTTGGCATACAAACTCATGGCATCCAGTTGCGAATTCAGGTAAATATAATGCGCATCCTCCGGCAAATCAGATAAAGCTTCTGCTATGAGCGCACGGCCAACTCCCTGTCCTCTAAAATCTTTTAAAACCGCAAAACGTTCTAACTTGTAACCATTATCCGTTTTACGCCATCTGCAGGCACCACAAGGCTGTCCGTTACTGGTAGCCAGAAAATGTACCGACTCCTCTTCATGTTCCCATTCCAGTTCCGGCGGACAGTTCTGTTCTTCTACAAATACAATCTTACGGATAGCAAATACTTTATCTAAATCTTCGGGATGATTAACTTTTTGAACTTGTAGACTCATTATCGTGGTGTTTAAAGTGTTTATTCGATTTTAATTTCATTTCATTAAGCTCTTTGGCCACATCAATCGAATGCGAGCAATGAATATCGGCCTCTTTTTTGGCAAGTGTGGCAATCGTAACGTAAAATTTATGCAATTGGTCTAATTCTTTTTCACTCAGGTCTTCAATATCTACCATGCGGTTGCTGGCGCCTTGCTGTGCCGCAATCAGTTCATTTAATTTTAGCTGAATGGCTTTACCATCTTTATTCTGTGCCTTTTGGATTAAAAAAACCATTAAAAAGGTAATGATGGTGGTACCCGTATTAATCACCAATTGCCAGGTTTCAGAATAATCGAAAAGCGGACCTGTTACCGCCCACAGAACTACAATTGCCGTAGCGGCTATAAACGCAACAGAACTACCGGTAAACTTGGTTGCTGCATTTGCGAATTTCTCGAAAAAATTATTTCTTTTGGTATCCTTTTTAGATTTTGCCATTACAATTTGTTTGCTTAAATATACCATAAAACAAACAAAAGCGCCATAAGTTTTTAAACCCATGGCGCTTTTGTTTTTAGTTGAAAAGTTGTAATGTTAAAATTGTTGCAACGTTAAAACCTTTCAACTTTACGACATTTTTTACTCCCTTAAAGCTTGTCGTTTACATTAATACAGTTTAGATCTTCGAAAGCAGTAGTTAAACGCTTCACGAAAGTTTCTTCACCTTTACGTAACCAAACGCGTGGATCGTAGTATTTTTTATTTGGTTTATCATCACCATCAGGGTTACCAATCTGGCCTTGAAGATAAGCTTCGTTCTTTTTGTAGTATTCTAAAATACCTTCCCAAAATGCCCATTGCATATCGGTATCGATATTCATTTTAATTGCACCATAAGAAATTGCTTCCCTGATTTCTTCCTGGGTAGAACCAGAACCACCGTGGAATACAAAATTGATTGGTTTCTCTGCAGTTAAGCTAAATTTTTCTTTGATAAAATCCTGAGAGTTTTTCAAAATTACCGGTTGCAATTTTACGTTACCTGGTTTATAAACACCGTGTACGTTGCCAAAAGCAGCAGCCACAGTAAAACGAGGCGAAACTTTACTTAATTCTTCGTAAGCATAAGCCACTTCGCTAGGCTGGGTATATAATTTAGAGCTGTCTACATCGCTGTTATCCACACCATCTTCCTCACCACCTGTAACACCAAGTTCGATTTCGATAGTCATATTCATTTTAGCCATGCGTGCTAAGTATTTAGCAGAAATTTCCATGTTTTCTTCGATCGACTCTTCCGATAAATCCAACATGTGTGATGAAAACAAAGGTTTTCCGGTTTCAGCGAAGAATTTTTCACCGTGGTCTAAAAGTCCATCAATCCAAGGCAATAATTTTTTAGCGGCGTGGTCAGTATGTAAAACCACGGCAACACCATAATGCTCTGCCAATAAATGTACATGTTTAGCTGCCGATACAGCACCTAAAATACATGCTTGCAATTTCTCATTATCTAAAGATTTGCCGGCATAAAACTGTGCACCTCCATTAGATAATTGAATCATAACAGGCGAATTTACTGCCTTAGCAGTTTCCAATACCGCATTAACCGTATTTGTACCGGTTACGTTAACTGCTGGTAAAGCAAACTGATGTTTTTTAGCCTGCTCAAACAATTCTTGAACGGCATCTCCGTAAATTACGCCTTTGTAGCCTTTTAAACTCATTTCTTGTTAATTTTATTAAGTCCGAAGTTATAAAAAAAAATAACATTCCAAGCTTTTCTGACAACAGAATTATTTGCCTAGCAGCAAAATAAGGCCTATTTAGTGTAAAAAACACATTATCCTTAGTGTAAAAAAGACACACTTAAGTTTACAATTCGCAGTTGGCCATAAGCAAATACCAGTTTTCAATTATTTCAACAATTGATTATCAACCAACTCACCATAAAGTATTTTTACATTTAATAAGGTTCGACTTTATTATATTTTTCGTTTCTTTGCAATCCAATTCTTCAAAAAATTATATGGCTTGGTTTAAGAGAGAAAAAAAAGGTATCATTACTACAACAGAGGAGAAAAAAGAAGCACCAGATGGGTTGTGGAATAAATGTCCAAATTGTAAAAAACCGCTACATCAGGCAGAACTTCAGGAAAACAAATACGTTTGCCATTACTGTGATTACCACCTGAGAGTAGGCTCAAAAGAATATTTCGAGGTTTTATTTGATAATAACGAATTTAAAGAGCTGTTCCCTAACCTAACATCAGGCGACCCTTTAAACTTTAACGATAACAAACCTTACACCGATAGAATTAAAGAAAGTCAGGCTAAAACAGGCTTAAAAGATGCTATCCGTGCGGGTGTAGGTAAAATTGAAGGTCAAGACCTGGTAATTGCCTGTATGGATTTCGCTTTTATCGGCGGTTCAATGGGATCAGTTGTAGGTGAAAAGATTGCAAGATCGATCGATTACAGCATTAAACATAAAGTGCCCTTCCTGATGATTTCTAAATCAGGTGGTGCACGTATGATGGAAGCCGCATTTTCATTAATGCAAATGGCTAAAACATCAGCCAAACTCGCCTTATTAGGCCAGGCTAAAGTGCCATACATCTCTTTATTAACCGACCCAACTACAGGTGGTGTAACGGCATCATATGCGATGTTAGGCGATATCAATATCGCAGAACCGGGCGCACTGATCGGTTTCGCTGGTCCGCGGGTAATTAAAGAAACCATTAAAAAAGATTTACCGAAAGGTTTCCAGACTTCAGAGTTCGTTCTCGAGCACGGCTTCCTCGATTTTATTGTAGATAGAAGAGCCATGAAAGCTAAACTGGGCGCTTTTATTAAAATGATGAACAACTAGCTGGTTCAATAGTTCATTAGCCATTAATTCATTGGTCTGGGTGCCAAAAAATGAATTCATAATATTTAGAAAAGCAGGGCTTGAATAACTTAGGTTAATTCGGTCCTGCTTTTTTGCTTCTCCCGATTTTACATCGGGACCGCGGCAATCAGGTTTAATTAAATAGTGTTGTAGTTCTTTAGAGGGGATACTTCCACCAAAAGCATTAAACCACCCCGCCCTTCGGGCACCCCTCCGAGGGATGGGAATAAAATACACCATATTTTTTCTTATTTTTAAACTAACCAAACCATAACTAAAATGAAAAAGATATTCCTGTTAATCTCCCTAATCACCATTACTTTCGCCACACTAGCGCAGGAGAAAAAAGCTAAAGTGCCTTACGATGAAGCCTTAGCTAAAAAACTTGGTGCCGATAACTATGGTATGAAAATGTATGTGCTCGTTATTTTGAAATCAGGCACAAACACCACAGCAACAAAAGCCAAAACAGATAGTTTATTCGCAGGCCATATGGCAAACATGGGCAAAATGGTTGAAGCGCAAAAACTCGTAGTTGCTGGCCCGATGGGTAAAAACGACAAAAATTACCGCGGTATTTTTGTATTAAATACAAAATCGATCGAAGAAGCCAAACAATTACTGGAAAGCGATCCGGCCATAAAAGCCAAATTATTGGAACCAGAATTATACAATTGGTATGGCTCGGCTGCACTTGCTGAGTATTTGCCCTTTCATGATAAGATACAGAAAAGTAGTTTTTAGGATTAATAGCCAAGGGATGTAGGAAAAAAAGAAGAAGTGACCAGGAGGAGAATGTTTTATCATATAAGTTTTTCATGTAGAAGTACGCTCCATAACAACATAAAAGGTGTTTCGACGGGCTCAACGTGACAAAATCTGGAGAAATTAGGTTTATGATACAGCCCCACACCGATTCTTGCAACATTTCCATTAACATCCTTCAACCCTACTCCTTATTTCATAAATTAGCTTATCAAATAATCAACCCTAACTAATTATGAATAAAAAACTACTATTTTCTGCGCTATTGCTATGCACTTCAACCTGCATATTCGCGCAAGACAAAAAAATAATCGACAATATTGTTAAAGAAGTGAACGAAAATTCTCAATTGGAGAAACTTGCTCACGAACTTTTAGATGTTGTTGGACCTCGTTTAGTTGGTTCACCACAAATGAAACAAGCCAACGACTGGGCCGTAAAAAAATATACAGGTTGGGGTATCTCTGCAAAAAATGAAAAATGGGGCGAATGGGCTGGCTGGGAAAGGGGCATTACACACATCGATTTAATAAGTCCACGGGTGAGAACCTTAGAAGGTACGCAATTGGCCTGGAGTCCTTCTACAAATGGTAAAACCATTAATGCAGAAGCGATTATTCTCCCAGAAATTACAGATTCGGTAGCTTTTCAAAAATGGTTGCCAAATGTAAAAGGTAAAATCGTATTGATTTCGATGAATCAACTATCTGGCCGACCAGAAAAAAACTGGGAAGAATTTGCCACCAAAGATTTGTTCGAAAAGTTTAAAAAGGAAAAGGCCGATGCCGCCAAAGCGTGGACAGCCAGCATTGCCAAAACTGGTTTAACCGCAAAAACACTTCCTTTAGCCATAGAAAATGCAGGTGCAGTAGCCGTAGTGATCAATAACTGGTCGCAGGGTTTTGGTGTAGATAAAATTTTTGGTGCAAACACTAAAAAAATCCCAACCTTAGATTTATCAGTTGAAGATTATGGCTTAGTTTACCGCCTGGCATTGAACGGTGATAAACCTAAACTGAGAATTGAAGCAGAAGCTAAAAAATTAGGCGTAGTACCTACCTTCAATACCCTAGCCGAAATCAAAGGCACACAGAAACCAAATGAGTATGTAATGCTGTCGGCACATTTCGATTCCTGGGATGGGGCAAGCGGCGCTACTGATAACGGTTCTGGTACCATTTTAATGATGGAAGCCATGCGCATTCTAAAGAAATTTTATCCTAATCCAAAACGCACCATCCTGGTTGGCCATTGGGGAAGCGAAGAACAAGGTTTAAATGGCTCTAGGGCCTTTGTAGAAGATCATCCGGAGATTGTAGGTAATCTTCAGGCATTGTTTAACCAGGATAATGGTACAGGCCGCGTAGTAAATATTGGCGGACAAGGCTTTGCTAAATCAAAAGATTACATTACCCGTTGGCTGGCAGCAGTTCCAGATACGATTAAAAACCAGATCAAAACCATTTTTCCTGGATCGCCGGGTGCCGGAGGATCAGACTTTGCCTCTTTTGTTGCGGCCGGAGCCTTGGGTTACTCCTTAAGCTCTACCAGCTGGGATTATGGTACCTATACCTGGCACACCAACCGCGACAGTTACGATAAACTGGTTTTCGACGAAATCAGAAGCAATGTAATTTTAGCCGCCATTATGGTTTATATGGCCTGCGAAGATCCTGAGAAAACCTCAAATGAAAAAGCGACAGATTTACCTGTAAACGAGCGTACCGGAAAACCAGCTACCTGGCCGGTACAAACGAAATCGAATAGAAAAGGTGGATTGTAGCTAAAGATTTAAATACATTTTTAAAGGAGCACTTGGAAACAGGTGCTTTTTTTTGTTACCTCGGATCGTCATTTCGAGCGGAGTGCAACGCAGTCGAGAAACCTATCTAGGTAGATCTCTCTCCCGAACGTTCGGGACTGCGCTTCAGTCGAGATGACGATTTTTCTTAATGTATATCTCTTTTACTCCTCTTTCTTCTGAAACTTATAAAACAAATAGCCCAAAAAAGGTAAAATCAACACACTGCCCAGTAAAAGAGCTAAACCCAAGCTATAAATTGTTTTTTCAGGTCCTACGGTTTCGAGAAGTGAAATGGCATCTCCGTTTTTTAAACGGATAAAATTTGGAAAATGCGCATAACTAATGGCCAATAGAATCATAGTGACCTGAAAGCCAGCCAAAATACGCAATACCTTGGTTTTACCCCTAAGCAGTAAGTACCATAACAAAATCAGCGATAAACTCGCCAGGATAATGGCTGATAAACCTACATTACTTTTAAAAACCCAGTCGATCAAAGGAATTCCATCCCTTTGGGCAGCCATAAAAACCATCGCGCCAAAAACTACCGCAGCTACATTCATAAATTCGGCTTTTTTAATGAAACGGCGTTTATCATGAACTTCTTTTGTTTCACCTATCAGGTAAATCGCGGCAAGAAAACCACAAAGTGCAACCGTAAATAAGCCTACAGCGACAGAAAACCAATTCAGCCAGCCCGAAATATAGGCGGTATAGAAATCAGTCGCCTGTGTGTTTATATGCCCCGAAATTAAGCTTCCGGCAATAATACCCAGAAAAAGTGCGGTAACAAAACTCGAATACCGGAATATGCGGTTATAAAGCCAATGCATATCATCTTTGACTGCATCGTAATGACGGAATACAAAAGCAGTACCCCGCGCGATAATCCCGATGAGCATAATCGCCAACGGAATATGCAGATAAACCGACATGGTGGTATAAATATGTGGGAAACCCACAAAAAGAATCACAATGGCAATAATCAGCCACATGTGGTTGGCTTCCCAAACCGGACCAATGGCATGGTACAAGGTTTTACGTGTTCTGCTCCTGTTTTTTGTAGAAGTAAACAGTTCGATAATCCCTGCACCAAAATCAGCCCCACCCAATAAAAAGTAGAGCAGAATGGCCATGCATAAAAATGTAATGACAACGTCTTTCATATCTGAAAATGATTACACCGATGTTTTGATTTCACAGATCATAATTTCATCCGTGGTTAATGATTATTTTCTTCAGTTTTATTATACAGCACGGGCACCATTTTTATCTGCCGGTAAAGCAAGAATGTTACTATGATGCTTAACGAAACGTAAATGGCCGAGAAGATATAAAAGGAGTAAGCAATACCAGGCATCGGTGTAACCGCATCCTTAGTACGCATAATGCCGTAAATAATCCAGGGCTGCCTCCCAACCTCTGTAACTACCCAGCCTGCCTCTAAAGCGATATAACCAAGCGGAATGGCTATAACGAATAGCTTTAATAACCAACGTTTTTCGGTTAAAGGTTTCTTTTTAAATAAGATGAAGAAATAAGTTAAGGATACTAAGAGCAGCAGTGTACCAATCCCAACCATAATCTGAAAAGCATAATGGGTAATGGCCACCGGCGGATGTTCGTTTTCAGGAATCTGATCCAGTCCCTTAACCTCAGCCTGGAAATCGCCATGGGCCAGAAAACTTAAAGCACCGGGGATTTCGATTGCACCTTTTACCGTTTTATCTTTTTCATTCACAATGCCACCAATTAAGAGTGGAGCAGGTTTTTCAGTTTTATACAAAGCTTCCATCGCAGCGAGTTTAGCAGGCTGCCTTTTGGCTACATCTTTTGCCGAAATATCGCCACTTAAAGGCTGCAGCAAAGCACCAATACAGGCAAATATGGCCGCAATTTTAAAAGCTTTTAAGTGAAACGCTGCATTGCGGTCTCTCAGGATCATTAAAGCATGTACACCAGCCACAGCGAAGCCTGTAGCGGTAAATGCGGCTAAACACATGTGTAAAGCCTGACTAAACCATGCTTTATTGAACATGGCCTGTATGGGATCGATATTAAGGTATTGCCCGTTTACAAAATCAAAACCCGCCGGACTGTTCATCCAGGCATTTGCAGCAACCACCAATATTCCGGAAGCTAAACCACTTACGCCTACCACCATGCCGGTAAACCAATGAAACCATTTATTTAACTTATTCCAGCCGTACAAGAAAAAACCAAGGGCTATGGCTTCGATAAAAAAGGCTGTTCCCTCAAGCGAAAAAGGCATACCAAATATGGGTCCTGCATGATCCATAAATTTTGGCCACAACAAACCAAGTTCGAAAGATAACATGGTGCCTGATACCGCTCCGGTAGCAAAAAATATGGCTACACCTTTACTCCAGGCTTTAGTGAGGTTTTTATACACCTCATCGTTTGTTTTAAGCCATTTATAATGCGAAACAGCCATAAAGAAAGGCATAACCATGCCAATACAGGAAAAAATGATGTGGAAGCCTAGTGATAAGGCCATCTGGGAACGGGCTGCGATAAAATCATCCATGAGCTGTAGATTTTGAATTGTAACAAATATAGTTGTTAAAGACTAAAGCCTACGGTAATTCAATGACGTTGAAAGGATTATTTTAAATATAGAACGTTTATAAATTGAAAAAAGATTTGGTTGTTCTTACATGAACACCAAATTCCAAGGTTGTCATCCTGAAGGATAATTTATTTTATAACGAATGACAGGGTGGTAATGAATTATATATTGCATGGAATCGTCATTCCCAACTTGATTGGGAATGACGATCATTCTATTGGATTCTTTCAATGGTATCTGAGTTGAAAGATTGTCCATGGAATTAATTCAGTCAAAAATTTATTAGCAAGAAAATTACTTTCCAATAAATTAGGGCACAATAATAATTACCGCTTATAAGATTGCTTCGTCGGCTGAAAAAGCCTTCTCGCAATGACGAAAGTCTTCTAAACCCCTTTCAACTCATCATAAGCGGCACCTAAACTTCTTTGAATACCTTCACCCTTCCATTCTGATGCATTTGGAATGGTTGTCGCTTTTAAGATGTCTTCTTTGCTTTTGCCGGCTTTAATCTCTCCGCTTACAAAAGTTAAAAGGTTTTGAAGGTAATTTTGAAAAGCTTTAACATCTGCTTTGTTTCCGGTCACTTTTTCAGGATCTAAGCTATGCCCCCAGATAAATAAGGTATCGTTATCAAACTGGGCTAAAATTTTATCCAGTGCAGTAATCCAATTGCCGATGTGTGCGCCATTTTCTCTGTCGATATAAGGAAATTTACGATTGAACACCAAATCGCCTACATGTGCAATATTTGCGTGCTCAAAATGATAAACAGCATCGCCATTGGTATGACCAGAGCCATAATAGTAAGCTTTTATGTTTTCGTCTCCTACTTTTGCCGTCCATTTTGTCCCAAAAGTAGTATCGGGTAATAATTGTTTGTCTAAATTATTTGCTTTCTCTGCTCCTCTTTTCTGGTTCACCAGCGAGTTTTGATGCGCCACAACTTTTTCAGCCAAACCTTTAAATGAAATATTCCCGGCGGTATGATCGCCATGGTGGTGGGTATTAATCAGGTATTTGAAAGGTTTATCACCTAATTTCTTTAGTTCTTCGATCACGTGGGGTGCCGAAGTTGGAAATTGTGCATCTACCACCACAAATCCATTACTCGAATTTAACCACCCGATTGTACCACCCTGCTCGGTAAATATACCTACATTATTGCGCAATGCTTTAAAGTTATAAGCGCGCAACAGTTCTTGCTGTGCAAAAACATCTGTTTTATAAACTGACAGCAAGGCCATCGCCAATGCCGAATTTTTGATAAAATTTCTTCTTTCCATTTTGGGATGTAGCTAAAAAACCACAGCAAATGCCGTGGTTTAAATTTAATCATTTTGTTCGTAAATTATATTCCGGGCAATTATATTCCCGAACCTGGTGTGGTGCCCGGCTCGTGCCCCGGACCAAACGAATTGTTTTTACGGTCTTTATCTTTATTAAACAAATTGGTTGACACTTTCGATGATTTGTTTTCATCTAATGTTCTATCCGCTTTAATATCTTCTGCTGTTTTATCAAGTAAATCGTTTTCAACAACTTTACCTTTTTCTTTATTTGTTTCCATAGTATTGTAAATTGATGTATTAAAGAAACAAGTGAAAAATAAGATTGTTTTTCTTAGTTGTTTTGGGAATGGGATTATTGCTGACCAATTTCTGGTCTTAGCGTCTCGCTAAGACCTCAGGTCTATCAATTAATCTTGTTCTTTACGTTTCAGTAGAAAAAATAAAGTCTTAGCGAGACGCTAAGACCAGTGCGAGCAAAAATAAAGTCTTAGCGAGACGCTAAGACTAGGTGTATACAATCATATTGGTTGTTTGGTAATCAACCAAAGTGTTTGCACAAAGAAGTATCTGCCTCTCCTCAGAAAAGCCACTTGTATAAATTAATTATGTTTATCTGTCGCAATTACAACATTGCTCCGGGAAGTTTTCCTAATTCATGAATGCAACCGAAAGAATGAAATCTTCTTTTATGGATTTTGTTGAAATGATTTGAAGATTCAAACGAAAATGGATTAAGGATAAACTTGTAAATGTGTTTCCTTTCTTCATTTAATTTTTCTTCCTGCTTCGCGTTCTCTAGATTTTGATTTTTTTGGCTCTTTTCCATGACGATATAGATTGTTGAAAACATGGTTAGTTTTCAGGGTTAACAATTTTAATCAGAATGCCTTTCTAACTGCACAATGCATAAGTAAAAAAAGCTATTAAAAATTTGCTTAACCTTATACCACGGGGAATTTGATAAGGTTTCGTTCTGGAACTACATTAAAATGGCGTGGATTGCCTTTATCTTAATTAAATATAAGTTTTATTTCTGAGTTTTGCAAGAGTTTTTTCTAGCTTAAATAGTGAGTAGCAGATGAATTCAAAATTGATTGTTTATTTTGGAAATCAGCCACAGTGCCATTAGGCTAATACCGTCCTGCTCTTCACTTTACTTCGCTACGCTCCATGTTCGTTCCGATCAGGTTTAGGTGGCACAGCCAGCATAACTATTTGGAGTTGTAAGGTGCAGAATAGATCAGGCGCCATACCATTAAACCCTCAATAGCAGCACTGGTTTCAGTTTGTAAACCTGATTGAAATGGAAAACCCGCAGCCCGATTTTCATCGGGCGAGGATTTGAAATGGAAAGCAGGACTAACCTTAAAATGAAATGCTGTCTTTGCTTTCCAAAAAAAATCGTGATTAAAATTTTTTCCTACAAAAAAGTTCCGATTTTCATTGAGACTTTCCTATCGATTCAATTATGGTTATTGTTTTGGAAATCAAGCATAGTGATATTTAGGCAGGTACAATCCTGCTCTTCACTTTACTTCGTGTTCGTTCCGATCAGGTTTAGGTGGCACAGCCAGCATAACTATTTGAGGCTGCAAGGCGCAGAATAGAAAATCAGCAAAATTTTTATGCAAAAAAAAGTCCCAACTTTCATTGAGACTCTCCTATTTGGTTAATGATATTTTAAGCTAAAGCATTTTGCTTGACTACCATTTTAACTTTTTCGATTACGTAATCTAACTCTTCTTTTGTCGTGTATTTGCTAAATGAGAAACGCACCGAAGGACGGTTCGGATCGGCATTGATACCATTTAACACATGCGAACCAATATTTGAACCGGAAGAGCATGCACTGCCGCCAGATGCACAGATACCATTGATATCTAAATTAAATAACAACATATCGGCCATATCCATCTCCGGAAACGATACATTCAATACTGTATACAAACTTTTATCGGCCTCGGTTTCGCCATTAAAAGCAATTCCAGGGATTTCGGCGATTAATTGTGTTTTCAGATAATCTTTTAAGCCCTGAATATAGGTCTGATGCTGATCCATTTCTGCATAAGCAATTTCTAAAGCCTTTGCCAAACCCACAATACCGTAAACATTTTCTGTACCACCGCGCATGTTGCGCTCCTGTGCACCTCCATAAATCATCGGTGGAATTTTAATGTTACTGTTTACATATAAAAAGCCTACGCCTTTAGGCCCGTGGAGTTTGTGTGCTGCGCAAACAATAAAATGTGCTTTAAGGTCTCTTACATTGTGCGGATAATGCCCCATGGTTTGAACCGTATCGGCATGGTAAATGGCATTGTATTTCTCGCAGATATCCCCAACTTTAACCATATCAGTCAGTGTACCCAACTCGTTATTGGCATGCATTAATGAAACGAAAGTACGCTCATTGTTTTGAAGCAGTTCCTCTAAATGGTTATAATCGATATTCCCTTTTTCGTCGATATTAACGAAACTTAATTTATCGATTTCACCATTTTTAAGCATTGTATTTAAGGTATGCTCAACAGCATGGTGTTCTATTTTTGAAGTAATGGCATGTTTAATTCCATAGGCTGAAATTCCACAACGGATAGCTGTATTATCAGCCTCGGTACCTCCGGAAGTGAAAAATATTTCGGATGGAGATGCATTTAACAGACCAGAAACGGTTTTACGGGCTTTCTCTACAAGCGTTCTCACCTCACGACCAAGCGCATGAATGGCAGATGGATTACCGAAATAGTTTTCCATCACGTTTGTCATTTCTGCGATTACTGCCGCATCTAAAGGCGTTGTGGCCGCATTATCTAAATAGACCCTTTTCATTTCTACGAATATTTAAAAGTTAGTGTGTTGCGGAAGCCTCATTTTTAAGCATAGCCTCCGTTTTAAATGGTAAGGGTTTAATCGTTTTATTAAACCCTTACCAATATGCTTCAACCTTAAAATCCTCTAGGGATTAAAGGTGTAATATTTCTTTAATGTCAGAAATAATTTTGTTTGCCAAATTCTCGGCAATGGTTTCATTTTCTGCCTCACTGTAAATCCTGATGATTGGCTCAGTGTTCGAACGGCGCAAATGTACCCAAGTTTTATCAAATTCTATCTTCAAACCATCAATTGTACTGTATGGCTGGTTTTTATATTTCTCTTCTACTTGTTTCAACAAATTATCGATATCCATTTCTGGCGTAAGGGTAATCTTGTTTTTAGAAATATGGTATTGCGGATAACTGCTTCTCAATACTGAAATTGATTTACCAAATTTAGCTAAATGCGTTAAAAATAAGGCAATACCAACTAAAGCATCTCTGCCATAATGCGATTCAGGGTAGATAATACCACCATTTCCTTCACCACCAATAATGGCGTTGGTCGCTTTCATTTTGTTTACTACATTCACCTCTCCAACTGCCGATGCATTATACTCAGCGCCTGCGCTTTCAGTTACATCGCGTAAAGCGCGTGTTGATGAAAGGTTTGAAACGGTATTTCCCGGCGTATTCTTCAATACATAATCGGCAACTGCCACCAAAGTATATTCTTCGCCAAACATGCTGCCATCTTCGTTTACAAAACATAAACGGTCAACATCCGGATCAACAACAATACCTAAATCGGCATTTTGTTTCTGAACCTCTTTCGATATTTCAGTTAAATTTTCAGGAAGTGGTTCAGGATTGTGCGGAAAATGTCCGTCTGGTGTACAATATAATTCTACCACCTTACTTACGCCTAAAGCTTTTAATAAAGCAGGGATAAAAATACCACCTGTTGAATTTACACAGTCAATTACGACTTTAAAATCGGCTTTTTTAATCGCCTCAACATCAACCAATGGTAATGCTAAAACTTTATCGATATGTTTTTGAAGATAGGTATCGTTTTTAATTACTTTACCTAATTTATCTACATCAGCAAAATCAAAATCAGCACTTTCCGCCAAATCTAAAACTTCTTTTCCATCAGCATCGCTAATAAATTCTCCGCTGGCATTTAATAATTTTAAAGCATTCCACTGTTTTGGGTTATGGCTTGCGGTTAAAATGATACCACCACCTGCTTTTTCATCAGGTACGGCCACTTCTACAGTTGGCGTAGTAGATAAACCTAAATCGATTACCTCAATGCCCAGGCCTTGTAAAGTTCCGATAACCAGGTTATTCACCATCTCACCCGAGATACGGGCATCGCGACCTAAAACTATTCTTTTATTGCCTGTTTTTTGCACCACCCAGCTACCAAAAGCAGCGGTAAATTTCACAATATCAAATGGGGTTAAGCCGTCTCCAGCTCTTCCGCCAATGGTTCCTCGTATTCCAGAAATTGATTTTATTAAAGTCACTGTATATAATTTAATTGAGGCTCAAAAATAAGAAAAAAAACAAGATAGCTGCTATTTTGCCGAGCTTCTGCAAGTTAATTTACATTGTTTTTATATCTATTTATGCGATCAGTTTTATAGGATTGGCTGAAGCATTAAAAACAAACGTGTGTTTAATTGAAATGCTTAATCTGATTTTTATTACCAATTTTTTGCACGAATCATGGCTTCATTTTTCATACTATAAAAAATCGATTCATAATATTCTTGCAACTTTATTGCATAAAAACATATTCTAACTTTACTAGCGATTGTAAAACCTTATATTTGCATCTTTTTAAGATACAAACGGCTTTTATATGCAGCGCAAGTGGTTTCAATATTGGTTCAATTCGCCATATTATCATATTCTTTATCAACAACGAAATGATGCTGAAGCCGAGTTTTTCATCGATAAACTTACGCAATTTCTACACCCGAAAACGGATGCTAAAATGTTGGATATTGCCTGTGGCAAAGGCCGGCACTCCATTTATCTGAACAAAAAGGGATTCGATGTTACCGGAATAGATTTATCAGAACAAAGCATTAAATACGCCAGGCAATTCGAAAACAGCAAATTACACTTCCTCGTTCACGACATGCGAAGGCTGTTTTACATCAATTATTTTGATGTGGCTTTAAACCTATTTACTAGTTTTGGTTATTTTGATACAGAAAAAGACCACGTAAATGCACTTAAAACTTTTCGCAAGTGTTTGAAAGCCGAAGGTATTTTGGTGCTCGATTATTTTAATACGGAAAAGATCATCCGCAATTTAAATTCCTGCGAAACGAAATCACTTGATGGTATAACTTTCAACATCACCAAAAATGTTATTGATGGGAAAATTATTAAAAAGATAAATTTCGAAGACAAACAAAAGGTCTATAATTTCGAAGAGCGGGTACAGGCATTTAGTTTTGAAGATTTTGAACGCATGTTGAACAAGGCCGGGATGGTTATCGAAAAAGCCTTCGGCGACTATGGGTTAGCTGATTTTGACGAAAATAGCTCAGACCGGTTAATTTTAATCTGTAAAAAAGCATGATAGAAAGCATTCAGCAATTTGATGTAGAATTGTTTTTGAAAATCCACCGTGGACTTTCAAACGGCTTTTTTGACTGGTTGATGCCTTTAATGCGTAACCGTTTCTTTTGGTCGCCACTTTACCTTTTTATTGTTGTGTTTTGTATCAAGCAGTATAAAAAACAAGGTTATTACATTATTGGCATGGTACTGTTCACCTTCGCTATGGGTGATTTAATTGCCTCGAGGGTGATAAAACCTATGGTATCTCGCGTGAGGCCCTGCAATGATTTAAGTTTAACGAACGATATCATCCACCGTGTACCTTGTGGAAGTGGCTTAAGTTTCCCTTCTGCGCACGCTACCAATCATTTTGCTATAGCTGTTTTTTTAATCTGCCTTTTTTATAGCCGCTGGAAACCTATTTTACCTATTGGTATCTGCTGGGCGTTTATTATCAGTTTTGCGCAGGTATACGTTGGTGTGCATTACCCTGTTGATGTAACCACCGGCGCGCTGTTAGGCATAACAATAGGCATTATCTGTTCTAGAATATTTAAAAAATTACAACCTGATTTTTAACCTATGGAAATCTGGAAACTCTGTGTACTCTTTTTCTGTGCCTTTTTAGGTGGAACCGCTATATTTTTGGTGAAAAGTGATAAGTCTAAATTACTTAAGCTAATTTTATCTTTTAGTGGCGCCTATCTATTTGCCATTACGGTTTTACATTTAATTCCTGATGCTTACAGCGGCCCCGATAAATGGCAAATTGGTGTTTTTATCCTTATTGGTTTCTTATTACAAATTTTCCTGGAGCAATTTTCAGAAGGTGTAGAACATGGCCACATCCATAAACATCACGACGGGCATGTTTTTCCATTTGGGATTATGATCAGTTTGTGTTTACATGCTTTTTTAGAGGGAATGCCATTAGCAAAAGAACAGCATAACGAATTGATTTTCGGAATTTCTTTACACCACATCCCGGCTGCTTTTGCACTGGCCAGTATACTGATGCAGAACCATTTCAAAAAAAGCAGCATTATATTTTACCTGATTGTGTTTGCCATTATGGCGCCTCTGGGCTTTTATGTAAGTGTTGGCTTAAGCAATGGTACTATTGGAGGCATTGATGCTTATTTCAATAAAATTATGGGCATTGTAATCGGTATTTTCCTACATATTTCTACCACCATCTTATTCGAATCGAGTGCCGATCATAAAATCAATACCCGCAAGATGATTGCTGTTTTATTGGGGATTGGTGTAGCATTGATTGGTTTCTTTGCGGGACATTAATTCAGTTGGCAGTTCTTAGTTGCCAATTTGCAGTTAACCGATTTAAACAGTTAACCGATTAACCAACCAATACCCGTTTTAAACACTTAATCGTTTATAATATTTATCCTTACATAAAACATCTGTAAATTCGTATATGGATGATGTTGTAAATGAACCTGCTGTATCCTATCAAAAAAGGCATTATACCATTGAGGAATACCTGGAGATGGAAAAAGCATCGACAGTAAAACATGAGTATTTTCAGGGTGAGATATTTGCCATGTCTGGTGCGGCTTTTAACCATAATCTAATATTTTCAAATGTTTTTGGGCTTCTTTTTTCACAATTAAAAGGTTCGAAATACATACCATTTGGAAGTGGTATGAGAATGAATATCCCGGAAAACACTTTATTTACTTATCCAGACATTTCTATCTATTGTGACGAAATTAAACATTTAACAGAAGACAAAGACACTATACTCCAACCAACCATAATCATCGAAATTCTATCTCCATCAACCAAAAATTACGATAGAAGCAAAAAATTTAAGCTGTATAAAGATATTCCATCGTTACAAGAGTATATTATGATCGATTCTGAATCTGTGTTGGTAGAGGCTTATTATATTAGTGATGAACAAAACTGGATACTTAATAAACATGAAGAGCTTTCTGATAGGCTAAGGCTTGCTTCGATGGGGTTTGATTTAGCTTTAAGTGATATTTACAGCCATGTTTCCTTTAACACTGCAATTTGATTCTATGCGAAATGCAATTAACTATTAAAACAATTAACCTTTGGGGCAAATTCACTAAATTGATTATGGATGAGATTGTAAATGAACCAGCTGTAGCCTATCAAAAAAGGCATTATACTATTGAGGAATACCTGGAGATGGAAAAAGCATCGACAGTAAAACATGAGTATTTTCAGGGAGAGATATTTGCAATGTCTGGTGCCAGTGAAAATCATAACTGGATATTCACCAATATTTTCCTAGCAGTTGGCAGTAAATTAAAAGGAAAGTCTTGCTACATTTTCGGAAGTGATATGAGAATGAATATTCCCGAGAATGGGTTATTCACTTATCCTGATATTTCTATCTATTGTAATGGGCTAAAGCATAGTGAATTTGATGAAGACACCTCAATTTCACCAACTGTAATCATTGAAATTCTATCTCCATCAACCAAAAATTACGATAGAGGCAAAAAATTCAAGCTGTATAAAGATATTCCATCGTTACAAGAGTATATTATGATCGATTCTGAATCTGTGTTGGTAGAGGCTTATTATATGAATGATGAACAAAACTGGATACTCAATAAACATGAAGAGATTTCTGATAGGTTAATACTTGCTTCGATGGGGTTTGATGTAGCTTTAAGTGATATTTACAGCCATGTTTCCTTTAACACTGCAATTTGATTCCATTCGCAACTGCAATTAACTATTAAAACAATTAACCTTTGGGGCAAATTCACTAAATTGATTATGGATGAGATTGTAAATGAACCTGCTGTAGCCTATCAAAAAAGGCATTATACTATTGAGGAATACCTGGAGATGGAAAAAGCATCAACAGTAAAACATGAGTATTTTCAGGGTGAGATATTTGCCATGTCTGGCGCTGGTGATAATCATAACGAGATTTTTAGCAACGTTTTTATTGAAATTGGAAACAAACTTAAAGGCAAGCCATGCAGACCTTATGGAAGTGATAAACGAATGAGCATTCCCGAAAATACATTATTCACCTACCCTGATATTTCCATCTATTGTAATGGATTAAAGCATAGTGAATTTGATGAAGACACCTCGATTTCACCAACTGTAATCATCGAAATTCTATCTCCATCAACCAAAAATTACGATAGAGGCAAAAAATTTAAGCTGTATAAAGATATTCCATCGTTACAAGAGTATATTATGATCGATTCTGAATCTGTGTTGGTAGAGGCTTATTATACTAGTGGTGAGCAAAACTGGATACTCAATAAACACGAGGAGATTTCTGATGTACTAAGTCTGGTTTCGATGGGCTTTGATATAGCCCTAACCGATATTTATGAACATGTTCGCTTTAGCAAGGAGAAATGAGTTGTAGACAAAATTGAGAAACGTGAACTGAAAATTGCCAACTACCAACTGAATCACTTCTTCTCTTTCTTCTTCCCATAACCCCAGGGGCAGTGTTTACATTTATTTTTACAGCAATAACCCCGCTTCAAATGGTAGGCCTCGGTAAAAACCATTAACCCATCTTCGTTAAAGTAAAAATCTTCGCCTTCTTTCATATATTATCGATTAAAGATCCTGAAACAAGTTCAGTATAACGAACAGCCGATATAATGCCACTCTCCAATTATCACAACTAATTGAGTATTTTAACTTCAAGTTTGTCTTTAAAAAAATCTTTAAGCTGTTTACCATCACCATGTAAAGTCCATACCTGAGTTGGTTTAACTTTTTCTATTGTTTCTAAAATCGCATCCCAATCAGCATGATCAGAAATATAAAGTGAAATCCCGTTTTGTTGCTGCAGATTTTTCCATCCAGAGGCAAAGGCGCGTACGACATTAATTGCCTTATGGTAACTGTGAAAAACCATGGGTGGTACAATATAAACCTGATGTTCCTGATTATTTTTCATCACCTTTCTATCGTACATTTTATAATTCCCTACTTTCATACCATAATCCTCATAGATTTTAACAAAAGGCATAATACTGTGGTGAACCATTATGTTCTTCGTGGGGCAATGCTCATTGAGCAATTGGATTATCCGCTGGCTTTTACCTAAAGCATAAGAACCAAGCATAATATTCGCCTTGGTTTCGTTCAGTTTTTTTATTTCGTCTATTGGTGAAGGATGTTTGGTTTCCGGATTGGCAAAGGTACTCTCCGTAATCAATACATCAGCTTCAACGAATTCGAAAGGTTCACAGGTACTATCTGGTTCAATCTTATAGTCGCCGGTATAGAGGTATTTTATCCCCTTATACTCCATTAAAACCTGTGCCGAGCCCAAAATATGTCCGGCAGGATAAAAAGTGATGGTAACCTCTTTTATTTTGAACGGCTCATGATAATTTTTGGTATAAAAATCAACTGCTGCAAATTTGCGGTAACGGTGTTTCATAAACGTTGCTGTAGCAGCCGTACAGTACACATTCTGACTGCCACCAATAGCATGATCGCCATGGGCATGTGAAACCACTGCTTCTTTAACCGGCTGTTGTGGATCGAGGTAAAAATCGCCGTAAACACAGTACAAACCTGTTGGGGCAATGGTAATGAAATCTTCTAAAATCATGATCAGGATGAAAGGATTTAAGGATGTTATGATTTAAGTTGATTAAGCCTTGCCGCTCTTAAATTCTTTGGCCGACTTTAGAAATTCCTGATGTAAAGCTAAAACCTGTTCGATTATGGATTGCTGCTCATCATTAATAATAAAATGATCGGTCATTTTCGATTTTTCTTCGTCGCTCAGCTGTTTATCCATACGTGCTTTAACCTGCCCGGCTGTTACCCCGTCACGTTGCATTACCCGCTTCATTTTAATTTCGTAAGGGGCCGTAACCAGGATAGTGGTATCGCACATCTTATAGGAACCACTTTCGAAAAGCAAAGCAGCTTCTTTAAGCGTATATGGAGTATTAGGTGGTATGGTTTCTTCCCAGGCATCAAATGCCCTAAAAACTGCAGGATGAACCAGTGCATTTAATTTTGCAAGTTCTTCTTCATTGTTAAAAACGATATCAGCAATGTGTTTGTTATTTAACCTTCCATCGTCGAGATAACTTTCTTTTCCGAAAGTAGCTTTAACTCCCTCCACCAACAAAACATCTTTGCACATGATTGCTTTGGCAACGGTATCGGCATAAAAAACCGGAATTCCCAACACTTCAAAAACCTTGCAAGCCGTGGTTTTACCACTGCCTATACCGCCTGTAATACCGACTTTATACATTATTTTTCTACAATGAAATCTATTTTAGAAGGAACGACGCTCACCAATTTACAATAATCAGGAAACTCGGTTATTTTTACTGTAAACTGATGATGCCTTAAATTTTGCCATTCATCAACATCAATAGTAGCCGTAATAAAACTCTCATCAACCTGATCGTAATTACTTAATGCCACTAAAAACGAAACCTTAACCTTTTTTGGGTAAAGTTTAATGCTGTTATAGCTTCTATTATTGGTAATTTTTAATGGTACTTCAATCGTTTTCTCAGTAAATTCATCAACAGGGAGTTTAACCTCTACAGATGATGGATAAATGCTTACATTTTTATGGATACTATGCTGCAAAGCTACTCTGGTTGTACTGCTACTCTGTATTTTATCCTGTTTAAGGGTATCGGTGGGCCAGAATTTTATTTTTGAAAGCTCTTCTAAGGGACCGGCTACCTTTACATATTTAGGATTGAGGACAATTTCGCTGGAAATGCCATACTGTTTTACAAAACTCAGTTTATCAACCAGTTTTACCGGCACTTTTTTCACTACGCGCTTGGTGAAATCGAAATACAGGGTGTCGGGTTTAACAGAAATTACCTTTTGTGTACTTTCTAACTGCCTGTTGATATTAAACAGCTGATCGGAAAAAACGATAAAATCTTTGGTATTGAGCTGGCTCAGATTAACAGAAACAGAAGGCGGACTGATCCTTAAACGGGCAAATAATAATTGCCAACCTGTTCCTTCTACCTGTAAATCTATTGTATCAGACTGTAAGGGATAAAATGCTCTTTTGGTAGGTGTATTTTTAAAAACTAAAACCGTTTTCGCTACATAAATATATTTGTTGTTTAATGCCATAAAAAGCCATGCAGCTATAGCCAGCAGCAAGCAAGCCAATAAGCTAAATACACGTCTTTTTTCAATCTTCGTTAACCTAATGAAGGGCATAATAAATTAATGTTAGCGGTAAGCTGGAAAAATATTATCCAAAATGCATTTAATCAAATGTAGTAAAACAAAAACAGTCCCGAAAGTTTTCGGGACTGCACTTAAATTTTATTAATTTATTAAGCTTTAGGCGCTGCAACTGCTTTGGTTGCATCTAAAGAAACTGCCGATTTATCGAAACGGATCTTTACACCACCTTCAACCTCAATTAAAAAAGTAGTTTCGTTCATATCGGCGATACGACCGTGAATACCTGCGGTAGTTACAATTTTATCACCTTTTTTTAATTCTTCAACCAATTTTTTATGGTCTTTAGCTTTTTTAACTTGCGGGCGGATCATAAAAAAGTAGAAAACTACCATGATGAGTACCATTGGTACAATTGTAGTTAGCATGTTACTACCACCTGCTGCTGCCTGTAATATTACTGTTGATGTCATTTCTTATTTATTTGTTTTTTTGTGAATAGTTGGTCATCCATGTTTAACAGATGATCGACCAATTTATTTTTTAGCAAGTACCTCTCCTACCAAATGAACAGTGGTTATCGTTGGATTTGCATTTGATGTTACGGTGACTACCTTATCTTGCATGCCCATTTTACCTTCGCTATTAAAAACTACGCTAATCACCCCTTCTTTACCTGGTAAAATTGGTTCGCCTGGTACCTGCGGAATGGTACAGCCACAAGTTGCGGTTGCATTTGAAACAATAAGCGGACTTTTACCTGTATTTTTAAGTTTAAAATCGTGCTTAACTTTTTCACCCTGGGTTATTTTACCGAAATCGAAAATATCGCGTTCGAAAACAATAACAGGGGCATCAGCAGGGGCAACTTTAGCTGTTTTTGATGTATCGTTGCCAACCGAAACAGCTTTTGCAGTTTCGGTAGTTTGATTATTTGCATTGCGACATGCTGCAAATGAAAGTGCAGCAATAGCCAGGATAAATGTTCTTTTCATTTTTAATCTTCGATTAATCCGCGGCCAATCTTTTTAATGGTATTGTTTTTCTTAAGATCGCCTAAAATTTTGTCTAAAATACCGTTAATAAATGAATTACTCTTCGGTGTACTGTAATCTTTTGATAACTCTAAATATTCGTTGATGGTTACTTTAACCGGAATAGATGGAAAGTTTAACAATTCGCAAATGGCCATTTTCATCAAAATGGTATCCATTAGTGCAATACGTTCCGATTCCCAGTTTTTGGTTCTATCGGCAATCATTTCCTGATATTTTGCATCATTTTGCAAAGTATGTACAAAAAGATCCTGAACAAATTTGCTGTCTTCTACCCAATCCGCACTAATTTCAGTCAATTTATTTTTGAATGGATCTTCGGATGTAAAGTTTTTCAAGGTTTTAGCGACCATACCTTTCATCACTTCGTGATCTACCTGCCAGTTGATAAATTTCTCTTCAAAAACCTGCAAAATGGCCTGGTTTTTTAAGATGATTTTCCTGAAAATATATTTGATGATATCTTTTGATGATTCTAAACTTTCGTTTGGATCGGCCAGATAATCGGCATATTCTTTTGATGCTTTTAACGAGTTGTAAACTGTTTTACGGATTTCCGGATCGAAACCCCAGTCCACTTTGTATTTTTTAACTGCAGATACGTACTCAGGGTTCTGCTGCATTAAAACGCTAAACTTATTGTGTAGCAATTTCATGTTAGGATTAATATCCTCTGCTGTTTTAATAAACTTATTTGCGCGCTCTGCAGCGTCGTTAGCAGTAAATTCGGTAACTTCTACCATTAAAGATAACATCCAGATGTACATTTCGTACACGCTATCGATGCTCTGCATTAAAGTTTTCAAATCACCTTTAATGTCTTTTTTGTCTGCCATGTGCCAAGCAAAAATATTTTGCAAAGCTTTGATTCTTAAGTGCCTTCTGTTTAACATGAATGTAAGAACGAGTGTGGTTTTTTAAAACCTGTTTTAATAATTATGATTTAATATGACGATTTAATTTTTTTAACATCTGCAATGCGTTTCTCGGCAATGCGGTTGGCTGCAATATTTGTTGATATATTTTCGGTTTTGCTTAACTTAATTACACTGCGTGTAGCATCGTAAATATTCTCGGTAAGCTGTACAGTACGTTTTTTACCAAAACCTGTTAACTCCGAATAGCAGGAAATCAATCCGCCGGCATTAATTAAATAATCCGGTGCAAATAAAATCCCTTTCTTCAACAGCAATTCGCTATCTAAAACTTCATCTTTTAACTGATTGTTTGCTGAGCCTGCAATAATAGCAAACTTCATTTTTTCGATGGTTTTGTTATTCACCGTAGCACCCATGGCACACGGCGCATAAACATCGGCATCAGTTGTAAAAATTTTATCGGCTTCGATCGGTTTTGCTTTATATTTCCGGGCAACGTAAGTGAGTTGTTCCTGGTTAATATCGCTAATCAAAACTTCGGCGTTTTCTTTTCTTAACAGTGCAACCAGGTGCTCACCAACATTTCCGATGCCTTGAACTACAATGGTTCTCCCGGCTAGCATATCGGTACCGAAAACTTCCTTAACACTGGCTTTAATGCCTAAATACACACCTTGTGCAGTAAAAGGAGCCGGATTGCCGGCACCACCGATTGACTCGGGAACACCAGTAACATAATTGGTTTCCATACGGATATATTCCATATCGCGTGTATTGGTACCCATTTCTTCTGCCGTAATGAATTCGCCATTCAGGTTCTTAATAAACCTACCGTAGCTACGCATTAAAGTTTCTGTTTTATCTTTTCTGGAATCGCCAATGATTACACCTTTGCCACCACCCAGGTTCAATCCTGTTATGGCTGCTTTGTAAGTCATTCCCCGCGATAAACGCAGTGCATCTTCTAAAGCTTCGCCTTCGGTGCTATAACTCCACATGCGTGTTCCGCCTAAAGCAGGACCCAATGTGGTATCGTGTATAGCAATAATTGCTTTTAAACCTGTATCTGGATCGTTGCAAAAAACCAATTTTTTATGGCCATAGGCACTTAATTGATCTAAAATTGAAAAATCTGACGGAGAATTTGCTGGCATATTGAACGTTCGGCTAACCTGCTGCAAAATTAAAATAAAAAACCATTATTACACCTATTTAACTAAACTATAACAAAATTAATTCGGTTCTGGATAAATTTAATAAGCCTATGAGATTATTAAAACGTTATAGGTTAAGGTAAATCATAAAAAAAACGTGGTTAAATTCACTAATGTTTGGTTCGTGGGGCACGAACCAAAGCATGAGAATGAGGTGATGAGGTAAACATTCCATGCTTTTCAGTTTCCATGACTAAAACTGACAACAGATTTTACTGAACCAAGAGCCACAATCTCATGTAAAATAAACCTGATAGGAATGTAAAGCCCGATTCTTCATCGGCTTGAAATGGATAGCAGGGCTGATCTACCCAAAAAGCACCAAACCTTGCTTTTCAAAATAATATTGACCACCTAAGTCGCCTGAGAACACTTTAGCGATATGGTTTAGGGCTTTCATTAATCTAGCTACTTTACATCATCCATTTTACATCCTCAAGTGTCATTAATTTTTAAAGCTTAGGCCCGAACAGATAAATATGCATTATGAAATAACAAAATTAGCTAAGTTTGTATGGAATGAAACATTTAAGCCGATTAAACAAATACTTTCTTAAATACAAATGGTGGATTATACCCGGAAGTATTTTCGTGGTGATTTCTAATATTTTTGGCGTAGTGCCTGCCCAGGTGATTGGTTATGCCGTTGATCTGATTACCGAAAACATTCAGATATTTAATCTTTTTTATGGCTTCGATCGACAAGCCATTATTTACGACATTTTTAGCAGCAATCTTTTATTTTTTGGCTTGCTGGTTATTGCACTTTATTTATTGCGGGGGCTGTTTCTGTTCTTTATGCGCCAAACCATTATTTTAATGTCGCGGCATATAGAGTTTGATATGAAAAACGATATCTACCAGCATTATCAGGAGCTGAGCTTAGGCTTTTACCGCCGGAATAATACCGGCGATTTAATGAACCGTGCTACAGAAGATGTTAACCGGGTAAGGATGTATGTTGGTCCGGCGATTATGTACACGATTAACACTTTTGTTTTATCGGTACTTATTATCTGGTCGATGTTTGATGTAAATGCCAAACTGGCCATTTATTGCCTGTTGCCCCTTCCCTTTCTGGTGGTGATTATCTATTATGTAAACACGCTGATCTTTAAAAAAAGCGGGAAGATACAGGAACGTTTATCAGATCTATCGAGTTTTGTTCAGGAGCGTTTTTCGGGCATCAGGATCATTAAATCCTATGTTCGTGAAGATTATACGCGAGACATGTTCTCCATCCAGAGCAACGATTATAAAAAAGATTCGATGAGCCTGGTTAAAGTATCGGCACTATTTTACCCAACCATGCTTTTATTAATTGGCCTGAGTACCATTTTAACGATATATATTGGTGGTATCCAGGTCATGAATGGCAGTATTACGGCAGGGAATATTGCCGAATTTATCATTTACATTAACCAGTTAACCTTTCCGGTAACCATGCTGGGCTGGGTTACTTCTTTAATCCAGCGGGCTGCTGCATCGCAAAAACGGATAAATGAGTTTTTAGATATCCCATCCGATATCCAGTCAAAAGAAAGTGCAGAAATTGAGCTCACGGGTAAAATCAAGTTCGACCAGGTGAGTTTTACCTATCCGGATACCGGCATTGAAGCTTTAAAAGACGTGAGTTTTGAGATTAATAGCGGCGAATTTGTAGCCATTATCGGAAAAACAGGCTCCGGGAAATCGACATTGGCGAATCTGATTATGCGGATGTATGATGTAGAAAATGGCGCCATTGATATTGATGGAAAGAACATTAAGGCCTTAAATCTAAAAGATTATCGTGAGCAAATTGGTTTTGTACCGCAAGAGGTTTTCCTCTTTTCGGATACGATAAAAAACAATATTGCCTTTGGTTTAGACCAGGTTACCGATGAGGAAGTGCATATGGCTGCAAAAAATGCCTCGGTTTATACCAATATTATCGACTTCGAAGAAAAATTCGAAACCATGCTGGGTGAGCGAGGAATAACCCTCTCAGGCGGGCAAAAACAACGCGTTTCTATTGCAAGGGCATTGATTAAATCGCCTAAGATTTTAATATTTGATGATTGTCTTTCGGCGGTTGACACGAAAACAGAGGAGGAAATACTGCAAAACCTGGGTAAAATTATGGCCGGAAAAACAAGTATTTTAATTGCCCACAGGATTTCGACCATTAAAAATGCAGATAAGATTTTAGTGCTGGATAACGGCAAAATCATTGAACAAGGCACACACAATGAATTACTTAGTTTAAATGGCAGCTATACCGAGCTTTATAACCACCAACTTTTGGAGGAGGAAACCCGAACTATTTAAATTGTGATAAAATTGTATTTTGAACTTTAAATATTTGCTTTATATTTACCGAAACCAAAAACCAACATCAATACCAACCATGGGAGAATTCGACAACAAGGAAAGAGAAGAAGTTTTTTCAAAGAAAGTAAGAGCAGGTAAGAGAACTTATTTCTTCGACGTGAAGGCTACTAGATCGGGTGATTATTATTTAACAGTTACCGAAAGTAAGAAAAGATTAGAAGACGGTGTGTTTGTAAAACATAAAATCTTTTTATACAAAGAAGATTTCGAAAAATTTGCAGAAGGACTAAATGAAACTGTTGATTACATCAAAACTCACCAGGATGTGGTTGAAAAACGTTATGAATATTCTGAAAATGGAGAACATAGCACTAAAGCAAGCGACGATTTTACTTTTTAAGTAATTATAATTTCAATAAAAAAAAGCCTCCCAATTTTAAAATCAGGAGGCTTTTTTACTTATATGCCTTTTTATTTGATACCTACAGTGCTAACGGCTACGGCAAGGATGAGTAGAAAATAACTCACTAAAAATACAATGGTAAGTACGCCCCAAAATTTAAAAAGTGATTTAACATTTGCAATGGCATCGTTTAAGTTTTCCTGATCGCCAAACAACACACCTTGTTTGCCCTTAGCTGAAAAACGTAACAACAGCAAACTTGGATAAAAAAAGAGTAAGGCCAACAGCAGGTAAAATATAGTAATTCCAGTTGCCCCGATACTGGCCAGGGGTCCTAACTGATTAAGCATTGCAGGATTTGCCGTTATTGCTGCTCCTATTCCAAATGAACTTAAAGTTAAAAATGCCGAGATAACAAAACCGACTACGGATAAAAATCTTGCCCATTTACTCATATCGTAAAGGTAGCTCCGCATTTCTTCGGTAACGACCAATTTCACTTCCTGGGGCACTTCATTTTCAAAATCTTCCATTTATCTCTATCTATTTTGGGCTAAACTTAGATAAAATATAGATTTGATACAATAGCAAGGGTTTAAATAAAGGTTTTAAAAGCTTATCTTTGCGCGGATTTTAGCGGGACGGGAGATGGAAAATGTAAGCTGGATGATGATTACCGACTAAAGACTGTGGACTAAAGACTTAAAGACTAATAAATAATGGCATTACAATGTGGTATAGTTGGTTTACCAAATGTTGGAAAATCGACTCTTTTTAACTGTTTATCAAATGCAAAAGCGCAGGCTGCAAACTTTCCCTTTTGTACTATTGAGCCCAACGTTGGCGTAATTACAGTACCTGATGATCGATTAACCAAACTGGCTGAGCTGGTTAAACCAAACAAAGTACAACCGAATACTATTGAGATTGTAGATATTGCGGGTTTGGTAAAAGGGGCATCGAAAGGTGAAGGCTTAGGAAACCAGTTTTTAGGAAATATTCGTGCGACCAACGCCATCATTCACGTTTTACGTTGTTTTGATGACGGAAATGTAATCCATGTGGATGGTTCTGTTGATCCGATCCGCGATCGGGAAATTATTGATACTGAGCTACAGCTTAAAGATTTGGATACCGTTGATAAACGCATTCAAAAAGTTGAAAAAATGGCTAAAACAGGTGGTGATAAAGATGCTAAACGTACTTATGAAATTTTAACGGTAGTTAAATCTCATTTAGAAAGTGGTAAATCGATCCGTACGGCACCATTGGCTCAGGAAGATTTTGATTTTATTGAAGATTTAGGCCTGCTTACGCAAAAACCGGTGATGTATGTTTGTAATGTTGATGAAGCATCGGTAATTAACGGCAATAAATACGTCGATTTAGTTAAAGCCAACGTTGCGGATGAAAATGCAGAAGTTTTAGTGATCTCTGCTAAAATTGAATCAGAAATTGCGGAACTGGATAGCTACGAAGAGCGTCAGGAATTTTTAGCTGATTTAGGCTTAACCGAATCGGGCGTGAATAAATTGATCCGTGCTGCTTATAAATTATTAAATCTGTACACTTATTTCACCGCTGGTGTGCAAGAAGTTAGGGCCTGGACGATTACCAAAGGGTTTACAGCGCCACAGGCTGCCGGCGTTATCCACACCGATTTCGAAAAAGGATTTATCCGTGCGGAGGTGATCAAATACAACGATTTCGTAACCTTAGGTTCTGAAAACGCCTGTAAAGATGCTGGTAAATTAGGTGTAGAAGGAAAAACCTATGTAGTGGAAGATGGCGACATTATGCACTTCAGGTTTAACGTTTAAGCCCCTAAATCCCCTAAAGGAGACTTTGAATAACATAGAGCCATTCGTAAGAGTGGCTTTTTTTTTGCCGTTTTTTTGCCACTGAGGCACGGAAATCACGGAAAACCAGTCTATTGTCACGCTGAGTGGAGTCGAAGCGCATAGGAAAGGTAAATTAAACACAGATATCCAGCAAGCAGTTTGACATGAAAGATCCTGAAATAAATTCAGGATGACGAATGCTTCAGGATGACGAAGGCAGGAGGAGCAAGCTTTAGCAAGACCTACCTACATTGCTTTTCAAAAAAACTCAAATTTTCACCCAGAGTTAACAACTTACAGGCAAGGCTGCCCAGAAAGTTGTCAACGCTAGATGCTATTGATTAAATCTCTAAGCCGTAAGCTGCCAGTTGTACTTTGGTATCTTCGTAATCGGTATGGTGGATGCCCCTTAAGCCTAGACCTTCGGCAACCTGTACAAAAAGCATACGATCGTCGATGTATAAGCTCGTTTCTACGTCGCTCTGCGAAATATCGATGGCCACCTTAAAAATATCGGCATCGGGTTTACGGAAATGCACAAAGCTTGATGACACGAAGAAATCGACAAACTCATTCAGCCTGAAGGTATTGATGCGATATTGGTTTAGTTCACGGCCTTCGTTACTGATGACGGCTACCTTGAGGTTATATTTCTTTTTTAAATCGCAGATCAACTGAATCATTTCCGGATAAGGAAGTGATTTTTTGAACATAAATTCTTTAAAATCATCATAGGTAAAACTCCGTTCTTCGAAGAAAACAATACGTTCCAGATATTCATCAAGGGTTAGTTTACCTACCTCATAAGTATCGAAGGTAAGGTGATGGCGTTCTTCAAGATCAACTGAATCGAGGTTAAAAAGTACTGAAGCTTCTCCCCTTGCATGCCTGTCCCAGCCGTTGGTTAACAAAACACCACCGATATCGGTAAAAAGTGTGGTAATTTTCTTTTGCATAATTTAGATTTAAAGTAAAACGCCTTTTAAAAAAAGAACAGCAAAGCTGAAATAAATAATCAGTCCGGTAACATCAACAAGGGTTGCTACAAATGGAGCAGATGAGGTTGCAGGATCGGCTCCCAGTTTTTTTAATAAAATCGGCAGCATAGAGCCACTTAACGACCCCCAGAGTACCACAAAAACCAAAGAAACGCTAATGGTAGCAGCAATTAAAATCCAGTGTTCTCCATAAACATTAGGTACTGCCAAATGCCAGACAAAAATGCGTAAAAATCCGATGAGGCCTAAACATAAACCCAGTAGAAAACCTGATGTAATTTCCCTGTTCATTACGCGCCACCAATCTCTTATGGTTACCTCGCCAAGCGCCATTGCCTGAATAATCAGGGTTGAAGCCTGAGATCCGCTATTCCCTCCGCATGAAATAATCAGCGGAATAAATAATGCGAGTACGGTAGCTTTATGAATTTGTCCTTCGAAAAAACCCATTGCGGTAGCGGTAAGCATTTCGCCAACCATTAAAATGGCCAGCCAGCCTACACGTTTTCTTACCAGGTTAAATATTGAAGTATCGAGATAGGGTTCATCCAAAGCCTCGGTACCCCCAATTTTGTGCATATCTTCGGTATATTCTTCGTTGGCAATCCACAAAATATCATCCACCGTAACAATCCCTAACAAAATGTTATTCTCGTCTACTACAGGTAAAGCCACGCGGTTGTTCATCCTGAAGATATTGATGGCATCTTCCTGAGGATCGTTTGCTTTTAAGGCAATGAAACGTTTATCGGTAAGCTCGCCGATAATGGCTTCAGGATCGGCCAGTAAAACCTCGCGAATCCTGATATCATCCAGCAATACCCCTTCTTTATCAATCACATACACAACATCGATGGTTTCGGAGTTTTTTCCATAACGCCTGATGTGCGCCAATACCCTGGTGATAGACCATTCGGGTTTTACGGCGATATAATCGGGCGTCATTAAACGGCCAATACTATCTTCTTTATAACCAAGGAGTGCAAGTGATTCTTTACGTTCTTCAGGCGGTAAAAGCGTAATCATTTTTTTCACCACATCACCTTTTAATTCGCTGAAAAGTGCGGTACGGTCGTCGGGCGGCAGATCTTTGATGATCTGATTCAGTTTATTGCCTGAAAGTTTTTTAATGATACGCTCCTGGGTAGGAAAATCCAGAATCCGGAAAACATTTACGGCCCGGTTGAGGGATAAGGTTTCGATAAATTTAGCTGCATATTGTGGAAGTTCATCAATCAGTTCTTCTACATCCGAAATATTCAGTTGATCGAGATATTGCTTTAAAGCCTTATCATTTTCTTTTTCAAGCAGTTCCTGAATCTCTTCCACAACCAATTCTTCCATAAACAAAATTTAATTTATTACATGCCTAATCCTCTATTAACGGTTCGCAAAGGTGCATTTTTATTTCCTAAAAAGCCAACGGTGTACCTTTAAAATTAGCCAAAAAGGATTCTTAAATTAAAAATAAAGAGGAATAAACTCATTCTACCAGCACCTGGCTTTATGATTTAATCATTTTTTAACATAAAAGATAGCTCAACAGCAGGAAGTTAATTTTGTCAGGTATTTACAGATTAAAAATAGGTTTGATTTTTTAATGAAATGATTTTGAATTTTCTATATTTGCAGCCTTATGCTCCCGTAGTTCAATGGATAGAATTATGGTTTCCGGTACCATCGATATGAGTTCGAATCTCGTCGGGAGCACAAAACGAGACAAATCAGTTTAAGCTGTTTGTCTCGTTTTTTTGTTTAGCACCTCTTTGTTAAGAGATACTAACATTACAACCCATTCCATCCAGGCATTCGAAATATTGTTTGCCAAATTGGGTGTTCCAGCGAAAATGATCATAGGTTTTATATTTACCAGACTGCAAAAAAATATCGTACAAGAGGGCAATTTCACATTTTTATATTCCTCCCTTTACCCTGTTCTGGATATCATCATTTCCCCTTTTGCGTTCTTTTGTACTGAAAGAATTACCAAAACGATAGGAGAATGAAAGCATTACCCGCCGCCCATCAACATTTACATGGCTATACATATCTATATTCTGGTACCTGGTAATCTGTTTGTATTGGCTCGACTGAAAAATATCGTTCACTAAAAGTTTTAGACTGGCTTTGTCTTTTAAGAGATTTTTTTGAAACGCCACTGAAACGGAATGATAAGATTTTTTGGTAGAAATGCCATAAACTGATTTCGAATGATAATATGCATTTAACTCGGCACTATAACCACCCCCAAGTTTAAATGAGTTTTGGGTATTGATGGTAAAACTAATCTGACTGTTTTTGAATGCTCCGGAATCTTCACCACCACGATAAATATTATTGTAAATATTGGCAAAATTTGTTGCTGTCCACCAGCTGAAATAATTAGTCTGACCGGTAAAACTAACACCATAGTTAACCAGACTCTTCAGGTTCTGGGGGCGTTCGTAAGTCGTGTTCAGGTTATCAATCTGACCCGATACCCAGGTTATGACATCAGTAGTTCTGCTATAATTTAAGGCAGTGGTATATTTGCTTTTAAAAATATGGCTCAATACGATGTTCTGTGTCAGTTCCGGCGTTAAATATGGATTTCCCTCGTAGTATAAAAGTGGATCTCGAAATACCCTGAACGGGTTTAAATCGCCATAATCAGGCCTTTGTACCCTACGGCTATAGGCCAGCTGGAACTGGTTATTTTCGCCTGCTGTCTTATTTAGTGCCAAATTTGGGAACAACTGAAAATAATTTCTTTTAATTAGCGATCCGGTTGTAACCTGATTGCCCAAAGTATGGGTATACTCTCCTCTTAAACCCAACTGTAGGGTAAAGCTTTTAAATTCGCGGTTAAGGTTTAGGTAAGCGGCATGGATCTGTTCTTTGTATTTAAAATAGTTACTGCCCGCAGGATCGTACACCCAGGCACCATCCGTTAAATTTTGATAAACCAGGTTATTATCGGAAGTTATAAATGAACTTTTCAAGCCACTCTCGATTTTGATGGCCTTACCCAATTGATCGGTATAATCTACCTTACCTACATACACATCGGTTTTAGCCGGAACATAACCTTTTCTATTGCTGGTTTGCGCAGGAGCAGATACATCAGGCGCAGAGTAAGTATCTAAATTTAACCTGGACGTAAAACTGTTACTGGCAAAATCTACATCGGCACTAAATGTTCTGGCTTCTTTTTTAAATTTATGCAGGTAGTTAAGGTTGTATGTTAAATTGCTCCAGTGCTGCTGATCATAATTGGTGGTGGCCATATCAGACTGGATAATGCCCTGCTGATTTTGCAAAATATTACTCGTTTGACTATCATGCAGGTATTTACCAATGTTCCCATTTACAAGAAAACCAATGGCGTTCTGCGGATCTAAATCTACATCCATTCCTACCCTGAAATTGTTGGTATTTAAGGGTTCGTTTGTTTCGGTATGTTGATTAGAAATCCGGTCGTAATTACCTGCTACATGGCCATTATTATAAAACCGTCTGCTAAAATCGAGGTATTCGGTTTCGCCGCGGTAAGCATAATTATAGCTTCCATAAACGTTAAAACCTGCATTTTTGTAATTAAGGTTAAAACCCGATCCATATCTTGCCTTTCGGCCCAAACCGCCATTAACAGCAAGCGATCCATTCAGGCCTTTCATCTGGTTTTTCTTCATCACAATATTAATGATACCAGCATTACCGGCAGCATCATACTTGACGGAAGGATTGGCCATAAGCTCAATTTTAGAAACAGATGCCGAATTAGTTCCTTTCAGCAATACACTTAATTCTGCCGGAGAAAGATAGGTTAGTTTTCCGTTGATCATCACGTTAACACCGGCCCTCCCTTTTAACGATATTTTACCTTCGTCGTCTACTTTAATGCCAGGTACGCGTTGCAACAATTCCAAAGCCGTATTTCCTTCTGATAAAATGCTGTTTTCCACATTGATGGTCATCTTGTCTATACTTTGTTCGATTACCTTTTTTTGAACGGAAATGTTTACAGCGTTTAAAGTCTGCGCATCCTCTATTAATTTCAATCGTCCTAAACCGATTACCCTGTGCTGAATACTAATCTGGATCACATCGGTATGATGCGTGATATAACCCATATTAGAAATTTTAACACGATAGCTACCATGTTGCAGTGCCGGAAAGGAAAAACGCCCCAACGAATCGGTCAAAGTTCCTTTTATACCTTTCCCATCTGCATCTTGCAGGGCTACAGAGGCAAATTCTACGGGGCTACCGTTTTCCATCACTACAATGCCACTGATGGCTGAATCGGTCTGTGCACAAACAGGTTTACTCCATAAAAAGCAGAGCACCAGCGGAAAAATATAAGACAATAATCTACTAACATCAGGTTTTTTACCTGAAGCAAAGGATAGGAATTTGCACATAAATTAAGCTTTTAAGAGTATAGGGATGTTTTTATTCTTTTTAGGTTTTTTCTTCTTTTTACCCCACCAGATATAAAATCCCGTAATGGGTAAACTGGCGCAGATGAAGCTTACCAGAAAGAAAATAATTTTTGTGGTAAGTCCACCGATTTCACCAACATGCAATCCATAATTAGAGCGTCTGATCCAGGAAGCCAGATTTTCATCACGGAGTCTTTTATTTGAGGCAGGTAATTCTTTTAAGCTGTGCTGATCTAAATAAACATCGCGCCAGGTCCCTTTATACATATCGGTACATACATAAATGGCTTCTGATACTTTCTCCGGAAAATGAAGGATGATTTCGAAGGGGCGATGTTCGGCAATTTCGTAAACTCCTTTTTTCCATGCACGGTCTACCTGAAGAAGAACATTCGATTGAGGGTTTTTAGTGGTATCAGATAAAGCTTCAATCCGCTGACCGTTTTTGCCTCCTGCCAACCAGAATACACTTTTGTTAAACCAGGCGAAGCTCATCATCAGTCCGGTAAAGGCAAACAAAAGCGCTACAATAATGGAATAGAATCCCAAAAGATTGTGCAGATCGTAGTTGATTCGTTTAAATCTGGCACGCCATTTTATTTTAAAACTCTGATCTCTTCCTTTTTTATTCCATTTTTTTGGCCACCATAAAATCAATCCGCTGATGAGCAGCAAGAAAAAGATGAGTGTTCCCCAACCCACCACCTGATGGCCGATTTTTTCGGGTAACCACATGTAATAATGACCGTCTTTAAAAAACTGGAAGATATCTTTTTCCTTCACCATAGCCACCACTTCTGCAGTATAGGGATTAACATAAACCAGCGAATCCATTTCATGGATACTAAAATGTGCTGTTCTATTTTCGCCATGGTACCACACCGATTCTATCTCCCGCCCAGGCAATGCCTTTTGTACCGCCTGATACAATACAGAAGGCTTAAGAATAGCTTGCCCGGTAGCTGCAGCTGGTGTTGCATGCAGCCACGGAGCGCTTAAACTTTTTATCTCCTGTTCAAAAACGAGTACACAACCAGTAATCCCCAGCACAAATACTACTATTCCGGAAGCAATCCCAAGCCATAAGTGCAGCCAGGCATTAATCTTTTTAAACGTCATTATAGGGAGATATTCAGGTTATTTTAATTTCTCTATTCTTAAAATGTAATCGATGCCGCCTACAAACTCTACTCCTTTGGTTAATTGATCGGTAGCAGGATCGTATTGCCAGATGTAATCTTTATCTGCTGCATTAACTGCGATAAATGCTTTACCGTCTTCAACAATTACAGCATTCACCATACGTTCGCCTTTATCCGCCGGAAGATTTAATTTTTTGATCAACGCACCTGTTTTAACATCAACTACACAGAAGTAATGATCGGCATCGATACTCTGGCCTGCAATTCGCGAACGTACTATGGCTTTTCCATTGCCAATATACCACATGGCAGGAACCATTTCGTTATTGGCAACAGCCGAGAAATTAAAGAAATAAGTTGGATCTATTTCGGCCGAGCCGTTTTTAATCCTGTACATGGCAGATGGTGATTTATAATCGTAAACATTAACCGGATCGCTGATGAAATACAAATCACCGGTTTCATCCACGAATGATGATGGTGCATAAACATTTGGTCCGCCCAGCCCGGTTGTACGCGTATCTGAAAGTGATTTTTCAACCGCCATGGTGCTATAATCGATTACGGCTACATAAGCCCTTTGATAAACCGGCATGTTCGGATAATTGGTATAATCGGTAGAACCAAAACCATAACCCAGAAAAAGTTTATTGTTCCTGAATTCGGCAAAACCGATGGTATAGGCATCAAATCCGGCCGGAATCTTTTCTAAATTCAGCTTTCCTGTTTTAATGGTCATTTTGTCCACTTTAACCACAGCATAACGGGCTTCGTTGTTTCCATCTCCAAAAATAACCAGGGTATTATGATCTACCCAGGTATAAGAGCTCCAGTTTAACCATGAAAAAGGAATCTCCTTATCGATTAAAAGCGATCCGTTTTCTACATGATATTTGCCTAAACGGCCACTACCTGCATTTGCGTGGTAATAGAAACCATCTCTCTGGATCACATCCTGCGCATAAACCTTGCCCGTCATTTCGGCACCATTCCCTTTTAAGCTAACGGTACCCCCGGTTAGCGATTGGATCCCTGCAATGTAATAAGCGGTATTTGGCCAGCTGCCCACACATAATACCGCAGCATATTTGGTACCCTCTTCTATATGGCCAACATCTCTTTTCTCGCATCCGCTGGCGAAAACAACAATAAGTGCAATGGCGAATAATTTATTGAAGTGATATATAATTTTGTTCATCGTGATTGATATAAAATAATGTCTGATCGATTTGGAGATTGATTATTGGATAAAATACCTCAGTTTTACAGAAAACGATCTGCCGGGTTTCTGTAACCTGAAATTATCGTAAGCAAGTTCGTTGGTTAAATTTTTACACTCCGCCGAAATGTTATACCTGCCGTTGTGCAATGAGTAGCTTAATGCTGCATTTTGGATAAACTGTGTAGGAATATCTGATTTCCCGTTAGGGTTTCCCTTTCCTTCCCAGGTTAAATAAAACCAGTTTACATATTGGGTAAACCAGTTAAACTGCAAGCGTGTATTTTTGCCCAACAGGTCATTTTTCCCGATACTGAAATCGGCATTTCCAAATAACCATGGTTGGTTAGGAATTTTATTCAGGTAGGTTCCTTCTACATTATACGATTCTGTTTGACCGTTTTTTGTAGTATTTACTGCATTTTGATAGGTTAAATTCAGGTTTATTCCCAATAACTGATCGTAAGTGTAGCGTACTTCGGCTTCAAAACCGGTAATGCGAACGCTCGACTGGTTTTGGTTTTTTAATAATTTAGAGCGCTCATCAGGCACTGGGAAGATAAAATCCTTTGCATCGCGATAAAAGCCCGATGCTTCTACAAAAAATGTATGCTTGCCCAACTTAAAATTGTAATAGGCTCCAAGGTTGATGTTATCGCTACTTTCTGGTTTCAGATCTGGATTTCCCTGTAAGTTTAAACCATCTCCAAACATTTCTTCGGCTTCCTGCAAACGGTAAGCGTGCTCAAAAGAAGCTTTAATGCCTAAATCTGGCGTGATTTTATATCTGGATGCCACCCCGTAACCCAAATTACTAAAAGCGGTATCCAGTAAAGTATAAACCTGATTAATGTATTTAGGCCTTTCTAAACCCAGGTGGTAATATTTAACAAAAGCAGTATTGACCAGTTTCTTATCTAAAAGGTCTTGCTGATAAGCCAGTCCCACAATCTGCTTTCTTAAAAGACCAGGTGTTTCATCGTGATCCGTTAACAGTTCGTTAAAATTTCTGTTTTTTAAATGATCGAAAGTATAATTTAGGTTTAAAGTGTGTTCGCTGTTGATCACATAACTCAAATTGGCCATTGCATAAGTTCTGGGCCTGATAATATTTGCGATCGTTTTAATTCCGCCCATTTCCGAATAGCCCTTATCGAAATAAGTACCATCCCAGTTATAGGTGCGTTTTACCGTATCGGTGGTTTTGTAAGTATCTTTAGATCTGGCTAAAAATGCACTTAAACTTAAACCATCAGTAAACAGGTTATCTTTTTTATACCTTAAAGTAGCACTGCGTGCTTTACTGGCCCTGGTTACTTCGCCATATACAATGTTCTGGTCGAAACCTGTTTGCAAATCCTGGTGTGCTTCGTTATAACCTACGCCAACAAATAATACATCAGCCCATGTCTTATTGGTTATCCCGGCTTCTACCTGCCCCAGCAACGACTCGTAATTATCGTGGAAACGTCGAACATCTGCTTTTACAAATTCTGCTCCGTTTAAATCAGCAATATAATTGCCTATACGCGTTCCACCCTGCACTACATCCACATCTTTCATGATATAGTTATTATCAGAAGAATTATAGAAACCACTGGCCTTAACAATAATTCCAGTTTTTTTATCTACAAACTGGCCATTTAAAGAAGAACGGTTGGTATTAAAAGATCCATAACTATGACTAACATCTAAATAGTTGCTTAGCTTTTGATTGGTAATGACGTTTACTGCACCACCCATTGCATCGGCACCTAAATTAACCGGAACAACACCTTTATACACTTCTAAACGATCGGCCATATTAACCGGGATGTTATTGAGCGACATGGCGCTGCCCATTACATCCATCGGGATCCCATCTACAAAAAATTTAACCTGTTTACCAGATAAACCGTTGATGGAAAATTTGAAATCAGAACCCAAACCACCCTGCTCGCGGATACGGACACCGGTACTGCGGTTCAGGATTTGATTTAAATCGGCAGTGGTATTGGCCAGTTTTCTGGTATCGATGGCGTTAACACTGAAACCCGACTCTTTAACTTCCTGTGTTTTGGTTTTGCCATTTACGGCAACATCGTTCAGTTGTTTCTGGTCTTTCTTTAATGAAAAATCTATTTTAACGATCTGCCCCTGTTTAACCGTAATATTTTTTGATTCTTGAATAAAGCCAATGTATGATACGACAATGGTATAACTGCCCGGCTGAATATTTTTGATTTCGTAGTAACCTGACTGATCTGTTGTGGCGCCAATTTTGGTTTCCTTTATCTGGATGGTAGCCCCAACAATTACTTCTTTGCCATCTTTAATGGTCCCTGAAATGGAGGATGAAGTTTGAGCAAAAGCGCTTAGAGATAGTACGCTGAATAAAATGAGTAGTAGATTTTTTCCGTAAAACATTGTTTTAATATTGTGCATTTACTGGGTAGTAGCACAATTCGTATTTTCCCGAAGGTGAGAAACGAAAAAAAATAAAATAAAATTGGGATGGAAAATGGAAGAGGTAAAATGGAATATGGATTCCCGCAAATTTGAGATGATAAACGTCGCGGAGAATCTTTTATTTGCGGTTAAAAAAAACAGTTATTAATCCTTCAATCGGTCTATCCGCATAATAAAATCGGTATCCCCTCCTAACTGAAGTCCTTTTTTCAATGTACCGGTTTTGATATTGTATAGCCAGATATAATTGCCTTCTTTGGTAGAATTCACAGCAATGTAAGCGGTATCGCCCTCCACAATCACACACTCTCTTCTGGTTCCCTTATCTAACGGAAGATTGAGTTTGGTAACCGATTGTGTTTGCAGATCGAGTACGTAAAATTCAAAGTGTGCCGTGCTATAGTGATCGCCCAAACCTTTAAAAAGGTCTTTTCTTTCAGAACGGATAATGGCTTTATTTCCGCCAAGGTACCACATTCCATAAGCATGGTTCTGAACCTTTGAAGCCGAGATATTAAAGAAATAATCCTGGTTTATCTTTTTTTCGCCGGCCTTGATCTTAAACACCCCAGTAGGCAGCTCGGTCCTGTTCCCCAAAGCTATCCCCGGGCATGACTGAAAATAATAATCGCCATGATCATCCTTAAAATTATAAGATTGAATGGTATTGATTCCACCAGGATAGGTAGAACGGGTATCTTTTTGTGTGTTAAGAAGTTTCATTTCCGGGTAAGTCAGTTCTGAAACATATAAGGTATCGCTGGTTAAATAATTAGATACATTCTGTGTTACATGGTAGGTATAACCAACCAAAAGTGCATTTGCTTTTTTCTCTACAAAACCAATAGAAAGGGTGGTGAACTTACCCGATGGTGCGGGAATCTGCATATCGCCCTTTGCGATGACCTCCATTTTAGCTGTGTTGATAAAAGTATATTTGGTATGGTTGTAACCCGAAAGATTTAATCCGGTAAGCAGCAGGCTATCCTTCCCGATCCAGTTAAAGTTCTCGATGCTGAAATCTTTAATATCCAAAAATCCTGCGACAACCAGTTTTTCGTTTTCCAGTTTAAATTTAGAGAAACGGCTGGTTTTACGATTGAGGTGATAAAAGAATCCATCTTTTACAAAAACATCCCTATCCATATCTTTCTGATCCAAAAGAATACCTTGTGTTTCCGGTTTTAGCAAACCACGATCTAATGCATTCGTCGTGAGCATATATTCTCTTCCATCTTTGGCCAGAATATACAAGCTGTATTTAGCATCTTTTTGGTCAGTGCGCTTATCTCCGCAACCGAGCATACAGCAGGCAAAAATAACGGGAATGAAAAATCTGATGATGCGAGGGAGGTTCATTGTAGGCGGTAGAGCTGGTTAAATATCAAACTGGGCCGAAAGTTGTTTCTGCATCACCGGGGGTAAATCCATTAAATTGCGCTCGCTAATTACCACGATACTTTTTACACCGGTTTTATTTTTAAGGATAATATAAGTCTGTCCTTTTAACAAGGTTATCTTCTTATCTGTGCCTTCAAAAACAAGATTGATATCTTTCTTTGGAGAAATCAGGATACTTCCCGTCAGATCGATCATGCCATCGCTATTGTTTATTTTAGCAACGGTATTTGGTCCTATGGCCACATCGTATCCTTTGGCATCAATATGTTTTACATACCGTGCAGAGGGATTATTTAATTCTAAAAAGTCAGTTTGTCCAAAAGATTTATTGGCCATTATAAAATAAGCAATAACACCAGCCATGGCGATAAATACAGATGCGGCAATAGCACCCTTCCACATGAAATAAGTATTACTCCTTTTTGGCAATGGCTTAATCGCCTGTGGCATAACGGTTTCAATTTCCTGCCACATTTCCTGCTTCAGGGCATTTTTATCTTTTGCTAAAGCTACGGTATTCAGCTCCTCTACATCAGTATTGAACAGCCATTCTTCTACCCTCTGGCGCTCTTCGGCACTACAGGCATTTAAATGGTATTTTTCTAAAAGTTCTTGACTAATGTTCATGCTAATGAGTTGCTCCTAAAAAGGATGCAGGTATCTGCAAACTTAATAAATTATTGCTTTTAAATAGAAGTAGCCTAAACACCGATTTTCCGTAAGTTCTTGAAATAAAAAATTAATAACTGGCCAAACCAACTTTAAGCCTGCTCATGGCCTTCGTGATATGATACTCTACAGCACGTTCGGAAATATACAGCAAACCGGCAATTTCTTTATTGCTCATTCCCTGTTCGCGACTCATTTTGTATACCCGTTTGCACTGGCAGGGCAAGGTATCGACCAAAACATCTACTTTTTCTTTTAAATTATTAAAAAGTACCTGTTCTTCAGTACAATTGCTGGAAACCGAGCAGTCCATCATCTGAAATTCGTTATGCTTTTGCCGGTTTACCTTATTTCGGATATACTCGAAGGTTTTAAATTTGGCCGATCGGATCAGGTAATGTTCAATTTTTTCTATTTCGAGTTCCGATCTCCGCTCCCAAAGGGACTTAAAAATCTCCTGAACCATACCCTTTGCGGGTTCAACCTCTTTGATATTATTGTAACAAACCGCAAATACCTTCTCCCAGTATAATTCATAGGCCATTTCGAACGATTGTTTATCGATCTTTATTAATTTACCTGAGAAAGGATGATTTGTAGCTTCCAAATACCTGTTTGATGGTTGGCTGCAAATATAGCTATTTAGATCAATTAAAAATAAGAGCTTTTAAAAATGGTAGATAATTTCTACTATAAAGCTGAAAACACTTTAAAAACGAGCCGATAGGCCAATTAGAATGTTGGTAAATCTCAGTAAGCCTTCGGGTAATAGCTCACTTCTGGCTTTCTACCAAAAGTGAGCTAAATTGTAAATTGTCTTTGCTGACCAGATAATAGGCACGAAACAGGAAAGTCCCGGCTCGTTTATGTTATAGATGGGTAGGCAGGTAATAATTGCTGGTTGTGATCGGTAACTGTTTCTTTGCCAGCATATCTTTATAGATTATCCCTGTTGCTACAACCGCACCCCGCTTGTCAGCGGTTGGATAGGTCATACTGGAATCATGTGAAAAGCCGACCATATGGCCAATTTCGTGTACGGCAATGGAACAGATGTCCATGGTCAGGTAGTCGTGTAACACATGGTTGGCTAATCCAAATGTAGATCCGCCACCTAGCCCGGAAACATTTACCACTACGCCACAGTTGATTGTTGACATATCTAATATCTTCTTAAAAGCTTCCTGTTTCTGTTCAGCAGTCAATAACACCTTATCGTTTCCGGTAATCGGTTCAGCTAAAAATGCTGTCCTGGTTTCTTCAGCCTGGATCAGATAGGCCAGGTTGATGATCAGGCCTGAGAATCTCCGTATATCCTTAGCTTCAATATTATCTTTCCAGTTATCAGTCGGAATATCCTTAGTATCATATTCATGGTATTTAATCTTCCATTTTAATTTGGACAAGCTTTTTAGTTTTTTGATCAGATCCGAATCACCGGTAAAATCAAACGATACTTTTTCAATCGGAATACCTGTGGTTTTATATTGCGCAAGATCTACTTCTCCTCCATCGCTGTCGAGAAATTTGGTTCCCCCTTCAATGAACGGATATTTGATCTGCTGGACGCCATGTGCCCTGATTTTTCCAATCCTGAACAACCTAACCGGCTTTGATAGCCCCTCTACGGTTAAAAGTATAGTGGCATCTGCGATTTCAACAGGCGCAAAATTAGCCACTTCGATCGTCGTCGCATTGATAGCCTTCACCCGCAGCACCTTACCAATCTCATAACGTCTTGCTTCAGAAGTCAAGAGTTCTATCGATTCACCGTCCTGGAACATCAGCGCAGCGTTATTATTGTTATCAAAATTATACTGAACTGTTGTTACAGGATCAGGAACGGGTGGCGTTGGTTTTTCTTTTTTACAACTAAAAAATAAAACCGTTAATAATAGAAAGGTGATTTTTTTCATAGTAGATATTGATTTGATGATATCATTAGGTAATATTTCATTACCTAATGATTAATGATCTATTCGGATGCCCCTTTTGCTAATATAACCCAAGTTCGGCTATGGCGGCAAATTGTGTTCCATCCCAGGAAGTATTGGCCACAATTTTAAGGTATTGAAAGGTCAGCGCCGATCCAAATGCAAAATATTGTTTACCATCTGTTTTAACAGTCGAAAAATTTCCCCTGGAGGTATAACTGATGCCGTCGGTACTGGTCAGAATTTCAAAATCTTTGATCGCCCGTCTTGATCCTGAACGGTGCTGCAGGGCGATACCACTTGCAGTCTTATTGCTTCCAAGATTTACGCTGATAAAATGAGGGTAGGTTCCTGCAGGGGATGATGACCATTTGCTATGCCAAAAAGTAGTCGAGTTATTGTCAAGGACATTCGTTGCATAACCATTCTCTCCCGTTTCCTGTGAGCTGAATCCATCGATTGTCCAGCCTGTTTTGCTAAGTTCCGGGCGATAACCGAAATTAATCACAGGTATGCCACCCTGGAAGGTATAATAATAGATGTGTTCGGTAATGGTACCATTGGTATGCACAAATTTGACCTTCAGCTCATAAGGTATCCCATCCGTTTTTACCCAGAATTCTGATATAGGCATAACCACACTGAAACTATCTGTTCCGATTTTGGAACTCGCCCAGGTAATCGCATTATAATCGTGGTTAACTCCAGTGCCCTCATTACCCACGTTAGGATCGTTAAAATACAGGACCTTATCTACCGTGCCTGTAGAAGTAAATTTTCCAGAGCACACGATCGCACTTTGTGCTGCTGAGTAACTGGCATAAATTCTAGGTATTGTGGTGCTTACACTACCATAATAAGTAGAACTGTTATTGTTGAATACTTCGTTGTTGTTAAAAATAGCTGCATCTGCTGCAGAAATAAAGGTTGGCGTTTTGCCCAGGGTATAGTTGCCCGATCCCATCAACGATGTACCGAGGCTATTTTTTTGAGATACGGATTCGCGGTTGTGGGAAGAATTTAATGCATGTCCCATTTCATGTGCCAGTCCGCCAATCCATTTAGTAAACGGTTCAGTACCAATATTAGCAATATTAAAGCCTGCATAATCCAGGGCATAACAGTATTTTCCGTACCCATAAAATGGATTTCCTCCGGCGGGTTCTCCATTTGCATTTGTTGTGAATGGTGGTAACAGGATAAGTACATGCTGGCTTTGCTTTAAGCCCGGATGAGCTGTAAAAAAATTATCCACTTCTGTAACACCAAGACCAGAATTGAAATTTGTTTTCGACTGTGTACTCCTGATTACATTAATCTGGACTAATTGCGTAGTTGTATCTTTAACAAGGCCAAAGGTTTTTAACCCATATCCGTTTCTATTCAATTCTTGGGCATAGTAATTCTGGATCCATGTTAACACGCCATCAACCCTGGATCTGAAATTTGCAAGTGTATCAAGATCAGTTGGAACCAGATAGACAACGGTAAGATTACGGTTGTGAGATATCACTGGGTTCGATACCGTCATCTGTGGATTAGACTTGAAGGTACTGTTTGTTTCAGCTACCGGGATTTCTGTTCTTTTACAGGAGGAAGCGCAGAAGATGCCTACTGCGGCAAGGGCCATTAATAATTGTTTTTTCATTGTTTTATTTTTGGTTAGGTAAGTTGATATTCTTATTCGCCTGGCTTATGCAAAATAGCAACGGCGATATTTATAGGTTTAAAACCCTGTTTCATGGGTTTTAAAAATTTGGTTCATGGGTTTATCTGGTTAGTTAATATTTTGACCAATCGCTTGGCTTATCTCTATCGTAAAAATCTTTAATAAACTGATTATTAAGCCGGTAAAATCTTAAACAAATAGTGTGAAAATTTTAAATTTTAGGCCTTTTCAGTATTCTATTCTCTTTTCAGAGTCAATATGGAGTTAAATAACTGATTGTCTTACCAATGGCTGATTTAAACCTTTAAGGATAAAAAGACTGGTTGCTTCCCAGGTTAAGTAGTTGCTTGTAAAAGTGAAAACCCTGAATAATTCATATCCAGGGTTTTCCATCAATGTTGGGTACAGTCTCGTGCTACCATTCTTTTATTTGGGTAGCTTTATTCTAGTCAATAAAGTCCTTCGACAGGCTCAGGATAACAAATCAGGCATATTAGCAAAGCCCTTCGACAGGCTCAGGATGACAAAATATTTATAATACAAACTCCTTTAGCATGCAACCACAAAAGCAATCTTCCAGCGGACACTAAAATGAATTGATATTCATTTAATTATTTACCTGCTGAGTGGTCTTTCTGGAAAGAACTACCCATCCAGGCTTTTTGAGCGGTCCAGGGTGCGGCTGCTTCTGTCCAAAATGCATTGTCGGCTGGTAGGCCTAAGGGTAAAAAACCCAAGGTTGCCATATAAAGGCTACCTGTGCAGGTATATGGATCGGCAATTTCAGGCTGATGGCCGTTAAATCCTAAAACCAACCATCCCTGTGCATCAAAATTCTGGTTACCAGCATACATATTTTCGAATACTTTAGTCAGCGCACAACGGACTTGTGCCGGGCTTAATTCTTTGGGTAACTTTTGATCGAGTGCAATTTGCCCCAGGGTTTGAAAAGCAGCCGTACGGTAGGTTACACTTCTTCCTATTGGTGGATATTCGCCTGTTGATGAAATCATCCTTTCGGTAATCTGGGCATAACGTACAGCACGGTCGGTGGCTTTTGTTAGCTGTGCTTCGGACATCTTTTTCTTGCTTACCATTACTTTCAGGATATCCATCATCATCGGGTGGATGACATAAGAATTGTAATAATCGGTACTGAAACTCGATCCGTCAGAATACCAGCCGTCTCCAACGTACCATTCATTTAGTTTGTTAATGGCTGTCATGGTGCGGTAAGGCTCATAGTCTTCGCCAACACTTAACAACCATGCTTCTTCTATTGCCGTAAATAAGAGCCAGTTGTTATAAGCCCCTGTTCTATTTCTTAAGGATTTAATTTCGGCGATGTATCTTTTTTGTGTGGTTTCGTTTAATGCTTTCCAGATATTTGGTGCACGCAAAAAGCCCTGCACTACATAGGCTGCATCTACAATAGGCTGCGCATCGGTTCTGAAGTTAATATAATCGGCACTTGACGGATCAACGGCGTTGCTTAAAGCCTGAATGGTTTCCGCCTTAAACTTTGCCCTGAGTTTCCCCTCCTCTGTTTCATCATCGGGCAGGCTTAACCAGGGCGCAATACCGGCAAAAGTACGACCCAAAGCTTCTGTATAACCGACCTCCCTTACATTGTTATAGTAGTGTGGCGCCACTTCGGTAGCCATATTTTTTTTCAACGTATTGCTGGCCAGATGATGAATAACAGGATAGGCAATTTTATATAAAGTTTTTACCCAGAATGCCCTGTCTTGTGCACCGCTGGCTGGAGGATTTACTTTATTCTTCTTTCCGCTTTGTGCCTGGGTAACTGTGCTTGTGGTTAAAAATACAAGGCTTATTAAAAAGACATGTTTAATATTGTTCATGGCTAATTTGATCATTTTATTTGGTGCTGATTTCAAAAAATTTGCTGGTTCCGGCTGTAATATTCTCGGTAAAGTATACCCCGGTTATTTTTTCATCTTTATAGCTGACACTTAAAGGTACAATTTGGCCGCTGGCCGCGTTTCTTGCAATTAATTGCTTCGGATTTTTCACTTTAACCTTTTTTACAATTTGTGGCCATGCAATTTTTACCGTTTGATTGTTATTGGTTGAAGATCCGTTATATGCCTCGGCAAAAACACTTTTATCATGATTTGCAATACTTAAGCGAAACATTTCACTTCCTGCCAATAAAAAAGCACCAACCCCGTAAACATCTGTATCGTCATAGCCAACTTTATCGGGTGCAGCACCTTGTGCCTGTACAAAGCCCAGCTTTCCATCAGGGTGAACAGAAGCGCTAAGGGCGGCCCAGGCTTTGGAAATTACCCCTTCGTACTTTTTGTAAGGGATGAGCCCGTTATTTACGCCCCAGGCCATCGCATAACAGATAAATCCGGTACCGCTGGTTTCTTTTGAAGCATAACTTTCGGGATCGAGTAAACTGGCATGCCAGCTGCCATCTGCCTGTTGCAGCGACGCTAACTTTTCAGACATGCTGATAAACAATTTCACTAATTTCTCCCGCTCAGGATGATTTTCGGGTGTTACCGATAAGAGACGAACTAAACCGCCAATAACCCATCCATTGCCTCTGCTCCAGAATACTTTTGTTCCATTTTTTTCCTTTTTATCGAAATAACGGCTGTCGCGGTAAAAAAGATGCTCATCTTGATCGTATAAATAGGATGTTGATTTCCACCATAATGCGATTGATTTATCGAGGTATTTGGCATCTCCGGTTGCCTGGCTTAAATAACCCAGTGCCGGTGGGCCCATAAACAAGGCATCGCACCAGGCCCATTCGCGGGTATAAATATTATTTTTCCATTCTAAACTTTCCAAATGTGGTAAAGAAACAATGGTATCGGCCAGGGCTTTAAACTTCTGAATATATTCGGGTCTTTTATAAATGGTATACAACTGCGAATAAAGCTGACCAACGCAATAATCGTCTGCAAAATATCTATATCTTCCTGTTTCCCACTTGTTATCTTCACCAACCTGAATGAGCTTTTTATAATAGCTATCGTTATCGGCCAGGCGTGCCCATGCCATCATACCAGCATACATGGCGCCACTGGTCCAGTCTTTTTTCGGGTTTTTCCATCCTGCTGTTTCTAAATTTGTCCATTGCCAGTCAGCAACTTTTTTCATCTGGCTGATGATATCACTTGCTACCAGCTGTTTTTTCTGCGCACTTACCTTTTCGAAAGCGAAAAGAACCAAAAGGAATAGAATTATTTGTTTCTGCATTTAATTGTTGATTTTAATGATCTGGTTAATAACATCCAGTCATTTATTAGGATATTGTTTAACTGGTGATAAAAATTCTTTATTTATTCAGGATTGTTAAATAGCAAAGCTGCTTAATTCTCCCGTTTTTATATAGGGAAAATCTTAAATGATTGGTGTGAAAACCTTAAATTTTAAGGCCCTCACTTAACCATAATTCAGCTAAAAAAACATCAATAAATTGGTTACCAGCACTATGTAATTGTTTATTGGGCGAGAGGGTTTGTGCCTTTAAACCTGAACCAGTTAAAATCTGCATAACCACCTTCTCCTTCTTTTTTGGTACTGAAATTAAATAAAGCAAAGCGATTGGCGGTCCAGTTATACCCAACGGCCATGTTAAGCTGGTTCCCAAATGAAATGAATTTCTCTCCATCCAGGCTGTATGCGAATGTTGCTTTATAACCAATATGTGAGGCATTTGCTTTTATCCAGATTTTATGCTGTTTAAAAACTTTAATGCTGTCAATCACTTTATTATTGTTTACCATAATCAATGTTTTTTCGTCGCCCGCTTTCCTTACTGCGATATAAGCGTAAGGTTTTTGAAAAATACCGAATCCGGCAACATTACCATCTTTTAAACCCGTTATATCCATTTCAACAATCCCTTCAGAGGCTGGCCCCTGAACACGCTGGGTAAGTGTATTGCGCGCCATTGTTAAGTCGTTCGCCAATGAAGCCTGTAAACGCATATGGCCTTTTCTTTTCTTTAACGACCATTTTTCGTTATCGGGATTATGGTTCCACTGCCATTGCAAGCCAAGGTTTACTGCATTAAACTCATCTGATGTTGCCGGTACTTTTACAGGATAAGTCTGACCAACATTTGGCTTTGCTGCATTTATTACACCTTTACCATCTACACCTAACATCGGCCAGCCATCTACCCAGGTCACGGGTTCTAAGTGGGGAGAACGACCTATTGGCCAGCGGTCCTGCATAATCATAAACCACCAGGAGCCATCTTTAAGCTGCAGCATTCCGCCCTGGTGTAAAAAACTGCCGGGAAGCGTTACATCACTGCGCATAACGACTTTCGCTTCGTATGGACCGTAAATATTATCCGACCGCAAACAGATCTGTCTGCCATTGGTACCTCCGGTAGTACTTAAAATATAATACTTTCCATTTACTTTATACATGTGCGAACCTTCTAAATAAGGAAAATCACGGTTTTCATAAATTTCCTTTTGAGGTGTTTTAACCGATAACGCATCTGCATTTAATTCGGTTATAAAAATTTTTTGTTGTCCATGGGCCACATAAACTTTACCATCATCATCAAAAAACAGCCCCGGATCGTATAAATATTCCGGAAAAATAGTCCGCTTCCATGGCCCTTTGATGTCTTTTGCCACACACATGGAATAACTGCCCTTTGCCCCATTCCTGCTCGGGGTACAAAAGCCAACATAAAATAATCCGTTGTGATACCTGATTGTTGCTGCCCAGGAGCCATTACTGTACATATTTCCACCCTGCAGGTTATATCTTGGATCTTCATCATATTTATCTACGGCATACCCTGCCATTTCCCAGTTCACCAAATCTTTAGAATGCAAAATAGGGCAGCCCGGCACGTAGTTCATACTGGTAGAAACAAAGTAAAAATCATCACCTACACGGATAAAATCCGGATCGGCCCAATCGCCCGTAAGTAAGGGGTTCTTAAACGTGCCGTTGCCATTATCGGCTGTCCATACATTGGAAAGGGGTTTCTGGTCAACATTCTGGGCCTGGCCAAGCTGAAAGCTTAACAAACCGATGCTGACCAGAAGTAATTTAATTTTTGGAGACATTTAATGGTTATTTATGATGGTAAAATTGTGATTAACAACAAAATATAGCTTTAATCTTTTGAAATTCCTTATCTAGTTTTTATACAGTCCAATTTCTGCAATACACGATTTATTTGGTTCTGCCGTATCATAATTAGACTTCACAATAATTTTGAAGTACCTGAATGTTTTAGCAGAAGCAAAAGGAATTTTAGATTCAGTGTCAACCTTTGGTACAACGAAGTTACCTGCTGAGGCCCAAACCTGGTTATCAGAACTGGTCAGAATTTCCACATCCTTTACAGCACGGTAAGCCCCTGCCCGCTGGCGGATGGTAAAGCCATCGGCAGTACTGCTTCGAGCGAGATCAATGGTTACATAATGAGGCAAAACTGCTGCAGGAGATGAATGTTTGGCAAACCAAAAGCTATTAATATCATCGTCAATCATATAACTGGCGGGTTTGTTCTCTATTACAGTTTCCTGCGAACTAAAATCAATTACCTTCCAGTCACTTTTATCAAATCCGGATGGCGCTATGTTGATCACTGGAATATTATTTAAAAAGTTAAAATTAAAGGTCGTATTTGTGATCCTTCCGTTTTCGTGAATCAGTTTTACTTTTAATTCTGCAGGATTGTTCGCTTTATAGCTGTTATTCATTTCAGTCATCGGCAATTCCACATAAAAGCTATCAAGCCCGATTACTTTCGTGCTCCAGGTTACCGCATTATAATCTTTATTTACCCCAACTCCTTCATTATTGTTGTTGGGATCGAGGTAATAGGTAACATCCGTAACCGGAACACTACTGGTAAATCGGCCCGAGACAATAATAGCACCTTTGGTCGTAGAATAAGAAGCGTACATCCTTTTAATTTTTGCCGTTACCGCTCCATAATAAGTGATGGAAGTGTTGGTTTGAAAAACCTGATTGGTATTTAAAATCGCACAATCTGCCTCCGTGAGAAATGTAGGTGATTTTCCATAGGTCCCATTGCCACTTCCCATTAGCGAAGTACCATAGTTGGGGTCATTTATCCTTGACTCACGCTGTCTGTTATGGTCTAAATTTATACCATGCCCCAGCTCGTGCATTAATCCTCCCAGTCCGGTCGTACTGGTAACCTCTTCTCCTCTGTCGGGCCAAAAACAATATTTTCCGTAACCGACATACGGATTACCGATGCCGCTTGGTATGGAAGGACTTATGACAAGCGAATGCTCGCCTGATTTTGAGCCAGGGTGGGCTGTAAAATAAGCTTCCACTTCAGCAACAATATCATTCAAATGATCTGTAGTATACTTGTCGTAAGTGTATTTTGCCGGTATGGTAATTATTTTTATCCTGGTTTTGCTAGGATTGGTGAATAAACCAAAGGTTTTAAATCCATATCCATTGAGCTTCATCTGATTGCCATAATAGGTTTGCGCTGACAACATGATGTCGCTTAAGCGGCGTTCATATTCTGGTTTAGCAGGATTATCTGTAGGCACAAAGTATACTACATTTAAATTATACTTGTGATCACTTGTAAAGCCTGTATCTACAGTTGCGACTGGCGTTGTTGTTTCGACAGTTTCTACGGGAACATTTTTCGTGCAGGCTGCAAAAAAGAGCGGCAGGCACAATAACAGGGATGTTTTTTTCATTTTGAATAGATTTTTGGTTAGGTTGATAGGTAGATTATTTTTACTTCATGATTTTCCTGGTTGATTTACCAACCAGGATTTTGAAACAGCTTATCTGAAATATTGACCTGGATTGCCGGAATTGGCAGCAGGTTCATTTTTGGTTCTATAAATACCGAAATAGGTTTTGGGATGTTAATCTTCTCGTAAGAATAGGTTCCATTTGCATTTTTGATGATCTTCATTCCGGTAAGCACAGTTGCATATGTACTCGCTCCAACCTTCCATCTGCGGATATCCCAGAAACGGTGATCTTCGTAAGCCAGTTCAATCCTACGCTCGTCTCTGATGTATTTGCGCATTTGTTCCTGATTTAACCCTGTAGGGAGATTTGCAGGTAAAAGTCCCGCCCGCTCTCTAATCTGACGCATCGGCTCATAAGCATCGGTCGTTTGTCCAGCTTCATTTAATGCCTCTGCATAATTCAACAGCACTTCAGCATACCTTAAAAAAGGAAAAAAGTGCTGTGTTCCTCCAGTTGAACCAGTTACATCTTCGCTCATCATTTTCCGGTTATAGTAACCTGTTTCTGTTCCGGGAGTGATATAAGGTATGCTCAGCCCATCATTAGGTGCATTAAAATAAGTAAATACCGGTTGTTTGGTATTGGTTGATGGATTTAACCACGATGCACCGTTATAGATAATGGAACGATAGAATCTCGGATCGCGGTTTACATAAGGATTCTGTGGATCATAACCTGAGCCGGGTGCATTGATCGGCATCCCGTTACGCATCGGATAAGTGTCTACATAATCTCCGTTGGGCGCATTATGATATGCGCCACCCCTGCTTGCCGGAAGATGTGAGTTTTCATAAGTGCGGTTACTTCCCGCCAGTCTGGCAAAAATCATCTCTTTATTTACCCTGAGCAGGAATACATTGTAGAAACCCTCTGCGGTGCTGTTATTTCCGCCGTCGCCCTGTAAAAGGCTATAATAATTCAGGTCAATAACCGCTTTCGCAGCAGCAGCGGCTTTTGTCCATCGCTGTTTATCTTCAGTTGGGTATCCAAAAACAGGGTTAGCATTTGCAGCACCCCCATTAAATAAAGGACTTGCCGCAAATAACAGCACCCGGGCTTTTAGTGCCAGGCAAGCACCCTTTGTAATACGGCCATGGTTATAACCCTCTGTTCCAGTATATTCCATTGGCAGATCAGCTGACGCACTTTCCAGGTCCTTAACCACATAATTCACACATTCTTCGTAACTGTTTCGCGGCAGATTAAAATCATCATCTAATGTAAGTACCCGATCAACCAAAGGAATTCCGGCATAATGTTTCATCAATAAATGATAATACCAGGCCCTTAGAAAACGAGCTTCGGCTTTCATCCTTTTCTTTAGCGCTGAAGATAATGGCGATTCATCTACCCTGCTGATAAAAAGATTGGCCTTTCTGATCGATTTATAGGTATTCTTCCATATATTATTAAAAGGATCGGGTAAAGAACTAGGGCTATAGTTTCCTTGCTGAAAAGCTGCTGCAGGCGACACATTTGTCGTTGTCCAGCGCTCGTCAGACTCATCGCTAAACTCCGACAAAGAGTTAGAGGTGTTGATGCGTGTGGTCATGCTTTCCGGCCCCAGATCGGCATAAATACTGGTTAATATCTGTATGGTACGAACACTATCGGTCCATACGTCTTTATCGAAGATATCAGTCTGGGTATCACCTGTTAATACGCCGTCCTTTTTACAGCTAAACAGGGCACTTACGGCCAATATTAGTAATGCAATATGTTTTAGTAATTTCATGACACTTAAAAATTAAGGTTTAACCCAAGACTATAAATTTTCTGTTGAGGATAATTTTCGCCCCGGCCGCTTGGCGACTCGGGATCAAGGATCTTAAGCTTGTCCCAGGTAAGCAGGTTTGATCCGTTAGCATAGATACGAAGGCTACCTACTCCTATTCGTTTCAGGACTGAAGGCGTTAACTGGTAGCCAATCTCCAAATTCTTTAAACGGAGATAATTACCTGAGCGCTGCCAGAACGTAGATGTTGTTGGCCTGTTGTTGGCACCACCACCGGCAAGATGCAGTTTTGGATAGGTTGCATTGGCTGCATTCTCAGGTGTCCATCTTCCCAGGTGGAACTCCTGAAAATTTCCGATATTTTCATAAATCAGCTCATCTGTAGGCCTAACACTGTTGTTTACAGCTCCCTGAAGCAAAAAGCTAAAATCGAAACCCTTATAGTTTAGTCCTGCAGACAGTCCAAAAGTAGTATTGGGTACAACCGGGAAACCAATAGGGCCCTTGTCATCGTCATTTATAATTCCATCACCATTCAGATCGGCATACTTCAAATCACCCACCTGCGGTTTAAAAGCGGTACCAGGACTGTTAGCAACATCTTCCGGGCTCTGATAGAACCCGATCCACTGCCAGCCAAAGGGCTGCCCTACTGGCTGTCCGGTAAGTTGTAGCCAGGGATATTTTTTACGTTCCTCATCACGCTCCAGCACTTTGTTTTTCGCTATTGCAATGTTTCCTTTTACAAAATAACCCAGTTTGTGATCCCTGTTGGTATAACCGATCTCCAGCTCCATTCCCTTATTACTTACTTTGCCCATGTTTACCTCAGGCAGGGTAATCCCCACCACATCTCCTACAGTGGTCCTTGTGGTAATAATATTGTACCTGAAATTATCGAAGTAATCGAAGGTGATATTTACTTTAGATTTAAACAATTGTGCATCAAAGCCGATATTGGCCTTTCTTTCCTTTTCCCAGGTCAGCTTGTCGTTACCGAGTTTTCCTTCGGCCAGTCCGTTGTAGGTGGTATTCGAATCACCGAACTGGTAAGTGCCCGTAGGCACATAAGTACTCAGGTAGGCATATGTGGTGAGGTCAAGGCCAACATTGTCGTTTCCAACAATTCCGTAAGAACCCCTGATTTTAAAATAGTTTAAGAATTTAAGGTTATTCTTCACAAAAGATTCTTCAGATACCACCCAACCTGCAGAGGCGGCCGGGAAGACACCAAAGCGGTTGGTATTGTTAAATTGGTTTGACCCGGTATAACCAAGGTTAAATTCGACCAGGTAACGTCCCGCATAATTGTAGGTGGCTCTTCCAACCCAGCCCAGGTAACTAATTTTACGGGATGGATCGGGAACTCCGCTACCATTGACATATACCCTTGTATTTTGGTTATAAAGCGCCAGAACCGTTAAATTGTGTTTTCCGAACTGGTTTGCATAATTAAGAGATGCTTCGAGATTGGTAGCCGTTCTCGGAGCAAGGTTATTTGTACCTACCTGATAAGGCCTTAAAACATTGTTAGCCGTATTGAACAGACTATAGGTGTTGTTAGTTGGGTTATACCTGTAGGTTGGATAACCACTTCTGAACAGGTCCTTTTCTGAAAACTGGGTATTGTTAAAAGCAAATGCACCTTTAGCAGATAAACCTTTCAACAAAAAGTCGAGTTTATGTGTGGCTGTTAAATTAGAGGTCAGTACGGTGTTGTAAGTCCTGTCGTAACCAGCCAATGTTAACTGCGCTACCATGTTAGGATGTTGATTGCTTTGAGGCGGTGCGGCATAGGAACCATCGGGATTGTAAACCGGGAATGAATAAGGTGCAAAGCCTAAACGGAGCAACTGGTTAAATACTGAACGTCCTGCTTCGTTGGGATGCGGCTGATTGACGTTTTCCAGCCTTGAAGACAGATCGAGGCCAATATCCAGGTTATTGTTTACCTTAATATCTACATTCGACCTGAAATTATAACGTTTTAAATAATAGGTGTTGTCGGTTTCACTTTCCTTAAAGTTTTTAAACAGTCCATTCTGGTTCATCATTCCGGCCGAAACAAAATACTTTACATTTTCGGTACCGCCAGAAACGTTGGCATTAAACTGTGTTTGCAATGAGCTAGGCCTCATCACTTCGTCATACCAGCTCACATTAGGGTAAACGGAAGGATTTGTACCTAAACGAAATTCTTCGAGCTGGCTATCGGAATATGGAAAATTAGCCGCCTGCCCGTCATTTACGTAACTTTCTTTTAATAACAGCAGTGAGTTATAGGCATCCAATAATTTCGGCAAGCGGGTTGACTGCTGAATTCCCGTTTGGTTACTGATGGAAACCTTTGCTTCTCCCGTCTGGCCACGTCTTGTTGTCACGATGATTACACCATTTGCCCCGCGTATCCCATAAACCGCTGTAGCCGAAGCATCTTTCAAAATAGAAATATTCTCTACTTCGTTCATATCGATCTGGCCAATATTATCCTGTTGTACACCGTCTACAATCAATAAAGGTCCCGTTCCTGAGCGGTAGGTACTGATCCCCCTGATCTGTATGGCGGCCTCGTCTTTGCCGGGCTGTCCGCTATTCTGCTGCGCAAAAAGACCCGGTAAACGGCCAGACAGGGCATTGGTAAGATTTGCCACCGGACTCTGTTTAAGTTCCTTTCCACTTACACTGGCAATTGATCCTGTTAATGTCGCTTTTTTCTGTGTTCCAAAACCAATCACCACCACATCATTCAATCCTTCTACACTTTCTTCCATTTGTACATTATATACGTTTTTGGATTGCAACTTCTCTGATCTTGTCCTGTAACCTACCCCGCTGAATACTAACGTTCCATTCGCAGGCGCGTTCTGAATCACGTAAAGGCCCTTATTGTCTGTTGTACTTCCAATAGCAGTACCTTCTACTTTAACATTTATTCCCGGAAGCCCCCCGGCACCATCGGTTACCCGACCATTTATTGTTCTGGTTTGGGCAAAGCCAAACAGTACACTCAGTGTACAAACCAGCATTATATATATCTTCTTCATTATATCGTAAATAGTAATTTGTAAGCCCGCTTAATTCCAGCCCGGATTTTGAACCAGGGCGCTGTTTTTCTGTATTTCCAGATAAGGCACCGGATACAGGTACATTTTAGCCGCATCAAATGTGACCGTTTGCACCACAACATTCGGGTCGTAGGTGAATGTTTTGTCGGCATTTTGGATAATCTTCATCCCTTTTAAGGAGCCGTTTAAAACATTTTCTGCAATTTTCCATCTGCGGATATCCCAGAAACGGTGTTCTTCGAATGCCAGCTCAATGCGTCGCTCGTTTCGGATGATTGCCCTCATTTGTGCTTTATCTAATGAGCCCTGCGCAAAAACCCCGGTGCTGCCGCCTCTTTTTCTGAGGTCGTTAATTACTTTGTAAACAGAGGCATCAGGTGCAGCTAATACTTCATTTTGAGCCTCCGCATAATTGAGGAGGATTTCGGCATATCTGAAAATGGGGAAATTATGGGTGGCGCTTGAAAAACCTGTTGCAGAGCCACTAGTGATCATAAATTTGCGCATGTAATAGCCTGTTTTTGTACCCATGCCAATACCAATCCGCGTATTGTTCTTACCTCCTACAAAGGTTTCTACAGGGCTACCCAGCCATGAAAAGCCATTGTGAAATATGGTCAGATAAAAGCGTGGATCACGGTCTTTATAAGGATCTGCAGCGTTATATCCCGAACCTGCTTCACCTATAGCCTTACCATTCAACATCGGAAAGGCATCTACAAGATTCTGCGTTGGGTCGGTGATTCCCTGCCCCGCCCTTTTATAACCCGGCGGCTCGTTAAGGCTTTCGATACTGGTATTATCTGCCTGCTGGTAGGCCAATATAAATTCTTTGTTGCTCCGTGTAGTGAACATGGTTCCAAAGTTGGCTTCGAGCGAATAGCTGTTTAGTTTAATCAGGTCGTCGGCCGCTTTTGCCGCTGCCTGCCATTTAACCACATCATTTGAAGGATTGTACAGTGGGCTGGCTTCATACAAAAGCAAGCGCGATTTAAGTGCCAGTACCACACCTTTAGAAAGCCTGCCCACCTCACCTGCTGTAAGCGTTGCCGGCAATTTATCTTTCAGGAATTCACATTCTGCCAGGATATAATCTACACATTCAGCCCTGGTATTCCTTGGAAGCTGAAGGTTGTCGTTCAAAACAAAAACTTTATCGCCAATCAATGGAACACCGCCCCATCTTTTTACCAGCTCGAAATAAAAAATGATCCGCAAAGCCCTTGCCTGAAAACGAAGTGCATCTTTTTTCACATCAGGAATGCCTGAGGTGCCAATGTTTGCCAGTAAAATATTCACTCTTCTTATTGCCATATAAGATGTGACCCAGGGGTTTTCCGGCAGATCTGAAGGCCCCCATTGTCCGGTCTTAAACTTATCTACAGCAGTCACAGAAATATCTCCGCTCAATGCATCATCAGTTCCGGCATCCAACAGGTTATTACCTATGCGGTTAAAGCCATTGGGTAGCTGCGCATATATTCCCGCCAAATATTCATCAATCAATATGCCTTCTCTATCCTTAGGATTAAAGATATCACTAAGGTCGGTACGTTCTACAGGAAGCTGCGTAAACACATCCTTTTCACAGGAGGAGATAAACACGGCAAACAATACCACGATTAATATTTTATATAATTTCATATGTTTAAAATTTAGCGGTTAAACCAATGTTATAGCTCTTGTAAAGCGGATAGCTGCTGAAGAGCGACTCCGGATCGAGGTCTTTAAGCTTCGTAATGGTAAGCAGGTTGAAGGCCGAAGTGAACAGCCTTAAATTTCCCAGCCCTATTTTGCGCGTTACCGAAGAAGGCAGGGTATAACCGAGCTGTATATTTTTAAGTCTCAGGTAATTGCCATCCCTGATCCAGTAAGTTGAAGTTCTGTGATTATTGGTGTTGGTACCAAAGCTTAAACGCGGATAATCTGCAGCAGTATTGGTGGGTGTCCAGCGATTTAAGTGATGCTCCTGAACATTCCCATTCTCCTGGAATTCCCATGCATTGTTTCCTGTAAAATAAAAGTCTTTCCCGGCAACGCCCTGCACTAAAGCAGAAAAATCAAATTGTTTATACCTCAGGCCAATAGAACCGGCGTAATAAACCGGCATACCTTTTTTTCCAATCGCGGTCACATCATCTTCATTGACTACCCCATCTGCATTTTGATCCACATAGCGGATATCTCCAGGTTTAAGCACCGTTGAAAACTGTTTGGGACTCTGGTCAATTTCGGCCTGGTTTTGGAAAAGTCCTGAAGCAACCAAGCCAAAAGCCTGGCCTATCTGCTGACCTGTACGTTGCTGGTAGGCGTATTTTCTGACCAGTTCATCTGTAAAAACTACTTTGCTGTTGGCCGCCTGAAGATTTCCACTCAAACTTAATTCCACCGCTCCGATCCTTTTTTGGTAATCTAATCCCAGCTCAATACCATTATAGTTATAAACGCCTAAATTTTCTAAAGGATAAACGGCTCCCAGTAATGGGTTTGACTGACCTCTTTGCTGCAGTACGTCATAGCGGTACTGCCTGAAATATTCAAGACTTATCCCCAAACTGTTCTTTAAAAGCCTTGCATCAATGCCCGCACTGTATACCCTTGTTTTTTCCCAGGTAATGGAAGGATTTCCTAAAGAGGCCTCATTCCAGCCTGCCATTCCCGTAGCTGTACTCCCGAAATAATAAGCATTACTTCCTGTGGTGTAGTAGGGCTGAAAAGCAAAATTTGAAGTCCTGTCAAAACCAAGCACACCGGCTGACGCTTTTAACTTTAACTGATCAAAAATATCGCCCTTAATAAAACTTTCTTTACTAAGATCATAACCTACAGAAAGGGCAGGAAATGTTCCGTACCTCTTATTAACAGGATATTGTTCGGTTCCCTGGTGGCTTACCGTCATGTCAGCAAATAACTTTCCATCATAGTTGTATGACGCTGTTGCAACAAGCCCCTGATAGGCGTGGGTGAGTGAAAGACCAACATCATACTGGTCCCAGATATACCTTAATGAAGCATCAATATGATGTTTTAAAAAGCTACGGTTATACTTTAAGCCTGCATCATAATTCAAGCGTCTTGCAAAACTGTTTCCGTACGAATTTGCATTGGCATAACTGGCGTTGGTGCCAAACTGCAAATAACTTTCAGCCTGGGTAACCGGATCAATAACGGGTTGAAAAACAGCGAAATTAGATCTGCTCCTCGAGATAATGTTGCTATAATAAGAGGTGTAGTGTATAGCACCTGTTAAAGAAAGACCGCTGGTAATGAAATTAAGTTTACGGTTCAGGCTGGCATCGACTAACAAGGTGCGTCGGTTATCTCTGTTGTAACCGGTTTGATAAAGCTGACCGTAAATATTTTTTACATAAAGTGAATTTCCAGCTAGCGAACCGTCCTTATTAAAAACAGGATATGCATTTGAAGGGGTTTGCCTGATCTGGTCCAGTATGGCATCCGTTCCGGCACCAGGACTATTCACCTGTTCGTATTTTCCCGACAAGCCTAAAGCTATGCTTAAATTCTTGTCGATATCAACATCAACATTTGACCGGAAATTGTAACGGTTAACCGTATTGTTAGTATTCAGGTCATTCGTTCCATCCCTAAAAATCCCTCCCTGGTTCTGATTCTCCAGTGCTACAAAATACCTGGCAGCAGGCCCGCCACCCTGAACATTCAGGTTAAACCGATTGAAACTATAACGGGGTTTAAGTGCGGTATCATACCAGTTTACATTTGGGTACTGATATAGATTGGTACCGTTCTTATAACCTTCCAAATCTGCAGGACTGTAGATCTGAGGGCGTCCGTCATTGGCTGATGCTTCGTTCGCAAGCAATGCATAATTATACGAATCGAGGTATTTTGGCAGGTTTATCGACTCCTGGATTGCGCCTTGTGCTGAAAAACTGATCACCTGTTTAGCATTAAGGCCATGCCTGGTTTGTACCAATACTACACCGTCTGAGCTTCGCATTCCCATGGCGGCTAGTGAAACCGGATCTTTAAGGACGGTGATGCTTTCTATTTCATTAAAGCTCAGTCCATCCATATCCCTGATCGCACCATCTACCATAATTATTGGTGTCCGGCCCCTTAAGCTAAGTGAAGAGCGGTCATTGCCATTTGAGATAGACTGCGTAGTAATCAGCCCGTTCAATCTTCCGCTTAAGGTATTGCTGATACTTGGCGTAGGAATATCACTCAATTCTTCTCCTTTAACTTTAGCCATTGAACCCGAAAAAGTTGAAGATTTAGGGGTTCCAAATAAAGTATTCACCAATTCGCCTGCAGGATCCTCTTGTAGAAATACATCAATGCTTTTTCCCGCCACACGGTGCTCCTGTTTATTGTAGCCGGTTAATTCGAAGATCAGTACATCATCGATATCGGCTTCCAGATTATAATAGCCTTTTGCATCAGTAAGTGCATTACCGGCCTTACCTTTAACACTCACTTTAACATCTTTTAAAGGATATCCATAACGGTTTTTTACCTGCCCTTTAATTAATTTCTGATGAGAATGGTACTCAGCTCCATCTACTGAAGAAGCGCTGGTTACATTGTACGATAGTGACCATACTATCACAATGAAAAATATCAGGTATTTTTTTTTCATGCGCTTACTAAAATTTGATTAATAGGGTTGAAAAAATTCTTTTCATACAATAATTGATGAGGTCTAAAAAACCGGGACAAAAAGCATCAATGCCAGCGCGAAATTCGATCGGGCGGTTATTTACACCCAGCGCTACTGCGTGATAGGTAGGCCACTTGCTGCCCCATACTTTAGCAGGATCATTGTTGGGATGTGACAAGCCTGGATGACAGAGACTGCCTTGTTGCTGAAAAATCCCAGGAAGCTCAAAATGTTTACATTTCGTAAAAACTTGGTTCATTGGTTTGTTGGTTAGCTGATTTATATTGACCGGTTACCCGGCCTGGTTAGTTTGTAAAATTGTTTAATCAACTGAATATTATATGGGGAATATCTTAAAGGAATAGTGCGAAAACCTTAAATTTTGAGGTGTTTTGAGGCTTTAAGCTATTTTTTCTGCAGAAACCTAGGGGCTATCTTTAATTTTACCAAAAAGTGTGGCTTAAAACAGATGGATACCTTTATAGCTGTGTAAAGGTTTGTTTATTTAAACGAGTAGATCTTTAAAAAGAGCCCGGCTAACTTTAAAAATAAGTGCATAAAAAAAGAGCGTGCTTTTCAGGCACGCTCTTTTTCATTAAAATTAAAAACTAAGGGACTATAACTTAATTACTTTTACAACCTTTCTTTCTGTGCCCTGTCTTACTTCTACCATGTATACACCGGTAGGCAGTTCGGCTCCAAAAGTCAGTTGCTCAGTAGCGGCTGTTTTAGCTTCTTTAACCAATTGTTGGGCAATATTATACACCCTGTATTGCAATGCTTCATTGCTGGTGCTTTCTACCTGTACTTTAAACCCGGTTGTACTTGGATTTGGCCAGGCGGTAATTTTTAATCCCAGCAACGCTCCAATGGCATTGCCAATATTCGTATTGATTGGCGATTCTTCGAAATTCACTGCTTCCTGATTCAGTAACAGTTCTGGTTTATTGCTGGTTGCTTCACGCGAATTAAAACCTACCAGGTTACCAAATCCTTTTCCAGCCTGATTGATCAGCCTGATGGAAATGATTTTTTTCCCTAAAGCAAGCTGGCTATTGATATAAGCAGTTACGTCCAGCTCATACCAGGCCTTGGCTGTATTTTTAACGGTATAAGTACCAAGTAGTGTACCATTTTCTGATGGTTTGTTATTCCAGGTGATGGTATTTTCACCCCAGGTGCTATTAGATAGGCCATATACCGATACCACCCTCGATGGATTAATATCTATACGGGAAGCATATACCCTGATTTTTGCACTGTTTACTACTGAACCAGAAAATGTGCTGTAATCGAAACGCAGGTAAGATTCTCTGAAAAAGGACCAGTTTTCGCTGCTCACATCCAGGCTTTTCGCGCTGCCATTATTAACACCAGCAAAAATCCCATCCCGCACAAATGCATCAGCTACCGGATTAACTGTTAAAGCCTGTGGCGCATTTACCTTCACATTAACCGCCGAAGATGTGGCTAGTCTGCCTAAATGATCGGTGGCTTTAGCGGTAAGCGTATACATTCCTGCGGAAACATTATTCCATACCAGGTTAAATGGTGCTGTTGTAGATTGGCCCAGAAAAGTTGAACCTTGATAAAACTCCACTTTAACAATCGTTCCGGTGGTATTGGCATTAAGGCTAATATTCGAATTTGCCGTAAATGTAGCGTTGTTTATCGGAGCGCTAATTGAAACGGTTGGCGCAGCGCTAACCGTAACGTTTACAATTGCCGATAGTATTGTTCCCCCATTATTATCGGTTGCCTTTGCGGTAAGTGCATAAGCTCCGGCCGGAAGATTAGTCCAGGTAAAACTGTAGGGTGCAGTAGTCGACTGGCCCAGCAGCGTGCTGCCCTGATAAAATTCTACTTTAGCAACCGATCCATCGGCATCGGTAGCGTTGGCGTTAATGGTCAGATCAGTACCCGAAGTAAGTGCCGCAAGGTCTGCAGGCGAACTGATGGCAATTGTAGGTAAGGTATTGATTTTAATCCTAACCGTATCTGCAACAGCTGTTCCGCCATTATTGTCGGTGGCTTTTGCAGTGATGTTATAAAATCTGGGGCCAGGATTATTCCAGGTAAAGCTATATGGTGCAGTGGTAGATTGACCTAACAAAGTGCTACCCTCATAAAACTCTACTTTAGTAATTGTTCCATCGGTATCAGCGGCATTGGCATTTAGAACAACATCCGAACCCGCTGTATATGCTGCCTGGTTTGCCGGTGAACTGATGGCCACCGTTGGCAAAGTATTTACGTTGACTTTAATGGTATCTGAAACAGTTGTTCCGCCGTTATTATCGGTTGCTTTAGCGGTAAGGCTGTAATTTCCTGAAGCAGGATTGGCCCAGCTAAAACTATAGGGTGCGCTGGTTGACTGACCTAAAAGTGTGCTGCCCTGATAAAACTCAACTTTAGTAACCGTTCCATCGGTATCGGTAGCAGTGGCATCAATTGTAATATTGGTACCTGCAGTAAAAACCACATTGTTTGCCGGTGAACTGATCGCTATAGCTGGTAAGGTATTGATGATCACCTTCACGGTATCGGATATCGTTGTTCCGCCATTATTATCGGTCGCTTTAGCGATAAGGTTATAATTTCCTGCCGCTGGATTAGTCCAGGTAAAGCCATAAGGCGCAGTGGTTGACTGGCCCAGTAATGTGTTGCCTTGATAAAATTCTACTTTACTGATTGTTCCGTCAGTATCAGTAGCATTCGCATCGATAGTAACATTCATACCTGCTGTAAACACCGCATGGTTTGCCGGTGAACTGATGGCCACCGTTGGCAAGGTATTGATAATCACCTTAACCGTGTCTGATACCGTTGTTCCGCCGTTATTATCGGTCGCCTTAGCGGTAAGTGCATAAGTTCCTGCAGCCGGATTAGTCCAGGTAAAGCTATAAGGTGCAGTGGTTGACTGCCCCAGCAAAGTGCTGCCTTGATAGAATTCTACCTTGGCGATTGTTCCGTCGGTATCGGCTGCATTTGCGTTTATGGCTACATCGGCACCCGCTGTAATTACAGCATTGTTCACCGGTGAAGTAATAGCCACCGTTGGTAACAGGTTGGCCACATCTACAGCAGGATAAACCAGTTTTCTTGAACCGTCATATCCAATCGCATAAACACTGGTAGAACCTGCAGCGTATTGAACAGTTGTGGTTGCATTTGCTGTGGTGGCTTCTCCGGCGCCATAAATGGCCACATCGGTAAGTACTTTTTGGTTATAGGTCTCAAAAGCTACTGCATTGGCCCATTTCGTATTGTCGATTTTTAAGGTGTTGGTATTCACCGTTACGCCAACTGTTGCCACCGCAGTTGTTGCGAGTGGAACCTTATTTCTAAAGGTATTTATCGTATTTGCCGAAATATAATTTAAGACCGGAGATACTGGTTTTGGATATCCTTTAGCCTGTACAGCAGCGATGAGTGCATCTATCTGTGCCTGTGTAATGGTTAAACGCTTTATCGAATAATCGTCTATATCCATATCAATTGGCAACAGGTAGCCACTTTTCACAAAGAAGTCGGTCAAATCTTCCTGAACGGCATCGCAGGTAGCACTTACGAAATTGAGCAGTAACTGACCTTCATTTAATCCTGTCTGACTGGTTGTACGCATTTTCTCCAACACGTCTCCATACCAGAAAGCTACATCAGGCTGACCAGCCGGAGCAGGTGTACCTGATAATCGTTGTTGCATCGTTGGCAGGTTTTTACTTGCGCCTGCAAGCTGATAATAAACTTCCAGTTGCCACAAAGGCACCAATCGCACAAACACATCGCCTTGTGCTTCCATATGTTTTTTCTGTATCAGGCAATTATCAAATAACGATCCGTAGCGGCCACCATATAAACTGGCTGCACCTGCTTTAGGCACATCGTTACCTTTTTCAAGTCTTGTTGTACTCGGGTAACTGCTGCTATAGAGGTATTGGATCCAAGCCGAATTAACGTTATTGGTTACTTCAGTGGTGCCTATCCATTTAGCTCCTGGCCTCACCTGGTTATTATGACCAAACTCATGCGCAATTCCCCAGGGATCTTTAAAAACCCCTGTAGCGCTTGCCAGGTTCGAACCGCTACCACCAACACCTATGGGATAATTTACACCATCGCCACTTGCATTAGGATTTCCATCCCCGGTTATAGACCTCAGAAACATGTGGTTTTTAGGCACTCTGTTGTATTTTACAAGGCCATTTAAGGTATACTCATTGTGCACAATGGTATCGTAGGCTGCAACCAGCGCTTTTCCACTAGCTGCAGAATTACTGATCAGTATATTTTTGTTGAGATTTAAATTAACATAGGTTCCTTTCATATCTAACTTCGAATACACGCCGTTCAGCAACATCTGTGTCCATTGGTCGTTGGTATCCGTTAATGGATTATAATAACCATTTACCTGCCCTGTGGTAATGTTAATCTGGATAGGTTGCAGATTAGGCTTATCGCTAAAATAATTGATATAGGCCAGTCCATCATGTAATACATTGATAATGTTTACTCCTTTTTTCAAAGGATAACTATCGGTAGTGGCGCTATAATCAAGTCCAAAATCCTTCACCAACAATTGTGGATTTACCCCATAGGTATCACCAACAAAAACAATCGCTTTGGTATTGGCCTTGAAAGCAATTCCGGTTGGGTTTTCTACCCTGTTTAAGCCATTTGATTTTAATATGCCTTCTACTGTGCCGGGATTTGGATAAAAATCGTAGGTCTGTAAACGGTATTTTTTGTTATAACTATTATTAAAAATACACTGTGCCAATGATTTAAAAAACGGAGAAGCAATGGCATCGATATCCGTCTGCGTTATTCCGGCTTTTAGTGTGGTATGTAACTCATCGGCAAAAATATTTGTGTATAAATTGCCTGCGCTGTTTTTCTGATAAAACTGCATTTCTGCACAACTGGCGAAATTATTTTTACCGGTAAGCACTTTTACCACAATTTGGGTAACGTTGGTTAAAGCTGCAGGAAAACTGATCTGATACGCAGCTGAACTAAAACCCGTATCGAAATCCATTAATTTGGTTAGGGTAGTTTGTGTCGTGGTTTTATACCAGATTTCGCCCGTGCCAAAAATACCATTCGAACCACCATCTTGCCTCGGCACATAAGTGATGTAATCAATGGAAGGATTGGTCGTGAAATTATAAGTTAAACTGATCGGGAATCCACCACCTGTATAGTTAGAGTGGTAAAGGGTGGTTGTATTATTATCATAAGTACGCGCAATGCCTTCACCGCCGTTTGACGCAGGGCTTACGCTGGCGCTTGCAATATCTAGTTTAACATCCGTATAGGCTGTAAAATCTTCTGCTATCGGATTATCACAATCAATCGGCTGAACAAATGGCCCTGTTTCTGCCGAGCTAAAATTGATTTCAGCACAACTCGAAAAATTGCCTCCTGCAGCCCTGATGACGAAGCGGACGATGTAGGGTTTTACAATCGGACTGGCCGTCATATCGATTGTTTTTACCGTATTGTTTTGCGCCCAGCTGATATTACTCAGCTTGCTTACAAAAACCGAAGGGGCATCGGCCGTAGCATAATAAACATCTACAGTAGTCCAGATACCATTTGGGCCCGACTGCCTTGGGGTATAATCCACTTTATTAATGCTTTTTACACCAACAAAATAAAAATCAACCGTATCTGGCATGGCGTTTAAAGACCAGTTAGAGTGGTACATGGTGGTCAGGTTACCATCGTAGGCTTTCGTAATTTCGCTACCACCCTGTGATGGCCGTTTCGAAGCCGCCGCCGTGATGGTGACCGGGTTTTGGGCATTTGCAATTGCACAGAGCAATAACATGGCAAGAAAAGAGAGTAATCGTTTTTTCATCTGGTTAGGGTTTAAATTAAATAATATGGGTTTTATATTGCTTTTCAACCGCTTGTCTTAAAAGACTATTGGTTATTGAAGCCATTGGTTTATTTTTTTCGGCCATCCCCCCTCATCTGATATCTTTTCACCGGCAAAGTCTGGCCAGGACCTGCTTGTTATTGCTTTTATTTTCCCTTCCTCGGGAGAAAATTTACGGCAAGGCCAAAGCGCAGTGTATTGGCCAGCGGGTTGCTTCTTTCTGCAGTAGCCAGATAAGACATATCAATGCTGTAGATCTGGTACCTAAAGCCTGCACCCAGGGTAAAATAACTGCCATCACCTTTCTGGGCATCCTGATAGTTATAACCTGCACGGAATACCATCATATCTTTAAATAATAATTCGAGCCCGGTTGACAGCCCAACTTCCCTTAGCTCTTCATTAAAACCGCCGGGTGCATCATTAAACGACCCGAAAATCCCTGCCGGGACAGACCTATCAGGGTTCTTTCCACTGATAATCTTTCCATCAGGCGAATAAATGGGCTGGGTAGGTATAAGCAGTTTATTGATATCTAAGGCAAGGGTCAGTTTGCTTTCATTTCCAATAAAAGCTATTGCAGAGCCCAGTTTGAACTCCGTAGGCAAGAAATATTGCGTTCCGGTATTGCTATAATTCATTTTTGTCCCGATGTTGGATATATTTACCCCCATCGACCAGTCTGCAGGTCCGCCGAATAACATCACCCCGGTCCGGTAAATCCCGGATATATCGGCTGCCAGGGCCCTTCCCGGTCCTGACTGTACGCCTGAACTTGTGGTGCCCGTAAACAGACTGCTATTGATGAAACGGATACTTCCGCCCAGTGCGAATTCTTTCCCAAAACTCCGGGCATAAGTAATATCAGCCGCAAACTCTGTCGGACGGGCCGTTCCCAATTCCTGTGAATTATCATCGGTGAGATTAACGGTACCCAGAGAAAAATATCTTAAAGAAGCCCCGATGGTATTGCGGCCATCCAGGTTGCGGTAACCACTCAGGTAAGTAAGGTTCATATCTGGCACCAGGTTCCGCATCCATGGCGTATAGGTTAACCCTACCCCTGTTGATTGGGTAGGCAGATAGGCCATCGCTGCTGCATTGATGGCTGCTGAATGTGCATCAGCCTCCAGTGCCACTCCTGCATTTCCCATTCCAGCAATACGCGCACCAGGGGTAATCCGTAAAAAGGGCGCTGCAGCGATCAAACTGTTGGATCTGGAATCATTGTCCATTTTCCCTGCCTGCTGGGCATCAACGTTTATAACGACTAAGGTTAGCAGGGCCAAAAGGAAAAATATTCTGTTCATCGGTTATCGGTTATGAGTTTAAATTTTCAGTTCTATGTGATCAAAAAGCTACCATCATTTCCACCGCTATTAATCTTTTATCCTGCACCAGCCAAATCTTTCCAGTTCGATATTACACGCACCTGGTTACCTTTGCCAAATGGCATCTCACAGCTGATATTGCCCATTTCAGGCCATACTGTAATCCTTCCTGATTGCAACCTCATTTTTTTCAAGAGGTATCCGGCAAAAAGTTGTTTATAGGTTTATTTGGTTAGTTGGTTAATTGCGAAAATTTATTCGTTTGTTTTTACAAAATGATTATAGGATGATTGGTATAGATCTTAGTTAGAGACCTTTATCAAAACTAAGTACAATTGATTTAAGTCAAATAAAAAAGACAGCACAAACGTTTGTCTGCCAGTATATTGCCAATATCGTTGTATTTAGGAGGTGTTGATAGTGCCGATAATTGCACTGCATCTGCCTTAAAACCTTTAAATTAGGATATCATCTTAGTGGGTGAAATAGAAAAATAATAAAATTCTATTCAACAGGGTTAAGCCCCTGGCTTAAAGGCATAATTATCTGGTTATTTGCGAAACCGCCTGCGCATGTAAATTTATTATTACAAAAATAGGAGATGATCGAAATAAATAGTATTGCAAAAAAGAGGAGACCGGTTTGATTTTGCTTTACAGGCGATCACATGATGAAAACGGAATTTAAAAAAGCCGATCACACGCAAACGTTTGTGCTTTGTTTTAAAAGAGGGCAGATCAGGCAGCTTAATATTCAGAAAAATAGGCGAAAAAGTCTTCCTTAAAAACAAGATAATCAGAAAATACATTTAGCATATTATGATAATAGATGTTCTTATTAAGATCATTTTCAAAAGATAACACATAACCATTGCCTTTTGGGTTTGCGGTAAAAAAGAAAGCAAAATTAGTTTGGATGAGCCAGTTATGTTCATTCGTATCAGGAAGTTCAATATAACAGTTTACTTTACAGCGCTTCACATCACCCTCCTGAAAATCGATGTGATAAACAATAGGAAGTTCAACTATTCCATAGCATAAAAGATCAACCAATACCACGATTCTTTTTCCAGCACCATTCATTTTAACTAGCTTATGTTGCATATTTTTTCACTGATATGGTGATGATTGCAAGACTATAAACACCAGAACCAAAACGCTTCAAACCTCCGGGAGAGGATATTACGTTTTGGTTCATACACTCAATACCATTAATTCATAAAAAACATTTGTCCTTCGACAGGTTCAGGATGACCATATTTTTTATTTTCTCCTGAACTTAATGACATTGTCGAATACTACAGATTATATTTCTATTCGCTATATGAAAAATTATACTTTATAATACTGCTCCCATCCTTTACGGGGTGGAGGGCCGATGAGCAATTCGTTTGCATTTTTACTACTGGTAATTTTCTTCTTTTTTCTGTCGAAAACTATTTTTTCTCCTGTCCACTGCGCCAGCACCCCAAGGCAGAATACCTGGCTTAACGGGCCTGCAATTTCGAAAGATGAACGGGTTTTTTCTTCGCCCTTACATGCTTTTAAGAAATTGGCAAAATGATTGGATGGGCTCAGCGGTACAACAGGCAAACGGGAAGCCATTTCCTTCGCTTTTTCCTCTGGAATAATGGATAATGTGCTGCCATGCGAACCACCCTTAAAAGTGAGGTCTTTGCCATAAATAATTTTACCCGGATTTAGTTTAGCGGCAGTAACAGCACCATTGCTTGGTGGTGGAATGTTGGGATCGAGCCCTTGCACACCATATCCGGCCGGGATTGGGGGAAGATTGTCAATACCATCGTACCACTTCACTTCAACAGGGGGCATACTGCCACGTTTAGGGAATTTAAACGAAAGTGTGGAAGACATCGGATAGAAAAAATTATTGTGGCCATCTAACTTTATCGGGTCTACCTCATAAGGAAGGCCAAGATCAAGAAACTGATGCGAAGTATCGAGGATATGCGCACCCCAATCGCCCAAAGCGCCCATACCAAAATCGAACCAGCAGCGCCATTGCCCGTTCACAAAATCTTTGCTATACTGGTGCCCCTGGGTCTGCATCTGCCAGATATTCCAGTCAAGGGTATCGGGCTGTGTTTCTGCTGGTGGGAATGAAGTGATTTTCGTATCCCAGCCATGCCAGCGCCTGGCCATGTTCATATGTGCGGTAATGGCGGTTACATCTTTAATAATACCTGCTTCTACCCATGCTTTATACTGGAAATAATTGGCTTCCGAGTGCCCCTGATTTCCCATCTGGGTAACCACTTTTGGGTTTTTCCTTGCCGCTTTCATCATCAGCTCTACCTCATTAAAGGTGCGGGCCATCGGTTTCTCCACATACACGTGTTTGCCAAGGCCAATGGCCATCATGGTAATCGGAAAATGCGAGAAATCGGGCGTACCAATAGAAACCGCTTCAATCTGACTACCCATTTTATCGAACATCTGCCTAAAATCTTTAAAACGCGGCACATTTGGAAACATTTTCAGAATGGCCAGGGTATGCGGTGCCTCCATGTCTACATCGCATAAGGCAACAATATTGGCCAATCCGGTGTTGTGGAGTTCGCGGATAATTTCGCCTCCGCGGTTACCGATGCCAATGCAGGCCAGGTTTACTTTTTCGGCAGCGCTAAAGCCTGAAGGCTTATGCCCGTTTGCAAATAAAAAGCCAGGCATTGCGGCCGCAGCAGAAGCCAGTAAAGCCTGTGTTAAAAATCTTCTTCTAGAGTTGTGGTTATCGCTCATATAATGCTTGTTATTGCTAGTAAATTACAGTATTTTTTTTTATTTCAACTCCTGTCTTCCAGCTATCAGACTATAATCAGCGCTTAGCAATAAAAAAACACTTACCATTTGTTTCATTTTTGTTGATTGGTCTTGGTTGATTTTTTTAAAAAAATTAACGCTAATTTTCAGGAATCACCTTGTTCTCATAAACTGCCGGTACCTGCTGCTGTAACCAGATCGTCATCCAGGCTGATCCCATCCGGCTGGCAATGGCCTCTTCTCTGCCCAGGTAGCTGTTTTCCTGATCGCCTGCATAAGTGTGCCCGTCGGCAAAGCGCTTTTGCTGTTCAAGCACCTTATCCATATGCAGTTTAGCCCAGTATTTTCCCTTATGTTTTTGGGCAAGATTATCCCAACCATAGGTAAATGCAGCAATATCGAGGTTGGCATAATTATCGTAAACACCCTGCCCCCAATCTGAACCTTCGGGGTAATAAACAGCTGCCATTCCTTCGCGATACATGGTACCACCCGGGGCTTTATAAGGTGGTGATGAAAACTGATGTGCAGTTACCGAAAAATAAATTTTATCAAGATTGAAGCGCGCCGCCTCCGGTGTTTTTTTTCCGGCCAGCGAAAATACAATCGGTGCATTGATCATCGAGGCAATGGCATTATACTGCGGATGGATGATCCCATGATTGATCACGAAACCGGGTTCTTCCATATTGGAGCCCTGCACCCAGTGGCTAACGGGATATCCGTGTATCATCCGCGAATTATGCAAATCGGAAGGTAAGGCCGTTGAGGCCATTAAATATTCTACCGCCTTATGCAACCATTGAGCGGAATGCGGATGCTCTGGCAACATTACCGCTGCCAGGTATAACAGCTCGGCATTCCAGGCATCTTCTTCAATTTTAGAATCACCGGGAAACAATACTTTCCCGGTGCTGTCTTTATAATAGAGTGGAACGATACCCAGAAAACGATCTGCTTCGGAAACGATCATCCGGGTGATATAAGTTTGATCTTTTTTGGAAAAATCATCCCATAAAAGCCAGGCCGCATAACCCGAATAATAAGCCCAGTGGGCGGCCTGCCAATCGCCACCCCAAACCTTTCTGGTTTGATTCACTTTATGGTCGTAGGCTACAGCCCTTACCATTTGGATCGTTTTATTTTTAGCTTCCTGTAAAGAAACCCCTGTAATAGCGGGATCGTAGATCCTGGTTTTGATCGCGATGGCTACACCAAACGACATTGCTGCAGGAAAACGATAACGGTATTCGTTAACCTTTGAGATGCTTTTCAGGTCGAGGTAACCGCTGGAATCCTGCTGGTATTTTTTGATATCCCGGTACCAGGTGCTTAATGCAAATTTATTGGCATTAAGCAGGCTTGTTTTTACAACTTTCGCCAGTTCATCATGAGGTGGCTTTTTGTGGAAACTGCTCCAGTTAATCGGCTTCACTTTTATGGTGTTGCTGGTTAATGCACCCGATTGGCTATGCGCAGTTTTTGCACTGAATAAAACAGGAATTAGAAAAAGTAAAAGGCTAGATTTACGCATTTGATTGTCTCCAGTTGATTTTTAGATATGCCCATTTTAAGGTGCATGCATCTTAAAAAACTGCTTAATGGGTTTATTTGGTTATGGATATTATTGAGCGCTTATTTGCTCAGCTTAGCTTGTAAATTTCCTTAATTAACCGATTATTAAAGGGTGAAAATCTTAAACAAATAGGTCGAAAATCTTAAATCCTACGCTTTTTCAGTAATCGTCGGTTAATTTTGAATATTAACACCAAATATCTCATAACTTTATTATAATGATCATCCTGCTTCATTTAAATTTAAATAGAAAATGCGCCATCCGTGCAGCGGGCTGGATAGGCATGATGTGCTTACTCCTGTGTGGAGCTTTGCAGGTAAATGCGCAATTATCTGTTTCTACACATTTCAGTACCGAAGATGGACTTGTTCAGAATAATGTGCTGTCTATTGCTCAAGACAGACAGGGTTTTATGTGGTTCGGTACCGAAAATGGCCTAAGCAGGTTTGATGGTTTGAGGTGGCGCAGTTTTAAGAATATCCTGGGGGATACCAATAAACCTTCATCGCCTGCTTTGATCAGGTCTTTATTCTGGGATCAACAGAACCGGTTATGGATGGGCACTGCGTTGGGACTCATTACTTTCGATCCCCTTACCGAAAAATTCAGGCAGATCAAGCTTCCTTATCCCATACAACCCGAGGTTAAGCAGGTAACAAGAGATCTTTCTGGAAATATCCTGGCGGGCACCACAGCCGGTATCGTACTAATCACTAAAGAAAATAAAATCATTGCTTCAGCAAGGGCTTTTGATGATGGCGAAGATATATTGTGCCATACGATTTTTTGTGGGTCAGATGGCAGGATCTGGTGCGGTACAAACAGGGGGCTTTTTGAAGTAAAGATCAAAGCTGACCGGATTATGCTGAGCAGAACAACAGCTGAACTGCCCGTTTTCTTGCAAAAGGAGAAAATTACTTCGATTAAAATGGATAATAATGGAAGGTTTTGGTTTGGATCATATGCTGGTGGCCTGCTTTTATGCCATTACCAACAAGGGAAATTTATTGAGGCGCAGCAACAACCTGCTTTGCCTGGTGGGGCTACCCACAAAATCAGGTCGATTATCAGTTTGTTAGACCATAAGATTAGCGTTGCCACAGCCGACGGTCTGTTTTTTTTCGATATCAATAACCTGAATACCTTTGAGTTGACCAGCAAAGCGGGCGATGAGCAAAGCTTACATAATAGTTCGATCCACAGCTTGTTTCAACAGCGCTCAGGAACCATTTGGATTGGTTCTTATTACAGCGGTCTGGATTTAATAAAGCCACCACTTGCCCCCTTTCGCCATCTAGGCATTGGTCCAACCGCTTTAAACCTCAACCATCGGGTGGTCAGCAGCGTGTGCAACCGTAATCAAACGGAGCTTTGGATTGGCACCGAAGGCGGAGGAATAAATATTTATAACCAGTCAACTAAACAGGTCTCTTATTTAAAAAACCAACAGGGTAACGATAAGTCAATCAGTTCAAATTTCATCAAAACCCTATTTAAAGATGAGGATGGGAATTTATGGATTGGCACTTTTTCGGGCACTTTAGATGTCCTTAATGCCAGCACTAACACAATCGAACACCGTTTAACCGGGACTGAGCGAATTACCGAGGTGAACTCAATTGTAGAAGACGGGCTAAACAGGCTCTGGATTACCTCTAGCAATGGCTTAAAAGTATATAAACGCATCAGAACACATTTGAAAGCGGATAGACTGATGCAGCAACCGGGACTAAAATCTTTCCTCGCTGGCGTTGCCTTTCAGGACACCAAAAAAAGGTTATGGTTTGCTACCGAAACCAAAGTAATGAAAGTTGAGGGTGATAGTATCCGCATCTATCATTTAAAATACCCTGTAAATACGATTTCCGAACATCATGGCACCATTTATTTAGGTTTAGAAAGCCGTGGCCTGGCAGCATTTAATGAGCAGCGTGGTCAGTTCGCCTTATATCAAATCAATAGCCAGGTGAATAATCGTTCGGTATACAGCATCGCTTTCGATAGGCAAAACCGTATCTGGCTGGCCAGTGACAGTGGATTGCTTAAGGTTAGCCCAAAACAGAAAATCGTTACACAATATACCAAAGCCGACGGACTGATTAGTACCAATTTTAACATCAACGCCAGGTATGAACGGGATAACAATTTGTTTTTTGGAACATTGGATGGACTGATTTATTTTGATCCTGACCAAATCCGGGACGATACGACAAAATCAAGTATCGTGATTACCGGCATGCGGATTTTCGATGTACCGGTAGAGATTGATAGTTCGGTATTGCGTAAATCCATCACCTATACCAACCGGGTTGAACTTAGCCATAACCAGAACTCGTTAACCTTCGAATTTGCATTGCTGGATTTTATTAAACCTAAAAAAAATGCATTCCGGTATAGCCTTCAGGGATTAAGCAAAGGCTGGACCACAACTAATTTAGCCGAAGCAACATTTAACAACCTCGCTCCCGGCACTTATACGTTAATGGTAAGCGGTAATAATGGCAGCCCCAACTGGATGGAACCGATTCGTTTAACCATTAACATACATCCGCCGTTTTGGGCCACCTGGTGGGCTTATATGCTGTATGGTATTATTTTAACCAGCATCGTTTTCTTCATCAGTCGTTATTTTGTATTGCGCACCCTCTTAAAAAGAGAAGACGAACTTCACCAATATAAGATCAATTTTTTCACCAATGTATCTCATGAAATCAGAACACACCTGAGCCTCATTTCTCCCCCGATAGAGCAACTCGTTTCTGACGAACAATTGGGTAAGAAACAAAAAGATAAAATACTGGGGGTTGCCGGCAACGCCAGGCGACTACTAACGCTTGTTAACGAACTGCTGGATTTTAGAAAGACAGAGGATAAACATTTAACATTATCAGAAAATGTGCAGGATTTACTGCCTATACTGGAAGATTGCCTGCAGATGTTTTCGGAAACCGCTGAGCAAAAACAGATTACCACCCTATTGGAAAAGGAAAATCTAAAATCAGCCTTTTTATTATGCGATGCCTTTCAATTAAAAAAAGCCATTATTAACCTGCTGGCCAATGCCTACAAATTTACACAGAATGGCGGCCTGGTTAAACTCAGGATCAGCCAGACTTATCACGAGGTGACCATTACGATTGAAGATAACGGAAGGGGGATTTCGCAATCGCATTTAAACAAATTATTCGAAAATTACTATCAGGTTGCAGACCATGGTTTTCAAAATACAGGTTATGGTATAGGTCTGGCCCTGTCAAAAGCTATTGTTGAGCTTCATCAGGGTACGATTACGGTAACCAGCCGGTTGGAGACGATGAATGAGCCCGGACATACTTCCTTTACGATTTCATTACCGAAAAGACAAAAAGAAGCCTATGATTCGTTAGCAGCTTACAATGCTGAGCATACTTTCCCTGATCATGGGGATGAACAAACGCAGCATAAACCATTATTGCCCTTAACACAGGCTGATGAAAGCCAGAAACCAACCATTTTATTGGCGGAGGATAACCTTGAGCTTGCTACATTGCTGGATGATATCTTAAACCCTTATTATCATGTAATCATCAGCAGAAATGGAAAAGAAGCCTGGGAACAGGCAAAACGGCATATTCCCGATCTGATCATCAGTGATGTTATGATGCCTGAAATGTCGGGATTTGACTTTTGTGACCTGATCAAATCTAATGTGGCCACCAACCATATTCCTTTTATATTGCTAACGGCAAAAACACAGACCGAAGATGTAATAACCGGCTTATCTCATGGTGCTGATGTTTACCTCACTAAACCATTTACCCCGCAGGCTTTGCTGCTGCAGGTAAACAACCTTATTGTAGCCATACAGAACGTGCATACGCATGTTGGTCAGTTGCTGAACAAAAATTCAGAGCCGATTGATATCTTTAACCAGTTAATCCAAACCCAGCTTGGTACGGAGAGTAAGAAATTCATGAATCAATTGGTCGAAAACATCACAGCTTCCATAGAGAATCCTGAATTTGGTGTTAACGAACTGGCCAGGCTGATGAACATGAGTACGCCAATCCTTTACAAAAAAGTAAAATCGGTCACTGGTTCATCGGTAAATGATTTTATAAAAGGGCTACGCCTGAAAAAAGCGGCAGAACTACTGGAAACCAGGCTTTATACGGTTTATCAGGTTTCGTATATGGTGGGCTTTTTAGATAGTCGCTACTTTAGTAAAGAATTCAAGAAGTTCTTCGGGAAGTTACCTTCGGAGTGGATAGAGACCGACTAACACGAAGCTTAATGTATAGCCAGTAGTTACGCCTAACTACTGGCTTTTTTTAATTTGAATTGAAATCATTAAAAATCTACATGATAATCTTTGGAGAAGGGTTTTGCAGCCCAGGCTTTTTTCGAGGTCCATTCTGCCGCAGGTGCAGCCCAAAATTCATCGCTGGCCGGTAAACCCAAAGGAAGGAAGGATAAAGTAGCCATATACAGACTGCCTGTAGAGGTATAATAATCTGCTATTTCGGGATCATGCCCGCAAAAACCAAGCTGTAACCATCCTTTTGCATCAAAAGTTCCAGGGACATCATATATGTTCTGTTTAACTTTAGTTAAAGCAGAACGCACCTGAGCAGGCTGAATATTGGCCGGTAACTTATGCATGAGGGCAATCTGGCTTAAAGCCTGAAAAGCACCGGTACGGTAGGTAATTGAACGGCCAATTGGCGGATAGGTTCCTTCAGGAGAAATCATGCGCTCCTGCCCTACTACGTAACGCTGCATCCTTTTTACAGCAAGCTCATATCGTTCTTTTTTAATAAGCTTTTTATCCAGCATCACGGCAAGTGTATCCACCATCATCGGGTGAATCACAAAAGAGTTATAATAATCAAAAGCCATGTTTACGCCATCACCATACCAGCCATCGCCTTTATACCATGCGTTTAAGGTATCTACACCTTCATTTAATCGGGCTTCATCATGCGGTTCGCCAATCGACAATAAAAAGGCTTCTGTAATAGAACCGAATAACAACCAGTTATTTTTAAATGGCTTTCTATTTCTCAATGATTTAAACGAGGCAATAATTTCTTGCTTGGTTTCAGGTTTTAATGGCTCCCACAAAGCTTTAGGCGCCCTTAAAAAAGTTTGTGCCAGGTAGGCTGAATCTACAATCGGCTGATAATCTTTGCTAAAATTTAGTTTATCAGGACTGTTTTTTGCAAAACAGCTGTCCAATCCCTGAATGGCCTGTAATTTCAGCGTACTTCTTAAAACGCCTTCTTTTGTGGTATCATCAGGTAAGGAAAGCCAGGGCGCAATACCGGCATAGGTACGGCCAACAGCCTCCAAATAGGATACAGCAGGTGTTCTGGAGTCGAATTTTGGCGCCGTAACCACTGGCATATTTTTAATCAGTGTTCCATTGGCTAAATTGGAAACAACCGGGCTGGCAATTTTATATAGCAGTTTATACCAATATTCTCTGTCGTTTTTTGATTGGCCTTTTGCAGCATTATTAATTTTTGTTGCGGATAAAACTTCATTAGGATTAAATAACCCAAATACGCCAGTTAATGACAGCGCTCCTATAAATTTTCTTCTTTCCATTTTATGTGTGTTATAAATACCAGTTTTTATAGCGCATTAGCGCTTCGAGATAGTAATAATCGGCGTAACTAAGCGGAACGTCGACTTCCGATTTCAGTGGTAAAGCGCCAGTACTGTGCATGAGCAGAAAGCCACCATTTTCACCCAGTTTTGCACGATAGGTATCAGATGAAAGTGAAATAATCATTTTTTTTGCTTCGCTTACATATAATTTCTGCTCGCTTTTTGTTGCATACTGCCCTAATTCTAACAAACCTGATGCAATCACCGCCGCAGCAGAAGCATCACGGTAAGTATCAGGAATGTTCGGTGCGTTAAAGTCCCAATATGGAATCTGATCGGCAGGCATATTCGGATGATTGATGATAAATTTGGCGATGTTTTTTGCCTGATTAAGATAGTGTTTGTTTTTGGTAAAGCGGTACATCATCGTATAACCGTACAAGCCCCAGCCCTGGCCACGACTCCAGGCCGATTCGTCAGATGCCCCCTGGGCTGTACCTCTTCTCAGTACTTTGCCTGTAGTCATATCGTAATCTACCACGTGATAAGAGCTGTAGTTTGACCTGAAATGGTTTTTAAGCGAAGTATCGGCATGATTGATGGCAATTTTCTTGTATTTCGGATCGCCACCATGATCGGATACCCAGGCCAGTAACTCCAGGTTCATCATATTATCAATAATAACCGGGCCTTTCCATTGTTTACTGCTGTTCCACGATTGGATTACTTTAGCAGCCGGACGGTAGCGTGTAGCCAGCGAAGCAGCAGCCGTATCGATGGTTGGTTTATACAAAGCATTACCAGTTATGCGGTAGGCATTGCCAAAACTACAGAACATCATAAAACCTAAATCGTGGTTTCCGGTGTAATGTTTCTCCTTCTCTAGTACCGCAAGGCGTTTTTCTGCTTCTTTTAAGGTGCCGGAATCTTTTGTATACTCGTAAATATAAAGCAGCGAACCAGGATAAAAGCCACTGCACCACCATTTGGTGTCGCTCGTTTCCAGTTTATTATTTTTGGCATAATAGGTTTTTGGCATGCGGTCTGCCGGTGTATTTTTGGCCAGTAACTGATATTGTTTCTGTGCAAATGCAAACTGCTTGTCGAGCAGGTTTTTCATTGCTTTTTTATCATCAGCTGCCTGTTGTGCATTAGCCATTACTGCTGCAGCCAGAAAACATATGGCGAACAATAATTTTTTCATAGTTTAGGTAAATTTGTATTATTCATTTTGTGTTGAGCCTTAACATAGGCTTTGATGTTGGTTGCGGCAAATTTGTGCTTTTACAAGTTTAAAAGAGGGTGAAAATTATAAATGATAAGGTAGAAAATCTGAAATCAACTACCTTTTCAGGATATATTCCAACATCTTCCATTTTTAAGACCTCGTTTTTATACAGTCGACCGTTCTTTTTGAAAAAATACTGCCAACCAGATTTCTACATATTTTGAAATCCGTAAAAAAGGACTGTCCTCTCATTGAAGAACAGCCTTTTTGCAATCTCATCAATAGCCCTTAATCAGCTTGCTACATTCACTAATTAATCGTACTGGATTTCATGATTCTGATTTTGTTGTTGCCCTGATCGGCAATCAGGAAATAACCACCATAGGTATTGTATTTTATTGCCCAAGGGAGATTAAACCTGGCATTAGTGGCAGCGCCATCAACGTTTCCGGAAGTACCGGTTACCGCATTAACGCCGGTGATGCTATCGTCTGTACCCGATCCGGCCAGTAAACCAAATGTGGAATTGGTTGTTACTTCGCTTGTTACTCTTGCGATAGAATGTGCTTTCTCGCTACAAACAAAAATTACCCCTGCCTGGCTAATAAATATCCCTGAAGGATCGTTAAAATTGCTGGTTTTGGTTTGCTTTAATACAGTTCTCGCGCCCGACGAAACGGTCACCCTAAAGAGATAACTTTCAGTAGATCCGAAGGTATTTCCAAAGGCGCCTAAATAAAGTGATGTTTTATTCGGATTTAGGGCAATGGCATTTGGAGCATATATTGTAGCTGTACCAAGTGTACTAACCGTATTGGTATTTAATACTATTTTACGAATTCTGCCAACTGATGTACTTGCCGATAAATCTGACAGGTATAAGGCACCACCTGCTTCATCTAAATCAATCCCGCTAGGATTGGTAAATGTGGCCGCTGTTCCAACGGCATCTGCAGTACCTGCTGCACCACTACCTGCAATGGTGGTTACAGTAGCTGCCATATTGGTTGGATTAATGGTTATTTTCCTTACTTTATGACCTGAATATTCAGTTACATATAACTCGGTTCCAGCCTGGCTAAGTACCATCCCTTTTGGCTTGTTAAATGTAGCTGCTGTTCCGGTTCCATCTACGCTGCTGGCCGTACCACTTCCGGCTAAAACGGTGGTATTACCGTTTCTACTTACCCGTATAATGCGGTTGTTGTTCTGGTCGCAAATGTAAATATTGCCCCGCTTATCGTTTGCTACATCGGTAGGGGCGTTTAAACTAATTCCATTATTCAAAGTCAGTGAACTCACCATCAAATTCGAAAGTATGGGTTCAGGATAGGTTGCTGTTTTAAGCGTTAGCGGAAGACTAACCTGCTTGGCTGCCGAACCCGTATTTACTGCGGTAATGGATTTCGAAGCAAAATAAGTATCATTTACTACTTCAAATTTCATATCCCCAGAGAAACGTATCCGTACACTCAATTTTCCATTTTCATCGGTAACGGCAGTGGTATCTAATTTAAACGCGGTTTCGCCGGTAATTTTCGAACTCACATTAACCGTTACACCAGGTAAAATCTGATTATTTGCCTGATCGTAAACCAACACATCAACAGGGGCTTTGGGACTCAGTTTTTTCGATTTTAAGGTTACTTTTCGATTTTTTTCATAAGCCAGACGGGTAATTACAGAATCAGGGAAGAAATAAGAGGGATCTGTTGTTCTGATTTTCACCTCGCCTTCAAATGGAGCATTCAAAATCAACTTTCCATCGCTGCCGGTTGTGCCCAATAAGCCAATATCTTTAAAATCAGTTTCACCAGTCAGTTTTTGCAGAACGGCCACATCAATACCAGGCAGTAATGCATTATTATCCTTATCCAATACGGTAATCTCTAATGGAACGGTTAGGGGCTTAAGCCTGGCGATCAGATTTACAGCACCACCCTTCACATTTTTAAGCGTTGCCAAAAGTGTATCGGGAAAATACTTCATGGTATCGCCCACCACTACCCTTACCACATTTGGATAAGGTAACGATACCACCAGCTGTCCGTCAGTTCCTGCATGTTCTAAACCTCCGGTAGAAGTATAAGTGTCAGCGCCCGGTGCTTTGGTATCAATTAATAAAGGAAAGTTAGAAATACTTACATTTTGCTCATCCTTAACGGCTATGTTCAGTGGTGCCATACCAAACTTTGGGGTAGTGTGCAAAAGAATACTTGCAGCAGCATTAAAATAAACAGCCTGCTCACCTTTGTGATAATATGTGGTATCTACTTCTACCTTAATATTATTCGGATAGGGTAATTTTGTTTTGATCAGGCCGTCTTTATCGGTTCTAATGGTATCTACCTGCGTATAGGTGCCGGTTCCTGTAGTTTGGCGACTAATAATTACTTTAACCCCAGCCACTGGCAACTGGTCATCGTCATTAATCACTTTAATATCCAGCGTTTCTTTTGGTGTAGTGGTATCGTTCAGTGCTTCAGTGGCAAACTTTTTACAGGCAGCAAAGCACAGGGCAATACTCACAATGATGATATAGTATTTGTGTTTCATCTATATATTTTTTAGTAATGATGAATCTGCATAGCTAAAAAAGATGCAGATCCATCAATATTTATGATTTAAAATCTATTGTTGATTTACGGTTTATAAAATTCCACTTCGTAGAGTTTCAGCCACGATTTCCCGTTTAACTTCCATGAATCTTCTATATTAACCCCAAACCAATAAATAATCTGCGAAGCAATATCTGAATTGGAAACCGCCATAACCGTATTGCCTGATGGTGCAGTTGCGTTACATACCGGTTTTTCAAAGGCATTCCATGCGCCTCCATTTCCACTAAAAACAAGGTCTTTACCTGCCGCAACAGGTGCCTGATTAAGCAGCTTATTACCATTTACCTGTTTACAAGGCCAATACCCAATTAAATTTGGATCACCAACTGCAACACCATCACTACAGGTATAATTTTTAATTTCTGTATCTGAAAGGGCTTTATTGTATATGGCGATATCGTTTACGGCATATGATGAAGTATTTACTGCGGAGTTAATATTACCTAAAATCAGATCATAAGGTACCGTACCGATGTTCCTTCCTGTGATATCAACTGCTGTGCCTGGCACTCCATCCACATATAAAACAGCCATTCTTTTACCTGCATCTGTATAGATTTTTAGGGTTATGGCGTACCATTTATTCAGATCGAAATTAGCAGGTGCATATGCATAAATTAAGGTTGATGAATTATAGCCCATCACTACTCTAAACCTTCTGGTGGAGGTTGCACTCAGTTCTACCATGAACTCCCAGCCGTTAACAGTACCATATGAAGCGTTTAATTTCGACAATATCACAGCATGCTGATTTGCACCCGCAGTTGATTTTACCTGAGCTTTTATCTGAATGGTTTTATCGCCTGCGCTACCAATATCGTAAATGCTGGCATTAGCAGCACTTAGCACCGCCTTCACATCAGTAACGGCTTTAGCTGCCGGAAATAAAAAGGCATCAGTTAAAGACACATTATCTATTTCTACCTTTTTAAAAGCCGGGTTATAGTAAATATTGAAGGAGTTACGCTCCCGCTCCGTCTGGCTGGTAAAACCTTTGTTTATGCCACCATGATTGGAGGTAATGACCACTAACCATTCTTCATTCGCGTATGTTTTTCTGGCTTTAACAGCCTCCAGTAATTTACCAAGGTAAGTATCTACCTGCGCTACCGCGGCCTTATATTCTGGTACATCAGCAGAATAGCCATATTTAAGCCCGGCCTGGTTAACCTGGTTAAAGTTGACCACTATTAAATCGGCCTTATTAATCCCTATTTTTTTAACCGCCGTATCGGCTGCAGCGGCATCGTTGTTCACCGCAATCGGCTCATCAGCGTAAAGAAGTAAGCGATCAACCAGGGTGTTCCAGGGCGAAACCGCTACAGAATACCTCATTTTAGGGGTAGCCTGCAAACGTTCAATTAACGAGGGATACTCTACAACTGCATCGTGCTCGCTGGCACTTTCAGGAACGATAAAGGTACTATCCTGTATTTTATGGATGGTGGCGATCCCCGTCATGATATTTTTCCAGGTTCCGGCATCGCTTACGGGAGCATCGCTTCTGCTCTGCCATGAATATTTACTGTTGGGCAATATGGAAGCAATAACCGGAGGCATAATTTTTTTCACATCCTCTCCTGTAGCACCATCAATACCGATTAATAATACCTTTCTTTTTTTAACCGAAACAATCTCCTGTTTCTCGAAAACGGCCGGTGGATCATAATACTTTTTACAACCAAAAATAACGGCACAGAGCAGCAGCATGGTCAATACGCTGTATTTTTTTAAACAAAGTGAATAATTCTTCATTGTTGGTTTATTTTATTATTAACTATTATTTACTTGGATCAGACAACCAAACGGTTTCGGTTAGCAATGGATATTTTGCCTGAATTTTAGCTTTGGAAACCGCACTTACCGTAATCCCCCACTTGGTTAAAAAAGGCTCCATATCGGTTTTGGCAAACTCCGATAAACGTTCGTAAAAGAAATCGATCTTATCCTGGTTGTTGTTTGAGGTAAACCTTGCGTGCCTGGCTTCGGTAGCGAGGTAAGTGATAAAACTATATCCATAACGTTCCATCAACTGGATAAACATGCCTAGTTTAGCATCTTCTGATGCATTAGCGTATGATTTGGTACCAGTAGGTGTTACAAAAGCCAATGCAGCCGTCATCATGCGTTTATAATTACTGTGCTTATAACCATGGTACTTGGTTACCATTAAAGAAAAAATGTTGTTCGAAACCTCACCGTTACCGTCAAAGTTCCAGGTATTGTTCATCTGCATGTTGTGCCCCAGCTCGTGATAAGTACCCCAGTTCTGGCCCACCACCCCGCTTAACGTTACGGCCTGTGCGAAATAATTATCATTGGCCATTGCTACCACCGGGTAACCGCTATGCTGCGCCCCAACTGAAGGTTGGATGTCGTGTACAATTCGCCAGGGCAACATCGGATTTAAGTCTCTGGCATCAGCTGCATTTTCTGATAAACCATACCATTCCCAGTAGCAGTGTAAAATCTGCTCATCCCAGGTTTGCATTAAAGCGGTTGGACTGGCAATTGGGAATTTAGCCAGACGTGAAAGCGGCAAAGTAAAAATGATGCGTTTGCCACGCAGCTCGAAAAAAGGAACTGTTGTTTTGGCAATCATGGCTTTCCACTCTTCATCTGTGGTTTCGCCCAGCACAAAATCTGGCGATTTAACTGTTCCCGTGAAATAGAAATCTATTTTTCTGCCAAGCGCTCTTGGTGGAATGATATAAACCTGGCCACCATATAAATTGCGGATCAGGTTTTTACCTGGCGCAAGGTTATGGCGGGTGTAAATAACGGGGGCCCTTAACTTTGTCGTTAGGCTGGTTAAATCATCATCCCATGCTCCTATCTGGGCAATCATTCCATATTCGCCCGCCGGAACATCAATTTGGATGAGTTCGCCGGCAGGTGCATACATTCCCGTGCTGAACCATCCCTGCGGTGGTACAGAAATCCTGAGGTTGGCATTATTGGCATATACAAAATCAAAGTCGAGGGTTACCTTGGTATTTTTAATCCGAGGTTCAGAAATCGCCACCAAACCTGGAAAAACCCTCGCCAGGTTAAACTGTGTCCTATCAATCTTATATTTTGAGGTATCCAGGTCCTGGTTTCCAAAAGTATCTACTACTTCAGTTTTGCTATAGCCATCTTCAAAAGAGTAGCCATAATCCTTTTTACAGGATTGGGTAAGCAGCAAAAGAACTGCAAAAGCTGAGGTTAAGCCTATTATTTTTTTACTTCTCATGGCTCAGTTATTTTAAAATATTAGTGTAAATCGGTGTCCAAACTTTTCCATCGAGGTTAAAACCTGTTGCATTGATGTTCAGCCAGCCTAAAATAAATCGTGGTATATCGATGCCTCTTGGTACTATTTTATAAAGTTCTGGTGTTGGCTTGATACAGAATTTATTGTCGTAATCTTCAAAGCTCTGCCACTGGGTAGATTTTTGGAAAACAAAATCACTTTTCGATTTACTCTGGTCCTTAATCAGGGTCCCCGTGCCATCGAGTGCCGGCCAATAACCGATTAAATTGTTATAGTTGGGGTGTCTGCTATCTAAAAGCACCTGGCAGGCAAAATCTTTTATAACCGCATCGGGAACGGCGGCATTAAAAATCCTGATGTCGGTTATAAACTGTGTAGCACTATTGCCATATCCCGAACGATACCCGGCAACTAAAGGTTCAGTATTGTTTACATTCCTGCCCGTTATTACCGTTGGAGAACCAATTGGATCGCCATCCTGAAACATCTGCACATACCTCACGGTACCCACAAAGTAGATTTTAAAGCCTATATGATACCATTGATTAACTTCCATGGCTTTGGTGGTTGGGGTAGAGATCGCGGCAGAAGCCAAACCGCCCAGCCTCCAGGTACCATTCGATCCGTTATGGATAATCCACCAGCCAGTGGTTCCATTGGCCGGACTGGCTGTTTTAAAAAATATTGGTGCATTCTGTGTTCCGAAAGATTGAACTTTTAATTTAAACTCTACTGTATACTCGCCAGTGGTACCAAAATTATAGAGATTCGATTTGGCGGCATCAACACTGGCAATGGTATCGCCATTTAATTTTCCATAACTGCCTGAATAGGGCAATGAATTTAAATTAGCAGGTTTGTTATAAATGGTCGATTTGAAATTAGGGTTGTAAAGGATAACAAAGCCATTTAACAAGGGTTTACTATACAAGGTTTGATCCATTAAAGCCGGTATGACCGGGTAATCGCCCCCTTTGTTTGAAGCAATTACGATGAGCCAGTTTTCTTTGCTAAAATTAGGCCGTGCTTTGATGGCGGTATTTAGCTCGCCAATGTAAGTATCGATATTGCTTATGGCCGTTGCATATTGCGGTACACTGGCATCGTAACCATATTGTGCACCGGCCTTATCTACACCCTGAAATTCAGCCAGCACTACAGCCGCATCCTTATTGGCCAATTCGGCCAGTGTTGCTGTTTTTACGGCTTCATCGCTCGAAAATGAAGTGTTTACATCTGCGCTGGTAACCAGTTTGGTACTCAGTGCCGGAGATATGCTAAAAGCTGCTGTTCTTAAACTGGTATTGTCTTTAACCCGTTTAAAAAACATTGGATAATCGGCAAGTTTATTGTTCGAAAAATCCTCGCTAATTACCTTATGTTTGGTCTTGTCTACGCCCGTAAGCATATCGGCCCATGAAGTAGCGTTGAGGCCGTTTTCATCCGATACAGCATTGATGGTAAACATACCATTCTTGATCATTTTAGATAAATTGGGCGTTGGGGATTTAAAAACCGACTCTCCCCTGGCACCATCCACAATCACGTACAATACTTTTTGCTGCTGTGCATCAATAACATTGCCTCCGGTATTGTTAGAGAAATCCTTTCTGTCGGCTAATTCTTTATTACAAGAAATTATAGAAATCGTTAAAACGACTAAAACGGCCGTTAGTTTAACTATAAATGCTGACTTTTCTATTTTACTTTTCATTGTATGATTATTTAATAACAACATTATTTTATGGTTTAATAGAGATGCGGACAGCACCTGAAACCTGCTGGTTATCGAAAAGAGAAATTGCACCTGCAATAAGTGCGGTAGGGTTTCCGAAAATATCTACACTTTCGTACACATCGTTCACGATGCCCTGAAACTTACCAGTGTTATTGTATCCGGCAGCTAAACTTCCGTTTGGATTTAAGATCATAAAACCCTGTCTAACGATGCCGTCATACTTTTTAAAGGATCCAAACACCAATATCTTACCGCTTTTTAGCTGGTAGGCTTTACTGATGCTCCCCCCTTCGATTGACCTTAACACCAGGCTTTTATCTACCGTACCATCGGCATTTAACATCACCAGGCCTTTTGTGGCAAAACCATTGTAATTGTTAAATACTCCCGCAACAAGGTATTTGCCCGAAGTTGCACTATAGGTAATGGCGTTTATGGCATCATCGGCACCTGTTCCTGAGGGATAAGTTGGATCCACCAGCCCGTTTGTACCGATTCTTACAATCCGGTTGCCACTCAGGCCCTGATAATTGGTAAAAGAACCAACCAGGATAATTTTGCCGTCACTCTGCATTAAGGCATCGCTAATCGGTCCGTTACCACCAGCATATGGCAGGTTTGCCGTTTTATTGAAATTGTAGGTAGAGTCCATTTTACCCTCCATACTCATTTTTAACAAACCGTTTAATTTGGTATAGCCCACCACTTTATTATCTCTGGTTGAACGTTCGTAGAAATACTCAGCGTAGTTATTAAAGCTGCCCACCACATAAATGCTGTTGTTATAGTTAAAAACCTTATTCACCAAGCCCAATACCCCGCCGTTAAAAGTGGCTACGGTATCGTACGAACGATCTGAGCTTGTGCCCACTACTTCAACCTTCGAAGAATCTAAAGAACCGTTTGTATTTAATCTAGTGATACTGCTAATGCCATCACGATCGTTGTATTTGGTTAAGCTACCACCCACAATAAACTGACCTGTTGCCAGTCTGAAAATAGAAGATATAGAACCGTTGGCACCTTTTCCGGTTGAAAAACCTGAAGTAATAAAACCATTGGAATTGGTTAATACAATATTGTTTATGGGCTTTTTAACAGTGGCAGCAGCCATGTAGTTATTAAATGAGCCCACCATAACCAAGTTGCCATTGGGCAGGGGTAAAATCTGCCTGATAACGGTAGCGCTGGTATTGGCTGCAAAAGTGGCATCTGTTTCTACTTTACCTTCAACGCGGTAGGCCGGACCAAAAAAGATCTGATCATCAACCACCAGGGTAGTTCCGCCGGTACTCGCACCTACAGGAAAAAGCACCGTAATGGTTTTATCGGTTATTTTAGTAATGGTAGCTTCGGTATCGTTGATGTAGAATTTTACTTTATCCTTAAAAGGCATTAAACCATTTACCTCGAATGTGATCTGGGTTGCGCCATTTACATCTTCTGTATCGGATACATCTGATAAGAATTTTATACCCAATGTTTCTTTACCTCCGGCATAGGGATCTTCGCTAATGGGATTTTCCTTTTTGCATGATGAAACGGAAAGTACCAGCAATAACAAACAGGCCATCCACATGGTATTTTTACCAAAAATTTGTCTATTTCTTAACATATTGATGTTTTTATTGATTCCCAATTCCATTTTCTATTGCTATCGAATTAAAGTAGTTACTGCTAAATCCAAAAGAGTGCTTTTCGATTTTTAGCGCATGGACAATCCCATTTGTAGGATTGATATCGGATGAAGCCACCAGTGCATTTATCCAAAAGGCCTGTGGCCTTGATAAATCAGGGATATAAGAAATCATCAACTGTCTGTAGCCCGCATATTTCACCCTTACTTCTGAAGCACTGCCGGCATTGGTTACTGCATCATTATACACCACTCCAATGTTCATTGGCGTGCTATTGTAAGAAAGGTAGCCCTGGCCTTTATAGGTGTTCAGTGCCAGTGTATCAACCTGGCCATAATCTTTAAGCCGGTTGGTGCCCTTAAAGAGGTATAAAGAAAGTACGGTTTTCCATACGGCCGGTTTTATATCGGTTAGTTTGGTTACGGTATCTTTTCCTGTCGATAAGAGTTCTTTATTTAAGGTGCGGATCGCTTTGCCAATGGTTGGATCGGTGGGTGCAAAAAATGTTAGGTTATCATTGCTGAAAACACTTTCCATGCCCGCTATTTTAATCACCTGGGTAAGGGTATCAAAATGTAAGGGTTTAGATTGGAGATATTGTAATATGGTACCGTCAAACTTGGCTTCTTTTACCCCTCCATCTATATAATGTTCGTATTTTTTACAGCTAAAAGCTAAACCCACAACTATTGCGGCAAATGTTAGCAGTACTGTATTTTTATTAAACTTATTCATTGAATCTATTCTTTAATAGGTTAAATCTTATTATTTGCTTATTGCTTATTACCTCCAATAGTTATTCAAAGTCATATAAGGATTGTTTATCGTTGCACTCGGATCGATGGGCCAGGTCCATGCGCCTGCCTGAAATGCCGAAAACGAGAGTGGATTTGGCGTAAATTTTGGATCTATTATTTTTTTGGTGCGCACCAGGTCATAAAAATGATGCCCCTCGCCCATCAGTTCCTTACCTCTTTCTAAAAAGATGGCATCTTTTATCTTTCCCTCGCCCGGGTTGGCAGGGAAAAGATCAGCTCCAGCTCTTGCCCTGATCACATTGAGCAAAGTTGCCGCTTCGCCATCACGACCTAATTCGGCCAGGGCTTCTGCATGCAATAAGATGGCATCGGCCAGCCTGAAAATAATCGGGTTATCATCAAGAGATTGAACCAGCGCTGCCCTATTGAAAAATTTATAAAACTGCCATGTACCTGTTTCGTCATAAATAGTTTCATCAAACCAAACGGTTTTACGCTTATCGGTACCACCCTCGGGATAAATTTTCTTCATGTAGTCTGATTTATAAACCATTTCACTATAAGGTCTGTCGCTATTAAAAAACGGCACATGTACCACAGAGAAAGAGTATTTATATCTGGCATCATCTACCGATTCTCCTATGTTATCACTCAACTGAACCTCAAAAAGTCCCTCTTGCGATTTACCGAACATGATGAGATAAGTTTGCTCGATAGGCAATAAACGGTAGGCTTTTTCCTGGTCGACACCGATATTCTGCAACTCATTCCCCAGTTCATCAACCTGGTTGTAATAAGCAATGGCATTGGCGGCATCAAAACCCGCACACCACATATTCATGTGCATCATTAAATCTAAAGCACCGCCACGCATGGCCCTGATGCCTTTAAAAGTGGGATCGCTGTAGGTCCATGGTAAATCATTTTTAACTGCGCCCAAATCGGCCAAGCAGCCTTTTAAAACCTTAACCATATTGGTGCGGGGTAGCGCTTCCTGGTTGTAAGCATCGGTGTAGTAAGGCACATCACCAAATAACCTCACTAAAAAGAAATAAGATAAGCAGCGCATAAAAACGGCTTCAGCAATAAACTGTTTCTTTTTTACTGGTGAAATGGCGGCATCGGGCATGGCTTCTACTTCCTTTACCATAATATTGGCCGACTGGATTACTTTATAAAAAGGCATCCATTTTTGAATCAGATCATACCTCGATCTCAATTGAAACCATTCGTTAATGGCATTGGCTTCATAGCCAGGCAAAGAACGGTCGGCTCTTGCTGCGATGGCCATTTTTAGGTTATTCGTAGCCATATAAGCAAAATCGATACGAGGTGGATAACCTTTTGTTGACGGGATGACCCACCCACAACGGGTATCGCCGATTTCGAAAAGCACATTCTTCATCGAAGCTTCTCTAAACAGTCGATATAAACCCAGGTCGTAACCTTCTACATCCTTTTCATTTTTCCAGAAATTGTTACCAGACAGCTTACTTAGCGGCTCAACATTTAAGAATTTTTTGCAGCTAAAATTTACACTCAGCAGCAGTAATACTGATAGTATGTATATTATTTTTTTCATCGTTATCCTGTTTATAATTGAATGTTTAAGCCTAAAGCATATGTTCTCCTCACGGGGTAACCTCCGGAGTTATCTCTGCCCAGTGAACTCACATTTTCGGGGTCGGCGCCCGAATAAAAACTAAATGTGTGGATGTTATTGGCCGTACCATACACCCTTAAACTGGTGATACCTAAGCGTTTTGTTAATTCAGGCTTAAAAGTATAGCCCACGGTTACGGTAGCTAGTTTTAAATACGAGCCATCTTCCTGAAACAGGGTTTGGTTATACCTGAATGGCAAAAACTGGGTAGACTTATCGGTTGCCGAGTAACTGCCGTACCTTAAATAATCGTAAGGGTTCGGGTAGTTTGCAATATCGCCCGATTGACGCCAGATGTTATACTCCGTTATCGGCACTAAGTTGTTTGCCGAAAATGGTGAGGAGAAATTCTGGAAACTTGCCGCTAAAGGATTGTTCAGGATGTCACGGTGCCAGGTATAGGCCATAATTACATTAAGCGAAAAGCCTTTGTAAGAGGCATAACTGCTAATACCACCATTAATTAGCGGCTGAGAATTACCTGCTCCCACCATATCTTTAGCATCGAGTACATAATCGCCGTTGATATCTGCATAATAGGGATCTCCGGCTTTGAAATACACCGGGGTTGAACCATTAAAGGTGTGGTAACGCGTACCGTTTGCAGGGTTAACCGGAACATCATCATCAGTAGAAAATACCCCTTTAAAATTATACAGGATATTGGTTAACGAATTTCGGCCCAGCCTGTACAATATGGCCTGGCCAGTTGCGCCTCCATCTAGTAAAAGCTGTCTGGTTGCATCAGGAAGAGCCGTAATTTTCTCTTTATTGTAGGCTCCGTTTATACTAACAGACCAGTTAACTTTGCTGCTGGCTGGTAAAGGCCTAAAACTAAGCGCCAGTTCGTAACCATAGTTAACATTGCTTACTTCGTTGGTTTTTAACTTGGTAAAGGCATTATGGGTGGTAATGTTTTTCTCCCATAACTGGTTGTCAACCATTTTATAATAGGTATCGAAATTTAGGGTGATCCTGTTTTTAAACAGATTTAAATCTAAACCTGCATTGTATTGTGTGGTTGTGGTTGGTAGTAATTTAATGTTTGGAAGGTTATTAAAATCGACTGCGGTGGTAGGTATACCGTTATAATTGCCATAATAATCGTATGTTCCGTTGGCATCAAATACGTTACCAACCGGTGCAATATTTCTACCCCATGAAAGTCTTAACATACCTACATCAAGCCATTTAGAATCGGCCAGGAAATTTTCTTTATTGAAGTTCCATTTCAAGGCTAATGAAGGATTTTTAGCCCATGGTGCATTAAGGCCCGTGCTTGAGGTTCCATCCAAACGGAATGTAGCTTCAATCAGATATTTGGTTTGGTAGTTGTAAGATAAACTTGCGGCCAGTGAAGCGGCTCTCGAATCAGAATAATTATCCAATACCCCACCACCCGAACTTGCCGAAGCACTACCGAATGGCCCCTGGTACTGATCGTTGGTATACTGATCCTGCTGAATAGCATGCGCCTGAAAATTCCGCACATAAACTTCAGAGAAAACATAAGCGCCAATATTATGAACATCCTTTTGGAGCGATTTATTGAAACTAACCATCGCCCTGTTGTAAAGTGTGCTCCGCTTATCGTTATAAGAATAAACACCTGCAACGTTGTTATTCAAGATGGCCGGATTAAAGGTTTCTGTTGTGCCCATCGAATAATCGTAACTGGTAATATTGGAAACCGCCAGACCAGTAAGAAACTCGTACCTGGCCTCTACACTCGTTTTAATATTGCCGGCTTTGTTGTCGTTATCAACAATTAATGCCCCCAGGGCAGCATTGCTGTTAATTAAATTTGGACCAGGTAATAGTGAAGATGAACCTGCCCCTGAAGCAACACCAGTTTGCAGAATACCGTTACCACTTCCTTTCTGGCTATTGCCCAAGCTACTGGAAAGAATGAGGTTGACATTAAATTTCGGACTCGGTTTGTAGCGGGTATTCATGCTTAGCGAGTACCGGGTAAAACCTGTATTCTCCTGTATACCTTTTTCGTCGTAATAACCCAGGTTAATTTTATAGTTAAAAGAGTCATCACCACCGCTTGCATTTACGTTATGCTGCTGGTTGTAGGTAGAGCGGTAAAAAATGCTCTGCCAGTCTGTAGAGTTATTATAAAAAGCATTTAAACTATCGGCCAGCATGGGGGTATTATCAACACTCTGCCTGGCCGAGTAGATGTTGGCACCATAGGTGTAAATTTCCCAGAGTCTTAAATTGCTTTCTGCAGCGCCCCCAATCACCTGACGTAGTTTAGGTGGGGTATTAAAGAAAAAATTAGTAGAATACTGGATAATCGGGGTTTTCGATTTACCTCTTCGGGTATTGATCAAAATTACACCGTAAGCGCCCTGCGCACCATACAATGCGGTTGCGCTTGCATCTTTTAAGAAAAGGATTTCGTCTATATCTTCGGCAGGGATTAATGATAATGGACTAATACCCGGACCATTGCTGGAAAATCCGTACTGATAGTCGGTATTTAAATCAACAGGTACCCCATCAATCACAAACAACGGCGAAGTAGGAGTTAAAAATGCATTATCGCCTGATCCGGTTACACTAATGCCTGATAAACCCCGCATGTTAATGCTAGGCGCTGCACCCGGGCTACCCGTGTTGTTCTGGATGTTTAAGCCTGGTACTTTGGCCTGAAAAAGCTCGGCAACATTACTCACCGGAACATCCTGTATATCTTTCCCCCTTAACGAAGTAACTGCCCCCATTACGGTTTCTTTGGTTTTTTGACCGTAACCAACCGTAATTTTAACTTCTTCTAAAGTGGTCAGATCTTCAACCATTACGATCTTCAGATCGTTTTTACCGTTTAACTTTATCGTAACATCTTTATAATTGAGGTATTTAAAGGTTAAGGTTGCGTTATCGGGTACGCTTACGGTAAATGTACCATCATCTCTGGTCATTCCTATTGCCCGGGTTGCGGTGCTCGCCATAATGGTTACGGCAGGTATTCCTGAGCCATCTCCCTTATCTACAACCTTGCCCCTTACGCTAATCAGGTTTTGGGCCCATGCTGAACTGCCCAATACCGTTAACGTCATTAACAGCAATAAATTTAATATGTATTTTTTAGCCATATCTGTATAATAAAAACTCATGTTCAACTTATTTTTCTGGTGCTAATCGTTAGTAAACTTGGGGTTATCCTTGTTAAACCAGATCACGATTTCCCAATCCCCCTTTTCGAAAATGGCAAAGTCTAAACCGAGGTTTGCCTCTACCCTAAAGCCTCCAAAACCAATCCGGTCGTACGAAAAAGCTACACGGGCCCTCGACCCTGCAGCATTGGTATAAGGGGTTGGAATCTGTACCAGGGGAATTGGGTAAGCCACATCGTATTTGACAGATGTTGGTGTCATCTTCATGTTGAAACCATGCACCAGCTTAGTCCAGTTGGTCAGTTTAAATTTTGCAGGGTCAATAGGTTTTAACAGGGTATCTAAAAACTTAAAGGAAAGCGAATTACCCTCGCCTGTTTTATTAAACAATATGGTAACATCGCCGGCGCTTAAAGGCTGACCCGATTTTTCACCGAAAATGCCTGCTATAGTAGAGGGCGTAATGGTACCTCCGGTATTGGCCCCTGTTAACGGATTTATTCTGTTTGGCTCGTAAGGCAATTCCCTTTGTGGTTGTAATACCAGATTATTAAAATACTTACGACCACCATTATTAGAAACCTCCACATCAAAAACATAACCTGAATCGGGAAGCGCTTTAACAATATTGCTCTTAGCCTCAGCCCACATAATAAATTCGCCAGAGTGTTCGCCTACCTCAAATAAACTGTGTTGCTCTGTGGTGCGTTTATTTTCAATTTCCTGAATAGATTTTTCGCTTCCATCGTAGGCTTTTTTCCATACCAGCACAGGAAAAGGTTTTAAAAGTTCAGGGCTGGTCTGGCCGTCGCCATTGCGCATCGCCACGATTTTGAAAGTTAAGGGCAAGGAAGAACTTTCGATATTAAAATTATCGCCCATGAGGGTTGTACGCCCCAGTATAGGCCTGTAGGTGGTTTGTTTAAAACCTGCATCTTTATTAAATGCATCACTATCGCTCGGTAATAATTTTTTGCAGCTAAATATGGCCAGTATGCCAATAGCGACAAAGAATAAGACAAATGATTTATTTTTTGATATCATATCATTCATGATTTATTTATTTAACCTGATTAAGAATTCGCCAAAACCGAATTCGTGAGAAGCAGAAAGCACGTGTATAATTGCATTATTGGTTGCAATATTTACCGCCTGTGTAGTAGCCGATTTCCATTCTTTGGTATACTGTGAGTTTTTAATATCGCTGTACACCACTCCTTTTGGTCCGCCAAAAACATACCCGCTGGCATTTGAGTTTAACTCCTGCGCATTCATACCGTAATTAAAATGTGTACTGGTTAAAAATGCACCATCGGCAAAGTGTAAGCTATCGGTGGTTATTTTATTTCTAACAATGTAACGGTCTAACAAAATCCCCAGCTGGTCTACATCCAGGTTAGAAATGCCCACAGCTTTTTTATTCTGACTTAACCTTAAATTATTAAGGGCATTTAAGGCAATTGAAAAGTTTCGGTTGGTGAGCGAAAAAAAAGTAATCGCTTTGCTGTTTGTTAAGGTATCTTTTGCCCAGGTAATGCGGTCGCATACTTTTAGTAGCGAATCGTACTGTCCGGTTTGCGCTTTTAGGTAAGCATAGGCATTACCATCGAACACATTTGCCTCATTTTCGTAATTGTATGCCCCGTCATCTTCCTTTTTGCAGGAAAGTATAAACAGTGTTATGGCCATACAGAATGCTATATTTTTAATACTTTTTATCATCATTACCTCCAATATTCGTTTTGTGTAATTTTTGCATTGGTGCTCAATACCTCTTCATCAATAGGCCAGTATATCCCTCCCTTTTTGATCAGGTCTAAAAACTTTGCATCATTGTTTTTCAGCTTATTATACCTCACCAAATCGTACCATCTCCAGCCTTCGCCCATTAATTCTCTTCTGCGTTCTGCAAAAATGGCGTCGATCAACCCTGCATTGGTACCTTTGTAAAGACCTATTCCCCTATTGTTCCGGACAATATCTAAAGCATCAGTAGCATCTTCCATACTGCCTATTGCAGCCAATGACTCGGCATAAAGCAGGGTAATTTCTTCTATCCTGGTAAATATTAAAGCTGAACTGTAAATGGCCAGTGAGCCATCGGTTGAGGCATTTCTAATGCATTTTATTTTGCTGAATACGGTATTAGAAGTTCCGTATCCGCTGAAATAATCAGATACCGGCAAACCGGTAAGCGGATCGAACCTAAACCTCAGGTCGTTGGGTTCGTTAAAGATGGACGCAATTACATCATCGGGCATTTTAATCTGTGGAACAGCTTTAGCGATAATGGGTGCAGCCAGCGCCAGATCTTCCATATGGCCTATGGTGCTCATTTCAGTTGTGTTGTAGTTAAAAGGAAAACCAACCAACTGGGCGGCATTATTGCCATAAAACAGGCCATCTACCTTGGTTAAGTTGGTCGTTGTGGTATATACACCACCGCTTAGGCCAAAATTGGTCATCACAAACTTTGAATACGCTACCGCATCGAGGTATTTTCCCTGCCAGGCAGCAATATGCGCCAGAATTGAATAGGCAGAAATCCGGTTGAATAAAATGCCGTCCCAATAAGGGGCTACTTTTCCATAATAGTTTTGCTGATTGAAACCATTCTCAATTGCACCATAGCGGTAAGGCAGATTATTTACAATGCTTAACAGTTCATTGGTCGCAAACTGCAGTACAATTTCGCCTGCTATTCTCGGGCGTTCTGTAAAATTACCATCCGTTGAAGCGGTAATCAGGGGAATATCGCCCCATATACGAACCATATAAAAATAAGTAAATGCCCTTAAAGCCTTCATTTGGGCAACATCTACCTTATAGTTTTCTTCGGTATACTGTTTGTCGTTTTTTAAAATCTCTCCCGCACGGTCGATAAAAACCGTACAGCTGTTAATTACGGCATAAAACTTACGCCAGTTGCTCAACGATTTTACAACCGGATATGGCGCGTTTAAATTATTTTCGGTAATGGCTTTTAAATCCAGCCTGGAAGTGGCTTTAAAATCACCCATACGCACATCGCCATATAACCAATGCGCATTATTATCGGCCAGTGCCGCTCTTAACAGGCCATAAGAGCCCAATAATGCGGAGCGTGCATCAGCTAAACTCTTCCAGTTATTGCTTTCATTTACCAGGTGTGTCGAATCGATATCCAGTTTTTTATTACAGGCCGATATAAACAGGGTACTGAACAGCATAAACAAGACTGTGAATATCCTTCTTGATGGTATTACTTTATTATTCATGATCATTTTATGCTTATAAATCAATTTTTAAACCTAGTGTGAATGTTCTCGGCAAGGGCAGGCCATAACCTGTGTCTTCACCCACATAGTTAACCAGCTCTGGATCACCTCCGGTATAACTTTTCAGGGTATATACATTAAGCGCCGAGGCGTACACATAAATTTTCTTGAAATTTTTGCTGAAGTATTTGAATCTGGAAATGTCGTACCCTAAAGAAACAGACCTTAGTTTTGCATACGATCCGTTTTCAACAAAAATATCCTGATCGGTGCGGTACGATTGAACAGCACTCCATGGATTATAGGTCGGGTAATCGGCAACATCAATTCCTTTTTGCCAAAAAGTAATCTCATTTACAGAATTGATGTTGTTATTTCCGGTTTTGTTAATGAAATCGAGCTGATTTGCAGCAGATTGATTGATGATACTTCTTTTTAAGGCGAAATAGATGTTAAAATCAAGATTAAAACCTTTGTAACTCAGCGTACTGTTAAAATTTCCCACGATCCTTGGCAAATAACCGCCCATGGCCACTTTATCGTTTTCATCAATTACATAATCCCCATTCTGGTCTTTCCATTTAGGGTCACCACCATGAAGTTTCAGCCCTTTGTAGCTCATCATCTGAAAATTGGCGGGATTTACAGGAACATCAACATCGGTTTGGTAAACACCCTGACTTTGCAGCACCAGAATCTGATCAATCGGTTTTCCAACGGTTAGTTTTTGTGTTCCGATGGTTATTTCCTGAAGGTTGTTCGGCAATGCTTTCAGCGTATTTTTATTAAAAGCAATGTTAAAGTCTGTTGTCCAGCCTATTTTATTGGCTCTGGCTTTTAATATTTCGGCCGAAACTGCAAGTTCGATTCCTTTGTTATTTACATCTAATCCGCTTTTGTACTCTTTGGTATATCCCGATTCGGCATTAACCGGCACACCCAAAATCATCCGTTTATTGTTTTTAGAATAGAAGGATAATCTGGTTTGCAACCTGTTGTTAAAAAAGGCACCGTCTACACCAAGATCAAGCTCTTCTACATAAGCCCATGGAATATCATAACCAATCCAGCCCGAGCTATACGGTCTGGATAAAGTACCAATACCGCCATACGAGCCTACTGATTTATTAGAACTCCAGCCTAAATCGGTTACATACTGAGGACCAGCACCATACTGATCGGTAATATTAAGGGTGCCCAACCGACCATATGAGGCATTAAGACTTAAACTGCTGAGAATCGATTTTCCGGCTTTAATATATTTTGTAATGTCCCATTTGGTACTTAACGACGGTGAAAAAAACCACCTGTTATTGGCCTGCATATTCGATGCACCATCGGTACGGGCAATTACAGTAGCAAAAAACTCGTTGTTTAAGGTATAATCAAAGCTGCTGTAAAGAGAACTGACATTGATTTTCTGCTTGTCGGTAAACTTTTTGGTATAAAAACCTTCAGGCTGTAAATAATCGCTATGGCTAATGTCGCCGTCAACACTATTGATCCTGATGTAATCGCTGGTGCCTTTGTAACCTTGCAGGTAATTGTACTTGTTCACATCGAGCGAAATTGTATGCCCAAACAATGCTTTAAAAACATGGGTTTTATTTAGTGTAAAATTGTAAGCCAGCGAGTTATCTACATTTAAACGTTGGTTATAAGCATAAAAATTGGATACATAATTATTCCCGTCCATTAAAGTTGTAGGATAGAATAAATCTCTCATTCCCTCATTGTAATCGAATGATATCCGGGTAATGAAATCGAAGTTTTTATATTTTGCATTGGCAGAGAACGAGCCCTGAATTACATTATTGATGTTATTATCGATGGTTTTATTTTCATATTCGCTTAAATAGTTGCCATAAATATTTTTGTTGGGTGCTATCGGACTAATCAGATCGGGTATATATTGCATTTCGGCAAAACGATCTCTTAACGAACGGTTTCTATCACGGTTTAACCGCGTAGCATTAACCATGGTTGATATGGTAAGCCATTTTAGAGGAAGTACATTAATAAAAAAAGATGCATTGTACCTATTGAGTCGTGTATCGTCAGCATTACCTGCATTAGAAGTGTTACCGGCAAAAAACCTGAAATTAGATCTCGACGTTCCGCCTGTTATACTGGCATTTATGGTGTGTAAGGCCGAATTTTTATAGTAAAGATCGGTCCAGTCTGATCTGCCATAATAATTTTCGTTAGTGGCATCAGCCAGATACGAAGGGTATTTATCAAAATCTTCGGCAGTGGCATATTTATTATAAAAAATACGGCGTAAAAGGCTTTCGTCCCGACCATTGGTGGTGGTTATCTTATTTTTGGTTGCATAGCCGTAATAACTGTTAATAGAAATTTCACGGTTACCCTGATGGGCATTTTTGGTGGTAATTAATATTGCACCATTTGCAGCACGTGGGCCATAGATAGATAAAGCAGCCAAATTGCTGACCACGTTTATGGATTGAATATTATCGAGATCGATAGAAGACAATAAATTGGTGGCTGGCCCAATTGGGGAGAAATCATACTCCTGGATGGTATAAACAAAGGGATTATCGCCGATTAAGGGAATCCCATTGATAAAAACAGCGGGTTGTGCTTCGGCAATATTGGTTTTCGAAAGCAAAGGCCTGCTTAAGCCCCTTAACAACATCGATTGATCTGCGCTGCCAGGTTCCCCGGTAATTTCCTGTACATATAAGCCCTTCGAGTTACTCTTTAATGCTTGCTGTAAAGAAATAAAAGGATAAATACTAATGTTGCTGAGTTTTACGGTATCTACATTTCTCTTCGATACATAACTCACCAACACAACCGAATCGATAGAAACGGGCTGTTTTGCTTTTTTTGTCGTATCCTGAAAATAGCTGTTATTGGAAACGGCTCTAAGGTAATCTGTTTCTTTTCCGTACGACTTAAGGCTAAGTATACCGGTAAACATGATCGATGCCATTAAAAATAAGGCCATCTTTCCTGGTATGTTTTTAAGTGACCAGACCTGGGAAAGCTTTTTAATGTAATGATCCAATTCTTGATTTTTTTCGTTCATTTTAAATAATGTTTGTTGGCTTAACTATTTAAAAACAGCAATACAATCCCATCCAAACCTTTCGGTTTAGGCAAATAAATTCCCACACCATTTTTATGGCAATGCTTCAGGAAAAGAAATGACAAAGTCTAATGGGGCTGCTCTCCATCAAGTTCTGTTGTTCTTTTTCTTTGGGCTGGAAACTGTTTAGCTGTTTTTACCTTTGTAATTTTGTGCCGGGCTTTAATTCGGAATTAAATGTTGACCTGGAAATGAAAAGTATTTGACATGATCAAATTTTAGTGTTACCAGGATCATTTTAGGATAAGGCAGCACATTAAACATTTCGGTTAAAGCTTTAAGGTGTAGCAGTAAGGGGGAACGGAAAAACGCAGCGGAGACACAGCGTTTAATTTGCTCCGGATTAACCTTCAAAAGATCTAGCTTGTGAAGTAGTTGTTTTTTCATCATTGTTGGTTTTGGTTAATTGCTTATAAACATGCTTTAGGTAGACATACTTATAACGTTCTCATATCTTCCTGAAGCCAGGAAGGATACGTGTTTGGTTAAATCAAAACTGGTGTATTATCCGTTAAAAAAGGGTGAAAATTGTTAAAGAAAGGATAGAAAATTGGACACAATCAACTAAATATCAAGCTATTTAGCTTAAAACCAGAGATAGGAATATTTTATGCAAGGTGTTTATGTTTAACAACCGCATCGAATGTAACCGCCACCTATATCATAAAAAGGAGCATGCAACTAACAGCGGAAAACACAGGTGTTTACCCATTAAAGGGTATCGTAAGTAAGAGGAGATTCTTTTTTGAGTGAATTAATTCAATTTAACTGGGTATAATGTTTAATAAACCAGGTTAAGGCCGGGTTTTTATTCGATTCTTTATAAGCCAGTACCACTTCAGTATTAACGGGAATAGCATCAAATTCAATAAAAGATACTTTCAACTGTGCATATTGCTTTTTTAACGACAAGGGCAAAATAGATACACCCAAACCTGCTTCTACCAATTGTAATATAGAGTGCACATTGTTAGCCTCATGGGTAATGTCGGGGCTAAAGCCCATCCGCTGGCAAATCTCCATCAGTTTCTGGTTATACTGGGGTGCAAAATCTTTATTAAAGAAGATAAACGGACTTTTCTTCAAGAAATCGGCGAGTCCGTTTTTTGCATCAATTTTTTGATCCGTTAAAGGAATAACCACTACAAAGGGATCAAAAAATAAAGATTCTACTTTTAATTTTTCCGATAAAACCGGAGCTCTTAAAATTCCCACATCTAAACCACCATGTTCTAACTCTTTAATTTGGGCGAGTGTAGGTACTTCGAATAAACTTGTTTTCAGGTAAGGAAATTCCTGATGCATCAATTTTAAAATTTCGGCAAGCTGCGATTGATAAACCGAACTGATATAACCAATCTTTAATTCGCCGCTAACGCCCCCATGAATCTTACGAACCACTTCTTTACTTTCTTCCAGTTTGGCAAACATGGCGTCTACTTCAACCTTAAAATACCTGCCTGCATTGGTTAATGCAACCCGCTTATTATTCCGAACAAATAACTGTACACCAAGTTCTTCTTCAAGCTCTTTAATCTGCCTGCTCAAAGGAGGTTGCGAGATAAAAAGTTTGCTTGCTGCTTTGGTAAAATGAAGTTCTTCCGCAACAGTTTTAAAATACAGCAGATGTCTGAGTTCCATATTTATAATACCTTTAAAGTATCGTTTTATGCTAAAATTGATATTTTACAAATATGATTAACCGCACTAACTTTACAAAAAAAATTTAAAGCAATGAATAAAGATTTTTCGCACAAGGCAACCAATGAAGAGATTAAAACCAGGTTTGATAACGATGTAGAACGTTTCTCGAACTTAGAGAGCGGACAACAAACCACCATCGATGCACCACTTACCATGGAGCTTTGCACCGGAGCGGCTAAATATATTAATCCTAATGCGAAAGAACTGCTGGATATTGGATGTGGTGCAGGCAATTATACCTTAAAAATGCTCAGTAAAATTCCAAACCTTAACTGTACCCTTAACGATTTGAGTTTACCAATGCTGGAACGTGCAAGAGACAGGGTATCGGCACAAACGACCGGAAAAATAACCATTGTGCAGGATGATATGCGCAACCTGAATTTACCCGATAATCATTTCGATATTATACTTGCTGCTGCAACATTTCATCATTTGCGAACCGATGCCGACTGGGAACTCGTTTTTTCTAAAGTTTACCAGGCTTTAAAACCCGGAGGCAGCATCTGGATTTCGGACCTTATTGCGCACGATTCGGTATTAATTGATCATCTTTTTAAAGATCAATACGGGGCCTATCTCGAAACCCTTGGTGGTGCCGCATATAAACAGCAGGTATTTGATTATATTGAATATGAAGATACGCCACGCTCTTTAAACTATCAACTGGCTTTATTGCAAAAAGTTGGGTTTAGCGTTACCGAGATCTTACACAAAAACTCTTATTTTGCGGCATTTGGTGCAATAAAATAAAGAAAGATGATGATAGGTGATATTTAACCAGTATTACCTATCATCATCACCCGGGCAAATACTCAAACTGATCTGATGCGGTCTAATGTCCTATAAGTCCTTTTCAGGAACAGCAAATTAAATATCCCTCTTGTAAATTGTCATTCACTGATTTGATGTGATTTTCTGCCAAGTACCCAGCGGTTACGCATGCACCGGTAACACCGGTAACGTTTCATAGGTAACCAGAAAAACAGGGTTTTCATGATAAATGTCCGTGGAATTCTTTCCAAATCCGATTTATCGCCCTTACCGCAAGGACATACACCTTGCAAATGGTCGTTCCCGGCTGATTCGATTACTGCTGTCATGACACAAAAAATTGAAAACTTATACTAAACACATGGATAAGCAAAAATATAGCGCAAATGTTAATATAAAATAACCTGTTGAATATCAAAACAAGCTTCAGCGCTCTGTATCTGGAAAATTCCGCTGTTATTTCCTGATCTTTCTATAATACCTGGCTATTTTTTTAGCATCTTTTTTAAATGTTTTTATACAATCTTCTATTTCCTTCTTCGATCATATTTCCACCCTGGCCTTAACCACCTGCTTAAAACGACCTACTGTAAGCAGCTGGTTTTTACTATCGCGAAATTTCACATTCGGAAAAAGTTCTATAATATGACGTTTATTTCTTTCCCTGATTTCGCTTAGTTTGGTAAAAGATCTTGACTTTGTATCGCTGTTACAATGTTCAAATCCATATTTACTTTTGTTTCAGTTAAATATACCAGTTTGTGTTTAAAACACACCCTGCTAAATAAAATATATAACTCAATAAACCAATCAAGGTTAGCAGTTTATGCAGGCTATAAAAACCAAAGCGATGTAATTTTTTGCCTGATCGTTCCTATAGATGTAACCACATTATTTCATAGCTTTACGAGCAAACAATACAACATGATGAACTTAGTGATGTCAATTATCGGATGGTGTGGAGTGGTATTTTGTACGCTTGGCTATCTTTTCTTAAGCATGAAATTAATCCGTGCCGATTCACTCGCTTTTCAGGCTCTCAATATATTGGGTGGTTTGTGTTTAGCCATAACCGCGTTAGACACCCACGATCTGCCAAATGCCGCAGCAAATGTCCTCTGGATGTCTATTGGTTTATATGCTTTAAGCAGGCAGTTTAGCAAGCGGGAGCAGAAGCAGCCTTAAGGGGCGAGATAGAAAGGGCATCGTATGCTTTTTGTTTATAATAAGCCAAACGATCTAAATAGGCTTTTTTATCGCTTTCCATTGAAAGGTAAAAATAAGCACCATCTACCAGTACAAAAATAAAATCAGCAGCAACCTGTGGGTTCTCCACATTCGTAATGTGCTGTTCATTACATTGTTCAATCATCAGGGCCAGACCATTGCGAAGTGCATCTAAAATAAGTTTATACTTCAGCTTGATCTTTTTCTCCCTAAATGCCAAAGCATAGAAGGTGTAAAACAATCCGTCATCAAAAAGCAGGTTCCACTTTTTAGAAAACAGCATTTCAATTGTGGCTTGTAAATCGGCTAAGTTTGCTTTCCCTTTATTCTTTATGGTATAGATCAGTAAATACCGGTCGAGTATGTGGTCGATCAGTTCATAAGTCAGTCCTTCTTTCGTTTCAAAATAGTGGATAATCAGGCTTGGGTTAATATCCATTACCTTCGCAATCTTGGCAATAGAGGTATTTTCGTAGCCCTCTTTCTTCGCTACCTGGTAAAATACCTTGATAATTTCCAGTCGTCTTGTCTCTTTTAGGCTTTTGCGTCCCATCGTGCAGTTAATTTAATTAGGCAAACTAATCAAAAGTAGCTGTATTGTGCAAATTTATTTTTTTAAATAGATTGAATGAACATTCAATTAATATATTAATTTAGTCTTAACTTAACCTTAATATGATATGTTCAATTTAGCGCCGCTGAAAAGCACCTATCATTCCAAATCAAACAACTAAATAATTAAGAAAAATGAAAAAAAAGTTACTCTGGATCTTTTCCTTACTGATCCTATCCGCCAGTGGCTTTGCCCAGGGGATCGCCATTAAAGGGGTGGTTTCTGATGCAAAGACGGGCGAAACGCTCCCTGCTGTAAACATTACTGTTAAAGGAACAAACTTACACATCGCCACCAACAGCAGCGGCGTGTACAGCTTAAGCAGCGTAAAACCAGACGCTACGCTTATTTTTTCCTACATCGGCTACAAACAACAGGAAATTGCCGTTGGTGGCAGAACAAAAATTGATGTTTCGCTATCTCCTGACTTTGCCAACCTCGATGAGGTGGTGGTAGTTGGCTTTGGAACCAAGAAAAAAATCAATGTTGCCGGTGCAATTGATCAGATTTCGGGAAAACAGCTCGAATCGAGACCGGTAACCAACGTATTACAGGGTTTACAGGGTATCAGTCCCGGGTTGAATATCACTTATGCAGGTGGTGCACCGGGCAGTGTACCCAACATCAACATCAGGGGATATACTTCCATTAACGGTGGCTCGCCACTAGTGGTTATTGATGGGATTCCTGCTACCAGCAATGATGATATGTTACGCTTAACCCCATCTGATATCACTTCGTTTACGGTATTACGTGATGCGGCATCGGCAGCCATTTATGGGGCACGTGCCGCATTTGGCGTAATTCTGATTACCACTAAACAAGGTGCTGCAGGCAATAATGTTATTAGCTACAATACCACGCAATCATGGGGAAAACCAACCTTATTACCTAAACCGGTAACCGATCCGTATATTTTTTCGAGGGTTTTGGAAACCTCTACCGATAATACACCATGGGATTATGTGAATTATAACGATGAATATTATCGCTGGGCAAAAGAAAGATCTGATAACCCTTCTATAGCCGATACCCGATTAAATCCAACCGATCCTACCAAATGGGCTTACATGGGCAGCAACGATTGGTATAATTACTTTTTCAATAACGCCAGTTTATCTAAAAGCCATACCCTTACCTTTTCAGGTGGTGCAGCCGTAAACGAAAAACCTTTAACCTACTATCTTTCGGCAGATTACAGCCGGGATAACGGGCTAAACAAACTTACTGCCGATTATTGGGACCGCTATGGTTTAAGGTCAAAAGTGGGCTTTTCTCCGCTTTCCTGGCTTAAAGTGGATAATAACCTGAATATTTATCAAACCAAACGGGCGCTTCCCAACGGAAACATTACCGATCTGTATTACCTCATGCCTACTGATGTAGCTACAAACCCTGATGGCACCTGGGCAAATACGGCTGCCGGTAAACTGGCTGCAAAACTTGTTGATGGCGGAAATAACCTTCAGAATATGTTCGGTTTCCAGAATATTACCAGCGCTACGGCTTTATTTTTAAAAGGCGATCTTCAGGTAAATGCAGATGCATCTTTCAAGCGTGAACTCTGGAAAACACATAACGACAGTAAAAAATACAAAATTGGCTATGGCCCGAATGATATCCGCGAAGAAGGTGGAACAGGTTCAGTAACCGAAAACAATGGTTACCTGTATAACAATGCCTTTAACATATACAGTACATACAAAAAAACCTTAGGCGATCATTTTTTCAGTGCCATGGTAGGCTTTAACAGCGAAGATTATAGCTATTCTACCGTAAATGCGAGTAAAGACATACTCATTTCTTCTTCTCTGCCCTATTTATCGCTTACCAGCGGTACGGCAACAGCCAGCGCAGGTTATTCGGCTTATGCAACCAACAGTGCATTTTCGAGATTAAATTACACCTACAAAAACAGGTACATCCTGGAAGCGACCGGGAGGTATGATGGTTCATCGCGTTTCCCGATAGACAGACGCTGGGGATTTTTCCCTTCGGCATCGCTTGCCTGGATAGCAAGTGCTGAAGATTTCTTTAAACCATTATTATCTACCGTTTCTTCTTTCAAACTCCGTACCTCATACGGTGATCTTGGAAACCAGAATGTGGGCGATTTTGGTTATATCCAATCTCTGGTACCAGGTACTTCAGGTTATTTAATTGGTGGCAATGGCCAGAATCAGGTGATTAATGGCGCTCCGGGACTAAGCGTTGATCCTCAAACTTATACATGGGAAAGGGTTTCTACCTTGAATATGGGTACCGATATTGGCCTGCTGAACGATAAACTTTCTTTCACTTTCGATTATTATATCCGCGATACCAAAGGCATGCTTACTGCCGGTCAGGAACTGCCGGGTGTGCTGGGTACAGGTGTGCCACGCCAGAATTCGGCCGATCTGCGCACCAAGGGATGGGAGCTTTCGGTAACCTACAGAGACCGGTTTGATCTCGGTTCGAAACCTTTCAGCTTTGATGCAAAAGTATTCCTGGCTGATTCTAAAGCCAAAATTACCAAGTTCAAAAATGACCAGAACCTGTTTTCAAATTACCGCGAAGGACAGGTTCTTGGAGAAATATGGGGATTACAAAATGATGGCGTTTTCCGCAGTAAAGCAGAAATTGCCGCTTTAGATGAATCTGCACTTATTCCATGGGGTGCCCTTTCTATTGTTGAGGGATGGCCAAAATATATAGATCTTGACGGCAACAAAAAAATAGAAAAAGGACTGAGCTCAAACGATCCAAAGGATTTAAAAATCATTGGAAACAGCTCCGATCGTTATACCATTGGTGCCAACCTGAATATGGATTGGGGTGGTTTCGATCTTGCCATATTTTTACAGGGCGTACTAAAAAGAGATTTTTACCCTCACCACTATCTTTTCTGGGGACCATATCAACAACCTTATGCTAACGTTTATCCATGGAACCTTGATTTTTACCGTGGAGCAGCCGATTCGCCTGAACAAAGAGCCAAACACTCGGCTTCCTATATTGCTGCCGGACTTGCTGATGCCAATACCGACTCGCAGTATCCGGTATTACAATCGTGGCTTGCTGATGCCAATTATGGATCGGGTTTAGATATTCCCCAAACTAAATATTTGTTAAATGGTGCTTACCTGAGGATCAAAAATGTATCGCTTGGTTATACCCTACCGGTTCAATGGACTAAAAAGTTTCATGTAAACCGTCTTCGTGTATTTGTTACCGGCGAAAACCTGTATGAGTTTTCTTCCATCAAGAAATTCATCGACCCGGAAGCGGTTAACCAGGGGCCAAGTGCCTGGGCATATCCTTATCAACGCAGATATGCTTTCGGTTTAAACCTCGATTTTTAACCTAAGCCCTCACATTTAAATCATTTTAAAATGAAAAAGTATATATATATCGTATTTATTGCAGCTGTGGGTATGCTCGCCGCCTGTAAAAAAGCTGGTCTGGACCGTTTTCCACAAACCTCCATCTCTCCTAACCTGTTCTTTAATACCGAAAGTGATCTTTCACTTTATGTAAATGGTTTGCTCTCTCAACCAGACCGCAATACTTATCTAAACGATCAGAGTACCGATAACGTAGCCACTACCGCCGCAGTTGAGGTGAAAAACATGATGGCGGGTAACGCGAATGCCCAGAATATTACCACCGGCTGGAGCTGGAGCAGATTAAGAAACATTAACTACTTTCTGGAGAATTACGGAAAAGCGCAGGTTTCTGCTGCCGTTAAAAATCACTACGCAGGTTTAGCCCGGTATTACCGCGCTGAATTCTATTTAGACAAAGTAAAACGTTTCTCTGATGTACCCTGGTATTCGGGCACCCTGGAGCCAGGTGATGAGGAATTGTACAAAGCCCGTGATCCGAGAACAATGATTGCCGATAGTATCATGGCAGATCTGGATTTTGCCTATAAAAATGTAAGGGAAAGTGTTCCGGTGGGTACCCCGGGAAAATGGGCCGTTGCTACGTTATATGCACGGGCGGCACTTTACGAGGGTACTTATCGCAAATATCACAATGAGCTGAATTTAAGCAGCTCGGCAAATACTTTTTTAGAAACCGCAGCCAGAATTTCCGGGGAGATCATCGCTGGCAAAAAGTTTAACATTTACAACACCGGAAAACCGGAACAGGATTATGCCACACTTTTCTCCAGTCAGGATTTAACAGCCAATAACGAAGTGATTTTGGTTAATATCTTTGATTTGAGTAAGAGCAAAAGCCAGAATGTGAACGGGACAGTATTTGGCGATTATGAGCAGGCACCAGCCAAAGACCTCTTGCAAACGTATTTAATGAAAGATGGAAGTAGGTTTACCGATGTTGCCAATTATGCTCAACTGGGTTTTGTGGCAGAATTTAAAAACCGCGATCCGCGAATGTCGCAAACCATGGTTTATCCGGGATGGATCAGGGTACCCGATCCTACGCCCTATATCCAACGCTTAAACAAAAACTTTACCGGCTACCACCAGCTAAAGGGTTATGTAAACAGTACCGATAATGCGATTTTAAACGGTGTAGATTTTCCGGTATACCGCTATGCAGAAGTGCTGTTAACCTATGCGGAAGCGCTTGCTGAATTAGGTACTTTAAGTCAAACACAGCTCGACCAATCGGTAAATCTGCTTCGTAAAAGAGCGGGTCTGCCTGATCTCAATCTGGCAACAGCTAACGCTAATCCCGATCCCGCATTACAATTGCAATATCCAAATGTTACGGCTAATGCAGGTGTTATCCTGGAAATTAGAAGGGAGCGCAGGGTAGAATATGCTTTTGAAAACATGAGGTTTGATGATTTAATGCGCTGGAAAGTGGGCAAACTGCTTACTAAAAGCCCTGAAGGCATGTTTTTCGCCGGACTGGGCAAGTACGACCTTACCGGTGATGGTGTTGATGATATCATTTTGATCGACAGAACAGCAACTATTCCCGGTGAAGATCAGAAAGAAAAGAATTCACTTGGGGTAAAACTTATTTATTACCGTGCTGGATTAATCGGAACGGATGCAACGGTTTATTTAAAGAACGGCAATACCGGGGGAAATATCGTAACAGAAAATGCGACCAGAAACTTTGAGGAACCAAAATTCTATTATCGTCCTGTTCCGCAGCAACAAGTAATCCTGAACCCGAAACTGAAACAAATTTTTGGCTGGTAAGATGGCAGAAATAAAAAGAAGGTCTTTACTAAAGGCCATAGGACTATCAGCAGGTGCTGCATTTTCAGGCACACTCCCTGCCCTGGCTTCGGAAACACTGCTGGAAAAACCAAAAGGCAAAAAACTGGTCCTTACTGTACCGCATATTACTGATGTGCACATCCGTATTGGAGACAATGCCCCTGAGCGGTTTAAAGCATGTTTAAAACAGATTATCGGCAAACATAAAGTTGATTTCTTCTTAAACGGAGGCGACTCGATCAACGATGCTTCCTACGATAATGTGCTGCGCAACCAGGTAACCGAACAATGGGCTATTTGGGATGACTGCATTAAAACAATTGATCAATACGAAGTACACAGCTGTATCGGCAACCACGATACCTGGTGGAAGGCGCCAACAAAAGACGATGAAATGTATGGAAAGAACTATGTGGTAAAAAGGCTGAAAATCCCTAAACGTTATTATAGTTTCTCCAAAAAGAACTGGCATTTCATTATCCTTGACGGGAATAACAGTAAAATTTCGCTTGATGATGAGCAATATAACTGGCTTGAGCAGGAGTTAAAAAACCTGCCTGCCGGTACGCCTACCCTGCTGATGTCGCACTATCCAATTCTGGGCACTACCCAGGTATTGGTTGGTGGCGGCCATTCGGATTGTAAAAAGCTGAAAGATCTTTTCTACAAACACCGCGATAAGGTAAAAATCTGCCTGAGTGGTCATAATCATCTTTCCGATCAAACCGTTTACAATGGTGTTCGATACTGCTGCAATGGGGCCATGAGTGGTTTTTGGTGGGGCAAGGGCGATGCAGAATCGGCAGGCCCAGGCTATTACCTCGAAACGCCACCCGGATATGCATTACTTAAAATGTATGATGACGGAACAGTTGAAAATGAATATTTCCCACACACTTTCTAATCAAGGACAGAACCATGTTATTAAGAACAATTATTTTCGCCTGCTGTGTTTCTTTATCTCTGCCGGTACTTGCCCAAAACAGGACGCGTAAAGTCGTCTATGTAATCGCCGATGGTATCCCTGCCGATGTAATGGAACGTTTGAACTTACCGAATTTCAAAAAGATCATCTCAGCAGGATCCTATTCGCGCATGCATGTGGGTGGCGATAAAGCCAGTTATAACGAGACACCAACCATTTCGGCCGTGGGCTACAACAGTTTACTTACCGGTACCTGGGTGAATAAACATAACGTGCCCGATAATGATATAAAAGCGCCTAATTACAATTATCAGCACATTTTCAGGCTGTTTAAAAATCAGTATCCGCAGAAAAAAACAGCGATTTTCTCCAGCTGGACCGATAACCGGACCAAACTCCTTGGCGATGATCTTGCTGAAACCGGCAACTTTAAGCCCGATTTTGTAGCAGACGGTTACGAGTTAGATACAGCGCGCTTTAAACATGATAAAAATTCGGCCTACATGCACCTTATTGATGAGGAAGTGGTTAAACAGGCAGCCAGCATCATTCACGATAAAGCGCCGGATCTTTCGTGGGTATACCTCGAATATACCGATGATATGGGACACCGTTATGGTGATAGTCCGGAGTTTTATAAAGCTATTGAGATGCTGGACAAACAAATGGGCCAGATTTGGGATGCCATTACTTACCGTCAACAGCAATTTAAAGAAGACTGGTTGATCGTCATCACAACCGATCATGGACGTGATGAAAAAACCGGCCGCGGACATGGCGGACAATCTGAGCGTCAACGTTCAACCTGGATGGTGAGCAATTATAAAAACCTGAATACTTATGCCCAGTACTTCGATCTTGGTGTAGTAGACATTATGCCTTCAATTGCCCGTTTTCTCCAGGTAAAACTACCCGAAAATGTAGCACAGGAAATTGATGGCACACCATTTATCGGACCGGTATCCATAGCAGGATTAAAATTAAATCATGTACAAAACCATCTCGACATTAGCTGGAAAGCACTGGAAAAGAAAGGTAAAGTAAAAATTTGGCTGGCAACGACGAATAATTTTAAAACTGGTGAAAAAGACAATTATCAGCTTTTGGCCGAAGTAGATGCCAGTCAGCAGCACTACCTTGCTGATCTTAAAAATTATCCTTCAACTTTTTATAAAATACTACTCGAAGCACCAGATAATATGCTCAACAAGTGGATAACGGTTAAGTAATCCGTTTCATTTTATCCTAAGCCCAATAGCTGATCGTTTAAGATCGGGTATTGGGCTTTTTAATTACCAATGGCCCTTATCATATTCGCAACCAGGTGTTTTAACCGGGTATGATGTATTAAATAATGGAAAGAAATGATCCCCAAAAGCGCACAGCTTAATCCAGCCAATACATCAAGCGTATAATGATGGCTGGTATAAACAGCCGAAAACCATATGCCTAACATTACCGTAAAAAAGAAAATATTGATTTTGCCCAGACGGTTTTTTAAACCATAATAAACAACAATAACAGGGTATGATGAATGTAGCGATGGCATCGCTGCAAATACATTAGAGCCTTTGCTGTATATCCCCTGAAAAAGCGTAATGTTAAAATAATGATCGAACCGGGCTAATCCGGCAGTATTTCCTGCGGTTTTGGCTATAAATTCGAAGCCATGTTCCTGCACATACCAGGGTGGTGCTGCCGGAAAAGCATAATAAACCACAAAACCCAATAAGTTTACCCACACAAAGGTGAGCGAAAACTGAACAAACTGCTCTTTATTTTTAAAGAAAAGATAAGTGGCAAAAGCCAGCGGAACCGGTACCCACATCAGATAGAAAAAGCCTGTCAATACATCTAAAAATGTAGTGCTGTTCATCTTCCAATACTCGTTAGGGCTAAGTATTAATCCATGATGATGAATACCAAATAGTTTTTTTTCCAGCTCATATAAATCTTTAATATGTACCTCGTTAAACAGATAGTTTGGGAAGGCTTTCATGTAATCAAACAGAATCCAGTAAACAATAAAGATTGAAAAACCTAAGATAAAGCGCCTTGCTCCCGCGGAGATGAAGAATAAGGCATTAAAAATAAAAATCAGTACCAGCTGATCGGTTTTAAAGCCGACCAGAAGTATCGATAACAATAGGTATCCAACAGATAAAGCAGCTGTTAGATAAATAGTCCGAAGATTATAAAAGTTGTTTTTAAGCAATACTTCTTGCTGCATTTTATTTTTTATCAAAATTAGACCTAAAAATATGGTCCCAAAAAGTCCAGCTTACCCCATAACCTTTGGTAGAATCGGAATAGTGGTGAAGCATGTGGTGGTGTTTTAATTTTTTCCAGAAACCGCTTTTAAAATTGGCGTGATGAAGCGCATAATGCACCATGTCGTAAAAGAGATAACCGATCATAAAACCGGAGAAAAATGGGTAAACTACCGTATCGGGCAATAACCAATCGAAAAGAAAGTAAAAACCCAAAGCCATGGGAATACTTGCCGAAGGCGGCATCACTAACCTTTTGGCATCGTTGGGATAATCGTGGTGTACACCATGAAAAATGAAATGGATCTTTTTGCCCCACTCCGCTTCCGGTTCGAAATGGAAAACATAGCGGTGTAAAATGTATTCGGTGATGGTCCAGATACCCAGGCCAAGTAAAAACCAAGCTGCAAAATTTAAAACGGGCATTTCGATTTCCACTAATGCTTTCCAAAAAAGAAAGGCAATCACCGGAACATAAACAATCAAGGGTACATAAAACCGAACTTTGGATAAACTTTCCAAAAAGTCATGTTTAAACATCCTGATGGATGCGGTGGAATTTGAAACAAAATTCTTTTTCATTTGGTAAAATTATTTAAACTGGTCTTCGACTCTGTTCACCATTAATCGTCATCCTGAACTTGTTTCAGGATCTTTATAATGAACGAATCGCTAAAAGGTCTTCGAATCCGTTCAGACAGACAAATCATATAATCGATCGTCATTCCCGCGCAGGCGGGAATCTTAAAGCTTATCGCATTACGATCCTCAATCAAGTTGGGAATGACGACCTAATAAAGGTCTTCGGCTCCTCCTTGGTTCGTCATCTCGACTGAAGCGAAGCGGAACGGAGAGATCTTTGAATATAGATTTCTCGGCTACGTTGCACTCCGCTCGAAATGACGAACAGCCAGGAAACGCTACCCGCATAACGCCCTCCGCTAAACCTTAATCCTTTCAATCAATACTTTTGAAGGTTCCGAAGCATCAAAACCTTTTATTTCTACATATTTCACATTCGGGAACCAAAAGGTACCGCCTTCAATCCGAAGGAATATCCGCTCCAGTTGCATTTTTTTATTATTAATGGTGGCAAAAACGTGGTATTTTTTATCTGCGCCAGATTTATTTAAGTACATCGGCAGTTTTTTATGTGAGGTAAACCGAAGTTCGAACTGACCATTACCCAGATTTTTGCTGATGATACCATAGGCAAATTTCCGCTGGATATAACTTAAATCTTTCTTTTCACCATTATCCCCGTACCGCATCCAAAATACATTTACAGGCTGATCTTTATCTACCACACCATGTTTATCTACATTTAACTGGCAGATAATGGTGTTGGTATTCGGATCGCGCTGTAAATAAAACAACTGATTACTGATGTCTTTCGGCGTAGGGAAAGTAATCGGAGAAGGATCAGCGGCCTGTGCATTTGCGTTGAAGGAAAACATGCCACCTAAACTCGTCATCAACACCAAACCTGCAATTAACGCAGCTTTGTGATTTCCTTTTCGCTCATTAAACTCCTGTGCTTCGAGTCCTCTTTTTGCCTCTTGTAACCGTTTAACCGCCGTAATATTGGTTAACACGGCCATTACTGTAATGGGCATGGTAAAAATCGACATCGTTTCGAAAACATGGAATGAAATACCTGGCACATAAACCTTATAATCGCCCCCCATAAAATGACCCGCAATACCACAGGCAATGGCAAAAACACCAATGGTTACCACACGCTCTGGTCGCTGCATTAAACCACCTTTACACTCCACGCCCAAACCTTCGGCCCTTGCACGGGTATAACTCACCATCATCGAGCCAATCAGCGCGATAAAGGCAAACAAGGAACTTAAGAAATAATGATGCGCTACGAGATAATAACAGATCCCCAAAAACATAATCATCTCACTATAACGATCAAGCACCGAATCGTAAAGCGCACCAAACTTCGAGCTCATGTTGCCCAAACGGGCCACCTGACCATCGAGCATATCGAACAGGCCGGCAAAAAGCACCAGCGCCCCGCCCCAACCAATGTATGACATGTCGCCGCGGTTAGATTTTTCGGCACCCAATACAAAAATAACCGCTACACCAATATTCAGGATCAAACCTATGGTGGTTACGGCATTAGGTGTTAAACCTATTTTAATCAATCCCTTTACAAAAGGATTGATCACTTTATATATGCCCTGTTGCAGACTGTCCCTTAATTTTTTTTCCATAGCTTTTTTCTTAAAAATCAAATTTTACCCTGGCCCTTATTCCCCATTCCGAAACTTCCGGATTATTGAGGTAGTTGAACCGTTTCACCAGATCGACCCTCAATAATTTAAAGATGTTACCTACACCAACACTGCCTTCCATATAGGGTTCGTTGCCCAAAGCATAAGTTCGCTGTGCGCCATTTTCGTAAACCGGCAATTGATATAATCCTGACTGAAAATTCGGATTGTTTTCATTTCGCAGACCGCCGTATAGTGCTTTAAACGACACTACTTCTCTTAATTTCAATCGTTTAATTAAGGGCACTTTATTAAAAAAGAAGCCGTTAAAATTGTGGTCTATATTAATGCTCACATAATGATCGCTCACAAACTCCAGGAAGTTCATTAGGTTATACGAATTAAGCTGATAGGCATAAGTTTGGTTGGCGCGGTGTATAGCCAATAAAGGGAAAGGCACTTTTCCGGCAATATAGCTACCTTCGAAAGTCACATCGCTATAGCCTAACTGTGATAAATAGAAACGTTTATCGATGCTTCCCATTAAGTTATGGTAATTGTATTCGCCGCCAAAAACACCCTTTAAACCTGCGGTATAACGTAAATTAAATACGGGATAACGGTCGGCAATGGGTACACGATAAATTTTGCCCTGATAAAATTTTTCGTTTGGTGCGTATCTTAATTGTAAAGAAATTTCACTGGTGCTTAACCTGTTAACAGATTGATTATTCGAGTTGATATAGTTCAATCCACCGGCAGGCGTTTGACTCCATTTTTTAAAACCAAGGTTATAAGAAAAGTGATTTTCGAACTCTTTTACATAATCCAAACGGTAAAAATCGTTGTACAACAACATATCGTTTACCCCACGTTTAAACGAAAGCAGAAAATTATCTTCCTGTACAAACTGAAGCTCTTGTCCAGGTATTTTGGTATCGCGTTGAAAACTGGCCCTCACGTAGTTCTGAGGAAATTCGTAGATCGATTTATTGTTCAGCGAATAAGTTCCGGAAAGGAAAAACTTCCATTTTTCATCTTTAATCCCGTAGGCTAAATAATTTTCGAAATAATAGCGTTTGCTGAGCTCGGGCGTTGTTCGGCCACCCACACGCAGCCTTAAACCTTCTACATTGTTAAAACTGTAAAAGGTATTTACGGGGCCAATTTCGTAAGGGCCTAAGTTCTGATAACCGGCAAATAAAAGGGTAACGATTTTCATTGTCCGTTTGAAGGATGGGAGGTTTTGCAGGGTATCGATATTGCCATAAATTTTCAGCTGGTTTTTCGAAATGCTATCCAACCTGTTTTTCTCCCAGAATTTATCGTCCTTTTTAGCAGCATCGGCTAATACGACAGTACTTTTCCCCTCAAAAATGGTATCGGGCAAAACCGTATCGAACTGGTAATTTTTAAAGGTAACGGTACGTTCGCCGGTAAAACCAATGCCTTTTGTTTTGCCAATCCCAAAATCGGCCAATAGGTTACTTTTGCTTAAACTGTATTTGCCTTTATCGTTTGCTTCAAAATCAAGGTCGATTTTTAGCGCACGCACAAAGTTGAGGTTAATGTTTTTATTCACCCCAAATGAAGCGCCGGTAATCGCATAATGGCTATCATTGGTTACATAAATCTTTCCCTCAAATAACATATCATTTGTATTCCGGGGCGTAAAAGACAGCTCAATAACCTGAGGTTTTTGATTTTTTAGTGTATCGGTAATAAAAAACTTATAAAAAGCAGGTGCACCATCTGCAATCGGGCTTAAAAATTCGTTACTGATGACCGAGATGTTGTTTTTATAGATATCGATATCCTGGTACATCCGATCGAAATAGGTTTTCAATCCTTTATTATCAATATACCGGCTGTCAAATTGAACCTGTTTTTCACCAATTACGATGGTTTTGTTCTTTTCGGGATTTTTACTCAGGTAGCTATCCGAAAGTTTTTCCTGAATATAAACCGGCAAAAGGTTTTTCCCACCAATCAAGGTCGAATCCTGCTCCTGAAATAAAAACTGATAATTCCGGAACATTCTTTTGTTCTTAAACTTATCCGAAACATTGCTCAGCGAGAACAACATCTTCTCATATTGTCTGAAGGATGCTGTATTATAACTTTTAATGCGGTTTTCTTCTTTATGGGCAATCACCTGGCGGATCAATTCGACCGCCGGATTATCCTTATTGCGGTATTTTATCTTTTTACCACCCACAATAACCACTTCATCCAGGGCCCTCGAATCGGGAACCAGGGCAACATCAAGCTCCTGTGTTGCAGCTGCCATTATATTTTTAAAAACAGTCCGATAACCCACATAATTAAAACTGATTTCACCTTGAGGATCGGGAGAAACCAGTGTGTACTTTCCGTTTATATCGGTCTGTATCCCGATCCTGGTATCTTTAAAAAAAACGGAAACGTTGGGCAGTGTTTCTTTGGTTACGGCATCGCGCACTGTACCAGATACTGTTGTCCTTTGGGCAAAGGCATTTACCTGCAAAATAAAACTGAGCAACACGAGGAGAAAAAATGAATAGATCGGTTTCATTTAACTTGTAAAAATAAACTGCTTTTGCATGATATAATTGTAGCTTAACCCGGTTAAAACCGAGCTAAACACCTTCGCGAGTACGTAATTGAGATTAAAAAAACGAGTGAGGATAAACACCCCTGCGGTTACGATGATCAGGTTGCCTGCCCATACCAAAATGTATTTCAATAGCTGCCATTTAATAGCTTTTGACTCACTTTCGAAAACCCATTTCCGGTTTACGTAAAAATTAACAAGCCCACCGCTAACCGTACCGCTTATACTTGCCGCCAGATACCACCAGCCAAAAAGATTTACGGCAATGATCGTCACACCGAAATCTGTAGCCGAGGCGACTAGAGATGATGCCTGTGCTTTTAGGTAAGTGAACATCATGGATTAAAACAGTGCTAAAACCACCACCAGCTGGAGAATCACATTTGCGTAAATGCCAGCCAGCACATCATCGGCCATCACGCCCCAACCACCTGGCAATTCTTCCATTTTACGGATATAAAAGGGTTTAAGTATATCAAAAAACCTAAAAAGAACAAGTCCGATAAGCGTATATTGCCATTTTAAAGGCACAAATAACAGGGTAATACACATTCCCGCTACTTCATCGATCACCACCCTTTGATGGTCTTTTCCCCAAATTTCTTCCACCCGATCGGCACTCATTATCCCCAACATCACGATAAACATGGTGATCAGTACCGGCCATAAATATGGGTTACTATAAGGGCTCTGGGAAAGGTGCCAGCAGATACAGGTTGCTATTGCAGCATATGTACCGGCACCTTTGCCGATATAACCTATTCCCAGAGCCGTTGAAAGAAATTTGTGGATAAACACTATACCGTTTCTATCAGTTCTTCTTCATAATCCTGACCTAAATGGGTAATCAATTCTTCGCCCATGATGTAACGTAAGGTATTCTGAAGTTTTATCAATTGTTTAAAAATGTCGTTTTCTGCAGGTACACCCGGAATTGTTTGTGGCGATTTCAGGTAGAATGACAACCATTCCTGAATGCCCGATAGGTTTGCACGTTTAGCCAGATCGATAAACAAAGCCAGATCCAATACAATTGGTGCGGCTAAAATGGAATCGCGGCAAAGGAAATTGATTTTGATCTGCATTTTATAACCTAACCAGCCGAAAATATCGATGTTATCCCAGCTTTCTTTGTTATCACCGTGCGGCGGATAATAGTTGATCCTGATTTTGTGGTACATATCGCCATACAAATCAGGGTTAACTTCTGGTTTAAAGATATCTTCCAATACCCCCAGTTTTGATACTTCTTTGGTCTTAAAGTTATCCGGATCATCCAATACCAAACCATCTCGGTTACCCAAAATATTATCAGAGAACCAACCATTTACGCCTAACGAACGTGCCGCTAAACCAGGCGCTAAAATGGTTTTCATTAAAGTTTGACCGGTTTTAAAATCTTTACCCGCAATTGGGGTATCGGTTTCTTTAGCCAGTTCGATTAAGGCAGGAATATCAACCGTTAAGTTTGGTGCACCGTTAGCGAAAGGAATTCCTAATTTTAATGCAGCATAGGCATAAATCATACTTGGTGCAATACGCGAATCGTTGTCTCTTAAACCTTGCTCAAAGGCAGCTAATGATTCGTGCACCTCAGATGGTTCGAAATAAATTTCGGTAGAACCACACCAAACCAATACGATACGATCGCAATTGTTTTCTGCTTTGAAGTTTTTAATATCCTCCATTACGGCTAAAGCCAGTTCGTAACGGTTATCGATATCTTTTACATATTTTCCATCCAGGTTTTTTACGTAATTTCTGTCGAAAGCCGCACGCATTGGTTTAATGGCCTGCAGTTCTTCACGCACATCGCGCAAAAGGTTAGCATCTAATACACGGGCATTCATTGCCGCTTCGTAAACGTTATCTTCGTACACATCCCAGCCACCAAATACCAGATCCTCAAGACCAGCCAGCGGCACAAAATCTTTAATTTTTGGTTGTTTATTCTCCGTTCTTTTGCCCAAACGGATGGTTCCCATCTGTGTTAACGAACCGATCGGTTTCGATATTCCTTTTTTAATTGCAGCAACGCCGGCAATCATGGTTGTTGCTACAGCACCTAATCCCGGCATTAATATTCCCAGCTTGCCTTCAGCTGCTTTTACTTGTTGTTTCATTCTATTTTATTTAAAATCTTATAACCAATTGTTTTTACGGTACCAGTTTATGGTTTCATTCAGTCCTTGTTCCAATCCGAACTGGGGTACAAAACCAAAGTCGTTCTGAATATTTTTAATATCACAGCCCCAATTGAGGGCGGTGAGTTCTTTTATCTTATCTACATTTAAGGCGGGTATTTTATTGAATACGCCATACAACCTTTCCATCGACCAGGCAAGGCCCTTGATCATTTGCACAGGTACATTCAAGGTCAATGTTTTTTTGTTTAAAGCCTTCCGCACATGGGCTGCCAGTGCAGAACGGTTATAAACTGCCCCGTCTGAAATGTTATAACTTTTGCCAACCACATCAGATGCGAGTGCTTTTATAATGATATCGGCCAGATCGGTGGCGTATACAAAGCTCAGTTCCTGTTCCTGCTTACCGATGTACAGCTCAAACCCTGCTTTAATCGTTTTAATCAATATGAAAATGTCTTTCTCCCGCGGACCGTAAACGGCTGTTGGTCTGAAGGTAATTAAGGGCAGATTCTGAATCTGAGCCAAATAGGTCTCGGCAAGTGCTTTGCTGATCCCATAATTGGTTACCGGATTTGATGCCCCTTTATCGGTCAGTTTTTCATTTTTTTGATTTAAAGGTCCCAGAGCGGCCAAACTGCTGATAAATACAAATTTCTTAATCGGGTGTTCTGATTTCGAAGCTGCCAGCGCCAGATTTCGGGTATAAATGGCGTTTACCTGATTGTAATCATCGAGTTTTTTCGCCTTGGTTACCGCAGCGGCATGCACGATATAATCGTATTTTTTTTCTTCTATGTTTTCTTTTAACAGGTATATCGAAGAAAGATCAAGATCTACGTAATTAATCTGAAAATCTTTAAGATGATCTGCAGCAGCTGACCGGCGCACATTTGCATAGACTTCCAGATCGCTGGCTAAAGCAGCTTTAATCAGGTGATAGCCCACAAATCCGGTTGCTCCTGTTATCAATACCCGCTTTTTCATATCGTTTTCTCCAAAATCCTGTATTTGCGGTATAACTTCCCGCCAATATCTTCAATGGGTTTATTGATCAGGTCGTTATGATCTAAAGTCCAGCTGGCCTCTGCATATTTCATATTTTTAGCCTTGAAATGTTTGATGATACGGCCGTAAAGACAGGCCTCAATGCCCATTTTTCGGTAACCATCGACCACGCCAAGCAATAAAATACGGATGCCGTCAATTTTCTTTTTATTGGCTAAAAGTTTGATTAATCCTGTAGGAAACAACCTGCCGCGTTTAATTTTGATCAGGATCTGGTTGATATCGGGTATAGCCAGTGCAAACCCCACGATCTTGCCATGCTGCTCGGCCAGGATGCAAAATTCAGGATCGAGGATCAGTTTTAAATCGTTCGCCGTATAGTCGAATTCTTTATCTGTCATGGGCACAAAACCAAGGTTTTTATCCCATGCTTTATTGTACACCTCTCTTACCGCGTTGCATTCCTCCCTGAATTTCTTCATGTTGATTTTTCGGAGTACAATATCATTCCGGAGCAGCCGTTCTTCTATCCTATCCAGCAGTTTAACCGATCTTTCGCTATAATTCCCTGCGGTATAACGGTAGGCCCTTAAATCGACATTTTTCTGGAAACCCGTTTGCTCCAGAAGCGACAGATAATATTGGGCGTTGTAAGGCATCATGGCTACAGGCGGTCCGTCGAAACCTTCAATCAGTAAGCCGCATACCTCATTGGTAGAGAAATTTACCGGACCTAAAACTTTCGTCAATCCCCGATCTGATAACCAATCCTGTACTGCGTTTAAAAGCGCCTGCGCAACTTTCACATCATTAATACAATCGAAAAAACCAAAGAAACCATCATGCCCGCCGTAAACCTTATTGTGGTTGGTATTGTTAATTGCAGCAATCCGGCCCACTATTTTACCCTCATCATAAAGCAAAAAAAGCTGGATTTCCGAATGTTCGTAAAAAGGATGTTTACCCGGGGTAAGCAAATCGCGCTGGGCAATAAATAACTCAGGAACATAGTTTACATCATCCGCATACAATTGGTGCGGAAAATCAACAAAGGACTTTAATGCTTTTTTACCAGAAACCTTTACCAGTTCTCTCATGATTGGCTTCCTACTAATTCTACGTTAACGGCCTTAAAAGCTGCACTTAGTTTGGCGATGGCCGATTCAATCTGCTCGAAAGTATGCGTGGCCATTAAAGAAAACCTGATCAAAGACGAATCGGAAGGCACTGCCGGCGAAACAACCGGATTTACAAATACCCCATTTTGCTGAAGGATATTGGTAATCATAAAGGTTTTGATGTTATCGCGGATGTAAACGGGAATAATCGGACTATTGCTGTGCCCGATATCGAAACCGGCCTCGAGCAAAAGTTTTTTCGCATATTCTGTATTGGCCCAAAGTTTATCTATCCGTTCTGGCTCCGATTCGATAATATCTAATGCAGCAATTACACTTGCCACAGCAGATGGCGGCATACTTGCGCTGAACATGAGTGAGCGGGCGCGGTGTTTGATATATTCGATGGTTTCGGTACTGCCAGCAATAAAACCGCCTAATGAGGCCAGCGATTTGCTAAAAGTGCCCATAATCAGGTCTACATCCTCCGTGAGATTAAAATGTGATGCTGTTCCCGACCCATTAAAGCCAATTACGCCAAGGCTATGTGCATCATCCATCATGATATTGGCGCCAAATTCGTTGGCAATGTCTACCATTTCAGGAAGGTTAACTAAATCGCCTTCCATACTGAAAATACCATCTGAAACAATCAATTTGGCCGAATCTTCCGGTAACCGGCTTAATTTGCGGCGTAAATCTTGCATATCGTTGTGGGCATACTTAATCGTCCGCGAAAAGGCTAAACGGCTACCATCAATAATAGAGGCATGATCGTATTCATCCAGCAACAGGTAATCGTTACGATCCAATAAACAAGATATTACCCCCAGGTTAACCTGAAAACCCGTGCTAAAAAGTACTGCAGCTTCTTTACCTACATACTCGGCCAACCGGTTTTCCAATTCGAGGTGAATATCGAGCGAACCGTTCAGAAACCTCGATCCTGCACAGCCGGTTCCATATTTTTCGATGGCTGCTTTGGCGGCTTCTTTTATTTTGGGATGATTGGTTAAGCCTAAATAGGAGTTTGAACCAAACATGAGTACCTTTTTTCCATTGATCACCACCTCGGTATCCTGGCCAGATTCTATCGACCTGAAATAAGGATACAATCCCTTTTCTTTTATCACCGCCGCATCCTTAAAAGAGGCAATTCTATCTTGTAATTTTTTACGCATGCTGAACACTTATATTCTTCAGTTTTTTAAAACCCTGTTCTGAAAATTTGGTCTGCACCCGAATACTATTTGTAGATATTAAAATCAACGATATAGATTAAGGCCGCATTAACCGAACGATTTGATAACACAATTTTAACGCGGAATTGAAGCCAAAAAAAGGTTCAAATGTGGGATATATTGGTCAAAAAGTTGGATTGGTAAAATGTGACATTCAGATGAATTGACTAATTGACATTCTGACTTTTATTATAAAATAGTAAAAAGGTTAAAAACAGCCAAAAAAGCATTAAAAACAACATAAATACCTGTATTTAAGCATAATACAGCAATACAATTTCTTAATCAAAAACACAAAAATCAATCAGAAATTAGTCATTTTAAAAAAATGTTCTTGCAAAACTGATCCCGAACATTACATTTGCCATAGCAAAATCCGACAGATAAAGGGCGAAAAACTATCCGTAAAAGGGTGGCTAAAATTGTGGTGCAAAAGATGATCGAATCTGTTAAGAAATTATTAAAAAACGCTGAACGATTTTATGCAACAAGAGTTACTCAATAAAACTTTTTCAGAAAAAAACCATGAGGAAGCGCTTTCTTTAAATGATGGATTGATGGCAAAAATCCACCATAGCAGCGATCCGCATTATTGCAGTTCGGAACCTTTCCGCGTATCGAGTTATGCTTTAATTCTGATCACCAAGGGAAAGATGAACCTTCGGATAAATTTTGTGGAGCATGTATTAAACCAGAGGGATATTCTACTCATTTTTCCACATGCCGTTTATGAGATTAAGGATAACAGCGATGTTTCTTTCATCAGCATCCATTTCAACAAAAGTTATTTAAAAACCAAAGGGGTATTCTTTAACAGCGGAGAAGCTTACCGGATGTTCCAGAACGACCCCACGCATAAATTTTCATTGTCAAAAGAGGAATATACATTCATTTATTATGATATGCTTGCCCTGCACAAAAAGCTGAATGTATCGAAAGATACCCCGCAGATTAAAAACATTGTGCATAATAGCTTTCTGGAACTGCTTTATGACCTCTTTCTGCTAAAAAACAAACAGAAAGATGCCTTACCTTTTGTTCACGATAGCAGGACAGAACTCACCAATCGTTTTTTATCACTGGTATCAGAAAACTTTAAGAAGGAAAAACGTGTAATTTATTATGCCAATTGTTTACGCATTACGCCAAGGCATTTATCGCAGGTGGTTAAACAGGTAACCGATAGAACGGCGGGTGCAATTATTGATGAAATGGTGATCAGAGAAGCGAAACTACTGTTAACCAGCCATGTAATGAACATCTCGGAGGTTGCCATGGAGCTGCGCTTTAGCAACTCCTCTTTTTTTGGCAAGTATTTTAAAAAACAGACGGGCATTACCCCGTCTGAATATAAATTATCGAATAATATCGCGGTATAGACCGATGAATTGTTGTTATGACTGAAGTCAAGCCGATTTAAGCATTTGTTTAATGTTCCAGAGGAACTCATTTGGAGGAGAAATCTTTCAATATCGACTTCTATACTCCACAGTGCCACTCTCAATGACATATTCCAAAAATCGGCGTCATCTCGACCGGAGCAACGCGCAGTGGAGAGATCTTTGGACTATATTGACAGATCTCTCCACTACGGTCGAGATGACGATTCATTGTAAATCTGTCAGCTAACTTCTTTGTTGCAACCTACCTATTTACGTCGAGTTTTTTACCGGCCAGATCTTCCCATCTGTAAAAATGAAAGGTCTTATCATCGCTCATGGCCACCAGCAACCCGTGTTTAAAATCGTTATTTAGAGGAACTGAAACTACATCAATACCATCTGTTTGATTAGCGGAATACTTAATGGTGGTTAACAGCGGGTGTGGCCGGGCAGTATTGGCTTTAGCCACCCGATCGTACACTTTTAACTGTTTAGCGCCCTGATCGGATACGATGATATAACCTTTATTTCCTGATGTTTTATAAATAGCGATTCCTTCATTGTCGACAGCAAAATCGCCTTGTCCGAATAGCGCCAATTCTGTATTCCCTTTGGCCGGATCAGCGTAATATTTACGCACACCAACCTGCTCATCGCAATAGTAAACATAACCCAGTTCGTTATCTACAGCAATGGCTTCTATTTCCTTTTTGCCACTATACTGGCCAAATTTCCTCACCAAATCTGCTTTAACATTACCTTTTCCATCATCAGTCAACAGGTATTGCCAAAGGTAACTTCCGTTTTTAGGTCCTGTTTTACGGCCAACAATGGCATAGATTTTTCCACTCGGATCGGTATACATCGAAATTCCCATCAAATCGCGGTACTCTGCACCAGTTTCGCCTACAAAAACCGCAATTCCACCATTATCGATGGCTTTCATATCGGGAAGAGAAAATATCCGCAGTTGATGCGTGTAACGTTCTGTTGTAACTGCAATATCTGTCTTTTTCCCGGCCAGTTGCAAACCATAAGCAATATCAACATTATCTGGTCGTTTTAAACCCTTTACCGTTTTTGATTTAATGATTTTACCTTTCAGGTCGAAAACATACAGGCCACCACTGCTATCTTTATCCGTACCGATCACCAAAGACTGCGCTGGATCATTCGGATTTACCCAGATCGCAGGATCATCGGTATCAAAATCGACAGGATCAGATACATACAGGGGTTTTACTGCTGTATCATTTCCGCTTGGTGTACCTCCATTACAAGAAATGGCCAGGCTTAAAACCACAAAAGCGGCAAGGTTTAATATATTGTTGTGCTTCATTTTATATTTTAGTTCCGTATGCACCAACAAATGTTGATGGTGAAGGTGAGACATAGGTGATACCATTTTTCATTATAATTCCAGTCTGGTGATGGCGGCTAAAGTTAGTGATACCTTTACCCAAGGCTGGTGAGTTGCCCTGCAGGTGGAAATCCCATGCGGTATTAAAATCGGCATTCGTCACGGCTGTATTTAAAGGATAATTCACAAATTTAGGATCATTTGCACCGGCAACATTGCTAATGACATCGTTTTTACCGCCCACAATATCGCCAGTTGGCTGAAACTGATTTACTGTGGTCTGGTCGAAACCATAATACCAGTTATTGCTGTAAACAGAACGGCTGTCTTCAGGTTTTTTCGGATCTCTTTTCACACCAAAACGGGTATTGGCAAAAAGATTATTGTACAGATCGGCACGAACCGTACTTTCCAGCCAGATCGATCCGCCTTTCGCCGTTGGCCTTCTCCAGCCCGTATTTACCATGGTATTGTTATAGGCAATAATATAGGCTTGTGGTGTTTTATCTCCGGTGTTAGATAATTTTAAAGCATTGGTATTGGTGCTATAAACCAGGTTATAAGCCACATCTGCCAAACAGCCCGATTTAAAGTTCATGGCCTCTCCTCCTGTTACTCCAGTAGTATAAAACACATTATTGGCAAAAATGATTCTTCCACCTTCAATATAAGTACAATCTTCCTGAAAATTTCTGATGGTACTATTTTGAACCACCAATCTGCCCCTGGCATTGGCAAACCAAAGGGCGGGTAAACTTTCGCCGGCAACAGCTTTGTACAAGCCCATTTTTACCGAAGTAGAAGCATCGGAAGTTTTAGCACCGCCATATTCGAGAATGACATGATCGAGCACCAGTTCCTCACATGTCGGACCAGCTAAAATACCACCCCAAAGTTTACCAAACTTGGTCAATGGCGTTTTGTAAAAATCATTTACGGTAAATTTGATGGGGTTCTCTGTGGTGCCCAAAGCATACAGATTACCTTTTATAATCATTTCGGGTTTCGCAACCGTATCCATCAGTACCGTTACGCCTTCTTCAATAGTGAGCGTTTTCCCTTCCGGAATGACAATATCACCTTTAATGACCTGTGTACTGCCTTTAGCCCAAACCCCTGAAACTTCGCCAATTGCCGAACCATCAACAGCGGTGGTATCGACATCGATATTGGCTTTTTCACATCCTATTAAGGTCAGCGCCATCAGGATCATCAATTTAAAAATCTGATTCGATTTCATGTCTTTGTATCTTTAAATTCTAATTAATTAAACTTATATCTGAAGCCAAGCAGGTAGTTCTGGCCATAATAATCACTTCTGATCAATGTATTTCCGTTTTTAACCAGGTCTTCATTGATATTGTTATTCTCAGGATTTGTACCTTTTATAAATAACTTTGTGGGGGTATTTAAGATGTTATTGGCTTTGATAAAAACACTGATGCCACCTTTAAAACGTTTCTCAGCAGAAGCATCCATCTGTACAAATCCTTCCTGCCACAAATCGTTATTTAGGAATTGAGAAACCGTGTTGATGCGTGGCCCTGTATAAGCACCTGCAACCTGAACATCCCAGCCTTTTTTAGTGTCTTTAAACAATAGCGATAAGTTGGCAATATGCGCTGACTGGCCATAAAGCGGACGCTCCTGATTAACATTAGCCGGTTCAGTATCTCCTGTAGTAGGATTAATAACCCTGGTGGTTTTAGTGGTATTGATGCGTGAATGGGTATAGGTATAATTGGCTTTCAGACCTATTTTGCTGAAATATTTGATGTAATCTACTTCTGCACCATAGTTATTGGCGGTACCAAAGTTTCCTGGGGTATAAAAAGTGTCTTGTCCACGAATGGCATCGGCCTGAAAGGTATATTCAATAGGATTTTTAATGCGTTTATAAAAAGCGCCAACCAATAATTGCTCTGAAGCACCGGGAAAAAGTTCGTAGCGCAAATCGAAATTATCGGCTAAAGCACGTTGCAGGTTCACATTACCACGTTCTACAAATTCTTCGTTTTTCACTCTTCCAGGTACAATTTCATAAAATCCCGGACGGTTGAGGGCCTTGTAATAAGAAGCATGTAATTGCGCTTTTGGACTTAAGAAGTATTTTGCAGTTAAACTGGGTAGCAGATCAGTATAAATCTGATTTCCTTTTGGAAAAGCCTCACCTGCAGGAAAAAGCAGATTATAACCCTGGTTGGTATGTTCTACCCTTAACCCTCCGATTACTTCCAATTTAGCTGAGTTATATTTAAACATACCGTATCCGGCCGCTATTTTTTCGCTTGCATCGTAGGTTAGTGCATTAGACACTGCACCTGTAGGATTACTCACCACGAGGTTTAAATCGGTATAATTTTGAAAATTCACACCGTAAAGATCAAATGCATTGGCTGCACTTGGGGCAAGGTTGTAATTGTTAAAGAAACTGCTTCTTTGTTTATCGCGGTATAAACCTCCGGCCATAATATCCAGTTTGTGCTCATCGACTAAAACATGATAAGTCAGATCAAGATATCCTGCCAAATCCTCATCAGTACTGCGCTCCCATCTGCGGGTAACCGGATCGGTATTAACCAAGCTGGTCCTTTTGCTTTGAAAATTCTGCTGTATCCCGTTTAAACTGATGCTGGTATTTTCGGGCACATCATTTTTAGCCGAAGAATAAACAGCCGACCATTGTACTTTAAATTTATCATCAAAGAATTTATGGTCGCCATGAAGTGTCGTATTGTAAATCTGTTGCTCCGTTAAGCGGCTGCGCGTATCGTAAACCAATTCAGCATTCCCTGCGGTTGGATTATAAACCCCATTATAGGTAGTGGTTACCGCATCTCTAACCTGCTGATTTTTTAGGTTAACATACACATTATATAAACTGATCTGGTGATCTTTATTAAAAACATAATCAATTTTTCCATGTAAACCTGTTCGTTGCTGCTGCTCGGAATACTCACGGTAACTTTTACTGGTAATTTTGGCATAAGGATCGATACCTACCACTGCGTTGTTGTAAAAAGTACTGTTGCTACCACGGTAAGTATTCTGATAACTTCCTGCCAGCACCACCCCGAGTTTATTATCCAAAAAGCGTTTACTTAAGGATAAACTCCCGATTAAATTGGGTGCAGGATTTTTATATTTATAATCGAGTGTCCCTTTGGTAAAATCGCTTTGAGTAGCATTGTAGTTTTTCCCGTTTACTTCGTAAGGCGATTTGTAATTAATACCTGAAGCATTGTAACTGGTAAACTTCCGGTCAAAAAACAACTGGTTATAACCTGTAGAAACATTGGCATTTACCTGTAATAAACCAGGCGCATTTTTCATCACCATATTAATGGCACCGCCAATGGCATCGCCCTCTAAATTGGGGGTAAGCGTTTTATACACTTCTAAACGATCGAGTAAATCAGAAGGAAAAAGATCAAGCGGAACATAACGGTATTTATTATCCGGACTTGGAATTTTCACACCATTGACCAAAGTATAGTTGTAGCGTTTATCCATTCCCCTTAATATGGCGTACTGCCCGTCGCCATTGCTATTGCGCTCTATAGACACACCCGAAATGCGTTGCATCACATTGGCTACCGTTAAATCAGGCGAAATCTCAATCGATCTTCCTGAAACGATATTCATCAGCTGTGGCGCATTTTTTTCCAGGCGTCTTGCCCCCTGGTCGGTAGAACTCACCGCATTCGATTTAATGGTGATATCATCAAGACTTTTCGAATCGCTCTCCATGTAGAACTTTAAGTGATCATTATCCTCTTTCAGTATCACTAAGGTTTTCTCGATGGTTTTGTAGGTAATGTAGCTTACACTAATTTTGGCTGAACCTACTTTTACATCCTTAAATTCGAAAGTGCCATCCAATCCGGTATTGGTTGTGCGCCTTGGGTTTTCTAAAACCACTGTTGCGCCTACAATGGCCTCTCCTGTTTGCTTATCGTAAACATGGCCTTTCAGTTTTGTGGCATTTGCAGTGCCTGCACAAAAAAGAAATAAAAACAGAATTTGTAATCGTTTATTCATCGTGTTTGGTAATGTCTTTTTATTATCGACGGGGCAAAGGTGTATACACCATTTTACACCAGGAAATTATCGAGGTTACATAAAGGCAACAGCGTTACAACAGGCATAGATCAAAAAGCAACACAAAAATACAACACAATGATTATCAACAAATTAAGCATACACAAAAACGCCGTTATGCTTTTATTACCGTTACATTAACAAATTGTTAAGCGGTAAAAAACACCAAAAAACAGGTAATTTATTACAGCTGATGTAACGATTATAGCGCCTGGATAAATGCAGATAAATTATCGCCTTGCGCCATATTCAGCTTTTTTCTGAGCCTATATCTCGATACCCTTAAACTATCGGTGGATATACCGAGCAAGGTTGCAATATCGCCTGAATCGAGATTCATTTTTAATAGTGCAATCAGGCGCATATCGGCTGAAGTAAGTTCATTGCTATATTTTTTCAGGCTTTCGAGAAATTGATGATGCACCTGTTCGAAAGCCACTGTAAATTCTTTCCAGTTGCGTTCGTGGTTAAAGCTCTGGTTAATCTCGGTGAGGATCTGGTTCATCTGCTTTTTCTGATCGCGTTTATCCTCCTTTACCATCGTCTGTAAGGTTGCTCTAAGGTTTTCGAGGAACTGGTTGTGTTTGATCAGATTTAAGGTATGGGTAGATAATTCCCTGCTTTTAACCTCCAGCAACTGCTTCAGGTGCTGTTCTTCGAGCTGAAGATTTTTGAGTTCGAGGCTGGTCATATCATGTTCTATTGCCTTCTGCCGCGCCAGCATCTGTTGATCTTTCAACTTTAACCGTTGTCTGCTAAAAATAACAAAACCTAAAACGACCAATAATATCACCACAATTGTGGCTGAAAAAGCAATAATCCGGTTCACCTTCCGGTCGTTTTTCAGTTTATTAATCTCATCCGATTTTTTATTGATATCGTAAAGCACCTGTAAAAAAGCGACCTGCCGGGCACCATCTTCCGAATACAGATCGATGGTATATTTATAACCCAGTTTTACGTAATGATAGGCACTATCCATATTATTCAGCAGTTCGTAAGCCTTCCCCAAATCTCTGCAACAGGAGCTTAACTGATAAATATTGCCCATTTTTTCGGCCAGCTTTAATGCAGTTTCAGTTTGCACAATACTTTCTTTATACCGGCCGGTTTTACGGAGGATATCGCCCAGATTATTAATCACCTCAATGCTGCCCAGGTCATTATGATCTTGCTGATATAAATCCAACGACTGTTTAAAGTGCACATAAGCAGAGTCGTAACGCTCCAGATCTTCATATATACTGCCCAGGTTTTCGTGTATTTTTGCCTCCCCACTTTTATCGTTAACCTGTTCGTTTATTTTTAAAGCGAGTTTTTGATAGTAAAATGCACTGTCGTAAAGCTGCCTTTTTTCGTATAACTGCCCGATATTACCCAAAACGGTTGCCTGGCCAGTTAAATTATTCGCTCGTTTATAAATGCCAATGGCTTTATTATAGCTATTTAAGGCCTTATCTTTTTGCTTCATGTAGTAGTACAGTACACCGGCATCGTTAAGATTGGCGGCCAGCAAAAGCGATTGATTGGCAGTATTGAATATTTTATCTGCTTTTAAAAAGAACTCTAACGATTGACTAAAATGCCCCTGTGTATAACAAACCTTGCCCATTTGCTGTAAACATTTACCTTCCAAAAGCTCATCATTATCGTCGATAGATTTGGCGTATATTTTTTTTAACTGAGCCAGCGCTGCAGTGGGGTCTTTTTGATTGAGCGCAATAATCGATTCGAATTTTTCTTCCTGCGCATTTACATTTGAAATGAAAAGCAGCAAAAGTAAAAGAACACTAAAAGGTTTGATCATGTTAAAGCATCTATATATCAGGCAATGCTGAACAAAGAAAGAGCGTATATGTTAACTTAAGGTTAAGTTGAAAAATTAACTGATGGGGATGAATGCCAACTTTAAGTTCGCGGCTGATTTTATATTAGCCCGTTAAATGATATTTTGTAATTTAGAGGTTAACGGCTTGTAAAAAGCGAAACCGTAAAATGACCACAGATGAAAAAGATTATTCTCGACCTTGCTGTTACCCTTGATGGGTATATTGAAGGCCCAAATGGCGAAATTGACTGGTGTATTATGGATGGGGATGCCAATTTTAACGATTTTTTAGATGGCATAGATTCTATTTTTTATGGACGGATCAGCTACGATCTCTGGGGAAATTACCAGCCCGGAGAAGAAGAAAACGATTTGATGAAATCGATCTCCGAAAATATCAACAGCAAGAAAAAGTATGTTTTTTCGCATACCAAAACCGACGATGGTACGGGTGCAACCTTTATCCAGTCGGATATTGTGGGAAGGGTTAACGAGATTAAAAAACTGCCGGGTAAGGACATATGGCTATATGGTGGTGCAAAGTTAATATCTTCGTTTTTAAATGCAGGCCTGGTTGATGAACTGCAGCTCGCTGTACACCCGGTAATATTAGGTGGAGGAAAATTATTGTTTAGCGAAATAACCAATCGGGTTTGGCTAAGCCTAAAAGAAACCAAAAGTGCTCCATCGGGTGTTGCGCAGCTTATATATGATGTGAAGGATAAATGAGCTGATTAGTTTAGAGTTAAGGGTTTGGCGTTTAGAGTCAACTTAACCTTGAACTGTACCAATGACTAGTGAACGAATGACAAATGAACCAATGAGCAAAAATCAAAAGACAATTTACAGTGGGCAGTTATCAATGGTCAGTATGCAATGACCAATGCCTAATGAACAACATCCTCCAGCTTACAGGTATTTTTTCACCAAAGGCATTTTCCGCAGTAAATAAGCAGTTGCCCAACTTAATCCCAGCGATAAAACAAAAACAATTAGAAACTTAAAACCTGCAGGGATATTAAACGATAACAATAAAAACTGGAGCCAGGTTACATAAACAAAATGAACCAGGTAAATTAAATAGGCATGGCTACTGAGCGAATCCCACCAGGCGATCTTTTTGACAACCAATTTGCTATAACTGGTTACGAAAGCAAGAAATGTTAAAGTGCAGCAAAGCACAAACAAAATGTTGCTGATCATTGCATTCTGATTGCTACTGAGCAATTTTTGATCTACTGCTTTGTTCAAAACATCGGTTGAATACAAAAAAGCACCGAAAGCCAAAAGGGCCAGCAAACACCATAACCGGTAGTATTTAACGGTTAACGATTTTTCAGCAAAAACGCCTTCACTGATCGCTAATTTTCCAACGACTGCCCCAATTGCAAAATAGGCAAAATACAGGATTAAGCGGCTCAGCTGAAAATCGAAAGGTCCAATCCCCGTCCAGCTATATGGCCCGAAATAACCTGCCATGGGCAGATAAGCAAGCAAACCTGTTAAAAACAAAATTAAAAACAGGCCAACAGTTGTCCTGTTTTTGTTAAGGTTTAACTGTAGCGCGCTGTTCTTTCCACCATAAAATAATTGATGAAACGATGCCGCGACAAAGTTAAAAACGAACAATAACCATAAAAACCACGGCGGACCAACCGGCCAGGCCTCAGTTGTGAAAAAATCCTGAACATAAGTCCAAATATTGGTATTAACACGCATTAAATAAAATGAAGGGAAATATGCCAAAAGCATCAGCACGGTACCCAGCAATAAGAACGGAATCAATAACCTGAAAATTTTATCTTTAATAAAGGATAGATAACCCTTTTTATCAATGCCAGAAAAAAAGAAAAGTCCGCCCAGAAAAAACATAAGCGACATAAAAAAGGTATCGTTAAAGCTGACCATGCCATCAAGCAAGGCCCATCTGCCATGATCTACTACTGGATGTGTAGACAGGATATAAGCATCCTTATTAAATACAGAGAAAGTGGTGTAGGCCAATGCCGCATGATGTGCAACCACTAAAACGGTTATGGTTGAGCGCAGGTAATCTATCCATACATTCCTTAAAGATTGATTAGCCATGATAAATCTCCATTAAAACAATTACATTATTGGTAAATTTACTATCTTAATAAGATTAAGCATCAAAAAAAAGGCACTATATTTTATGGAAGAAATAAAAAACGGCGTTAAAGCTTTTTATGCCAAAACCCAGGCCGATTGGCGCCAATGGCTGGCCGAGAACCATGAAAAGGAAGTATCTGTTTGGTTAATCATCTATAAAAAAGATGTATCGGCAAATCGCCTGCCCCATAGCAACGCCGTTGATGAGGCCCTTTGTTATGGCTGGATTGATAGCTTAACGGTAAAAAGGGATGAGGAAAGCCGTTATCAATTTTTCTCAAAAAGAAAACCTAAAAGTAACTGGAGCGCGATTAATAAGAATAAAGCTTTACACTTAATAGACCAGGGACTGATGAGCGATGCAGGATTACAATCTATCGAAACCGCTAAAGCCAATGGCATGTGGGATGCCCTGAATGATGTAGAAAATCTAATTGTACCCGATGATTTAAAAAAAGAATTTGAATCCAACAAACCAGCGCAATCATATTGGGAAAAATTTCCCCGTTCTTCAAAGAAAGCCATACTAAAATGGATATCAGAAGCCAAAAGAACAGAAACAAGAGCAACAAGAATTAGCGAAACCGTTCGCCTGGCGGGAGAAAATGTGCGGGTGAAGTAGAATTTAGTCCGGAGTACAGTTGGCAGTTAACAGTTGGCAATAAACAGTAACAGTTAGCTTAGTGTTTAGTGTTGATTAACCGATAGCCTTGAACTGCACCATTTGCCTAATGACCAATTAACGAATGACCAATGAACTAATGACCAATGAACCATTTAATTATTCAGCCTATTCCTATATTCTGATGGTTTCATGCCTTTAATGGCCTTAAAAAATTTATTAAAATTGGTTGGATTATTAAATCCACTGGCATAACAAACATCCGCAATGGAATAATCTTCTGATTGGAGTAATTTGCAGGCGTGCCCTATTCGTATTTCATTGATAAACTGGGTAAGCGATTTTTGTGCCCGCATTTTAAAAAAGCGGCAAAATGAATTGGGTGTCATATTGCATAATTCGGCTACCTCATTCAGGTGTATGTCGTTATGAAAGTTTTTCATTAAAAACTGATACACCTTATTAATCCGGTTATTATCTTTCTCATCATATTGGTTTTTAAATGTGAGACTAGATAAATACTTAAAATCTTTTGCCCTAGCTAATATTTTGATGATTTCTACAACCGAAACTATATTTTCGAAACCATCATTATTTTCAATCCCGAGTAAAATCTCCCTTATTTTATTACTGGTTTCTTTTTCGAAGGCTAAACCTCTTGATGCCCTCGAAACCAAGTCTTCTACCAGCATTAAAACAGCCTGATCGTCGGTTAACATCGAAAAAAAATCAATGCTAAAATAAATAACGGTAGACTTTACCAGCTTATCATCCCTATCCTCGTAACTTTTATCATTCTGCCAGATGTGCGGAAGATTTGGTCCCATCAGTACCAGGTCGTCATCTTCGAAATTCCCAATATGATCGCCAACAATGCGTTTACCATGGCTTCGTTCAATCCAAACCAATTCGCACATATCATGAAAGTGGAAAGATGAAATCAGCCGGTTATTGTCGATATGTTTTATATGGACAGATTTGTTACCTGCATGGTTAACATTGATAAGTTCAGACCTCATAATATTTTACAAAAACCTTAATTAAGTAAACTAAATTAATGATAAATAAGGAAATTAAGTTATTTAAGGTAAAAAAATTTAAGTTTTTCCAAATATAGTTTTACAAAAGGAATAATGCTGCGCGTACTTTTAGTATTAGTAAACATTTGATTACATGAGGTATAGACTGTGCCTCAGCAATCAGCTGTTTTTTTAACCAAAAACTATATAAACTGTATGAAGAAAATTTTCCTATTTTATTTCATGCTATTTCTATCTGCAGCAGCCTTTTCGCAAGAAAAAACCGTTGTAAAAGGAACAGTACGAAATGCAGAACAACAGCCCCTCGCCGGTGTTAGCGTGGGGGTAATCGGGCAGAATGTTGGTACTACTACCGACAATGAGGGCCGGTTTACGATTCAAATCCCCAAACCTGCGGGTGCAAGGCTAAGATTTAGCTTTGTTGGTTACACCACAATCGAAGTAGCCGCAAACGATCCGAAAGCGATCAACATTGTTTTAAAAGATGATGCGCAGAATGAACTGCAGGAAGTGGCCGTTGTAGCCTTCGGAACGCAGAAAAAAAGTTCCTTAACCGGTTCGGTAACCACCATTAGTGCGAAAGACCTAAAAGGCCCAACCAGTAACCTTACCACTACTTTAGCAGGGCGTGTTCCGGGAGTTATTGCCTACCAGCGTACCGGTGAACCCGGACAAGATAATGCCAACTTTTTTGTAAGGGGTGTGGGTACTTTTGGAACCGGAAAGCAAGATCCCTTGATTTATATTGATGGTATTGAAAGTACACCTACCGATCTGGCCCGTATTAACCCTGATAATATTGATAATTTTTCGGTACTGAAAGATGCGGCAGCTACTGCATTATATGGTTCAAGAGGATCGAATGGGGTAATGTTACTGACCACTAAATTGGGCGCGCAGGGCGTTACCAAAATCAATGCAAGGGTAGAAAACAGGTTATCAACCAATACGCAAAACTTTAAACTGGCTGATAATATTACCTACATGCGTTTGGCGAATGAGGCCGTAACCACCCGTGATTTTCAAAACCAGGGCGGTGTAAATCCACCTTACTCACCTAATAAAATCGATAATACAGCTGCAGGTATGGATCCCTTGCTGTATCCAAGTAACGACTGGGTTAATATTCTGACAAAAAATAACACCAGAAATTTGGCAGCAAATTTAGATGTAAGTGGCGGTAACGAGAAAGCAGTTTATTATGTAAGTTTAACTTACGATGAGAATAATGGTTTACTGAGGGAAGCCGGGTTAAACAATTTTAACACCAATGTAAAGGCACTTTCTTATTCCTTATTGTCAAACATCACCATCAACTTTACCAAAACCACCAAAGCGCTCATCAGCGTACGTGGTACATTTGATAACAATACTTCGCCGGTTGGCGGTGGATCGCGGATTTTCACTTTGGCTTCTCAAAGCAATCCGGTAGCTTTCCCTGCTTTGTATCCGCAAAGTTTTTTACCTTATGCACAACATCCCCTATTTGGCAGTGCCTTATTGCCCAACTCCAATAATCAACTGTATACCAATCCATTTGCCGAATCAGTAAAAGGGTTTCAGGAATACAACAGGGCACAACTAGTACCCCAAATCACGATAAACCAAAATTTGGATGGTATTACAAAAGGTTTAAGTGCCCGTGCCATGGCTTTTACACAGCGTGATGCCGATTTTACTTTGGTTAGGCAGTACAGTCCTTTTTATTATCAGGCCAGACAGGTTGGTGGACAAACCCTCCTAACCTCGCTTAACGAACCTACTCCAGGTTCATCAACACTCCAAATCGGAATCCCTCCAACAGAGTACCTCACCTATTCGCCATCAGCAAAAAACGTAAGTACAGTTATTTATGGTGAAGCGGTAATTAACTATCTACGCACCTTTAGCGAAAATCATTCAGTTGGAGGAAGATTTATTACCACCGTCCGTTCTACCGTTAATGGCAATGCCAACACCTTACAATTATCGTTACCAAAACGTAATTTAAACTTTTTAGGCCAGGCGAACTATGCTTATAAAGATAAATACCTGGTAGATTTTAGTTTTGGTTATAATGGATCAGAACGGTTTTCACCGGATAAACGTTACGGGTTTTTCCCATCAATCAGTGGAGCATGGATCGTTACGAAAGAAAAATTCATGGAGCCTTTAAGTAAAGTGATTACGAATTTAAAACTTCGGGGCAGTTATGGTTTAAGTGGTAATGATCAAATCGGATCTGATGCCGATCGTTTCTTTTATTTATCAGAGGTACAATTAAATAATATCTCTAGAGGAGCAACATTCGGAGAGAATTATGGTTATAGCAGACCGGGTATCTCAACCAGCCGTTATGCAAATCCAAATATTACTTTCGAAAAAACAAAGCAATATAATTTAGGCTTAGAATTAAGTTTATTTAACGATTTCAATTTCGTTATCGAAGCTTATAAGAAAAACACTTCTAGCATTTTATTATTCAGGAGTAATGTACCCTCAACTTCAGGTTTGCAGGCCGGTACTTTTGCAAACATTGGAGAAGCCAGCAGCCAGGGGGTCGATTTTTCATTCAATTACTACAAAAATTTCAACAAAAACTATTGGGCTAAAATTTATTCAACTTTTACTTATGCCGCAAGCAAAGTATTATTTAATGAAGAACCTAATTATCCTGACAACTTAAAACACCTAAGTGCGGTGGGAAAATCGGCAGGACAGCTGTATGGCTTAGTAGCCGAGCGCTTATTTACCGACGAAACAGAAGTGAGAAACTCACCACGCCAAAACTTTGGTATTTATGGTGCCGGAGATATTAAATACCGCGACATCAACGGCGATGGGATTATCAGCTCTTTGGATATTGTACCTATCGGCCTGCCTAAAGACCCAGAGATTATTTATGGTTTTGGAGGTTCTTTCGGTATCAAACAGTTTGATTTTAGCTTTTTCTTTCAGGGATCAACCCGTTCTTCATTTTTCATCAATCCAAGTTCAAGTCGTAGCGCAGGTACAGGAAATGTAGAAGGGATAGCACCTTTTGTAACCTTTGGTGGTACCCAATCTGGTTTGCTGGATATTATTGCACAAGACCACTGGAGTGAAGACAATAGGAATGCATATGCCTTTTGGCCAAGACTAAGCAGCGAAGTAGTGGCCAACAATGCGGTGGCATCATCCTGGTGGTTAAGAAGGGGCGATTTTTTACGCTTAAAGCAGGTTGAACTGGGCTATAATTTTAGTGAAAAACTGGCTAAAAAAATCGGCTTAGGCAGTGCCAGGATATACATGAGCGGTCTAAACTTATTTGCAGTAAGCAGCTTTAAACTGTGGGAAGTTGAAATGGCCGGTAATGGTTTGGGGTATCCTTTGCAAAGGGTATATAACCTGGGCATAAAGGTTGGAATTTAACCAGATTAACAATTTTATTTGATCAAGATGAAGACTCAAAAGAATAATTTATATAAAATAACGCCCGCTATAATAGCCTGTATCATATTACTGGTGATGGGCTGTAAAAAAGGTTTTTTAGATGTGGTACCAGATAACTTACCTAAAATAGAAAACGCTTTTGCCCTGCGTACCGAAGCAGAGAAGTACCTGTTTACCTGTTATTCGTACATACCAGATGATGGAAGTACTGCTTCAAATCCGGCATTTTTAGGTGGCGATGAAATGTGTGTTCCCCTACCAAGCAGATCTACTGATATTGCCACGAATATACCACGTGGTAATCAAACGGTAGTGGCACCATTTTTTAATTATTGGGATGGAGGAATGTTCCTGGCCATTAGGGATTGCAATGTTTTTATAGAAAACATGAAAGACATGAGCAAAGTACCCGATATAGGTATAGACGAAAGAAATAGATGGATTGCTGAAGGTGAATTTTTAAAAGCTTATTACCATTTTATCTTATTACGTGCCTATGGTCCGATTCCTACTATCGAAGAAAACGCACCTGTAGACGGGCCGATAGAAAACACTAAAGTAAGGCGTATGCCTGTTGATAGCGTAGTAAACTTTATTGTAAAACACCTTGATTTAGCCATTGCAAACCTGCCAGATGTTATTCAAAACACCAACAATGAATTGGGCAGGGTAACCAGACCTATTGCCCTGAGTATGAAAGCACGTGTTCTGGTATTAGCGGCCAGCCCTTTATTTAATGGCAATACGGATTACAATACATTTAAAGATAAACAAGGTGTACAACTCGTGAGCACGACCTACGATCCAAAAAAATGGGAAAGAGCAGCTTTGGCTTGTAAAGCTGCCATCACTTCATGCGAAGGCGTAGGTATACAATTGTACAAATTTCCTACTTCTATATTTAAATTAAGCGATACCACCATTAAACAGATGAACCTGCGAAATGCAGTGAGTCAAAAATGGCAAAACTCGGAATTGATCTGGGGGAATCCAAATACAGCAACCAGTAATTTACAATATATAACGGTGGGTCACTTTGACGGCAGATATGGGGCAAGCAATGGTGCTATTGCCGATGTAGGCGCCACGCTAAAACTGGCTGATCTGTTTTATAGTACGAATGGGGTACCGACCAATGAAGATAAAACCCTTAATTTCAGTAACCGATCAGAACTAAGAGCCGGCGTTAACAAAGAGCGTTTTAACAACTTAATAGGTTATACCTCATCGAGGCTTAATTTTGACAGGGAAAACCGTTTTTATGCTTCACTGGGTTTTGATGGCGGGATATGGTATCAGGAAGGTAGTTTAACCCGTAGCGATGAAGGAACATTTAGTTTGCAGGTACGTTTAGGCGGGGCAGGTAACGGGACGCCACAACCGCCAACGGGTTACTATGCTAAAAAATTGGTGAGCTGGAAATTTACCTGGGCAGCAAACAACTCTACCAGTACAGAAAGGTATCCCTGGCCAATGTTTCGTTTAGCTGATCTCTACCTTTTATATGCAGAATCACTCAATGAATTTTCAGGCCCAAGTAACCTGGTTTACGATTACCTGAATAAGGTACGGGAACGTTCTGGTTTACCTACTGTTCAAAAATCATGGACAGACTTTTCCAATAACCCAGGCAAATACCAAAGCAAAGAAGGCTTACGCAGCATTATTCGCCAGGAAAGAGGGATTGAATTGGCGCTGGAAGGCAGCCGATTCTGGGATTTAAGAAGATGGAAAACAGCAGGCACGGAACTTAATGGCAACGTACAAGGCTGGGATAAAGATCAGGCCGATCCAACACTTTATTACAGAATTATAACCCGATATACACAACGTTTTGTAGCCCCTAGAGATTACTTATGGCCAATAAGAGAGAATAATTTATTAATAAACGAAAACCTGGTTCAAAACCCGGGTTGGTAAATTTTAGGCAAAATGGAAAAAAACTTAAAAAAATTACAATCCGGCATCATATTGCTGCTTGTGGTTCTTACAACCTTTGGCTGTAAAAATGATATACTTAACGGTCCTATCGAAAATAGTGCTGAAAAGCCGGGAACGGTATCAAATGTCACCGTAGAAAATAAGAGTGGTGGTGCTTTGTTAACCTATACCCTACCCACAAATGAAGGGCTTTCTTACATTAAAGCGGTATATGAAATACGCCCAGGTGTAAAAAGGGAGGTGGTAAGTTCTTACTATACCAGCCAGCTATTAATTGATGGTTATAACTCAACAAATGAACAGCAGATTACATTATACGCTGTGACGAAGAGCGAGGTGATGTCTGATCCTGTTATCGTAAAAATTAAACCACTAAAATCGGCCATTCAACTTGTTTATGAGAGTTTAAATATTATTGCAGGTTTTGGCGGACCAAATTTAAAATTCACCAATCCCAACAGGGCTGCTGTTATTATTGCCCCGATCATTAAAGCAGATAATGGCAGTATTAAAGCATTGGATAAAATTTATACCCAAACGCTGTCAGGGAATAGTACACTTAGAGGTCAAGAGTCTGTAGCCACAAATTTTGGTTTTGTGGTCATGGACCGTTTTGGCAATCATACCGATACTTTGTATAAAAATATAACACCTTATAGTGAAGGGATGTTAGACAAATCAAAGTTTGCAGCATATAACCTGCCAGGAGATGCAACCATGGCTTATGGTACATTTTTGAGCTATTTTTGGGATGGCGCCTACGCCCCTGCTTATTGGCCCAGGGCATTTACACTGGAAGGAGTTACCACACCACAAACCATTACCATCGATTTAGGTGTAACCAGGGCCCTAAGTAGATTTATATTTTTCCCACGAACTGAATCGGGCAATAAATTCTATGTTAGGGCAAATCTTCGCGATTTTGAAATCTGGGCAACCAATAATCCGCCGGCAGATGGAAGTTATACCGGCTGGACCAAACTGGCTACCCAATCGGTAGTAAAACCTTCCGGCCTGCCATCGGGCACCGAAACAGCAGAGGATCTGGCCTATGCATTGGCAGGATGGCCAACGGAGTTCGAACCTGGCTTACCTGCCTTTAGGTATTTAAGAATTAAGTCTACACGCAACTGGGAAAACACCTATGCCATTATGGGTACTCAAATAGAGGTTTATGGCAGTAAAAATTAAAATAATAACGACGATTTAAATTTACTCAGATGAAAATAAATATATGGATGTCTTTTGCATTAATGGGATTTTTCGCCTTTAGTGCCTGCTCAAAAATAGACGATTACAGGGGGCAATTTCAAGGAGACAAAGAAATATCTTACCCAGGCATTTTAGACTCTGCAAAAGTTCTCGCGGGCAACAAACGGGTGATGGTATACGGTCAGTTTACTTCAGATCCTAAAATTGTGAAATACCAGGTATTTTGGAATGGAAAACAAAACATGGTCGAAAAAACGATTGTTCGCAGCAGTGGTGTAGACGAGGTTAAGTTAATTATTGATAACTTAACAGAAGGGGGCATTAATTTCGAAGTCAGAACTTTTGATAATAAAGGAAACATGTCTATACCCATTTACATCAATGGGACTGTATTTGGCGAAAATTATGCTTCAGCAATTGTAAACCGTGTTTTTAATCCCGCCACGACCAAATACGATGCGACCAGTAAAATTTTAACCATCGATTGGCAAGGCATAGATCCTACAGCCATTTATACGACTGTTGAGTATACTGATGTAAACGGCCTGCCTAAAACCATGCAGGTTACAGATCCTTCATCGGTATTAACCCGGATTAACGATTATAAAACAGGTACAGATCTATATTATCAGACAACATATAAACCTCAGAAAGATGCTATAGATAATTTTACAGTTCAGAAAAAGGATACTTTTAAACGTTAGCCAATTATAAATTAACACACTCAAAAGGGTAATTTTCGATATGAAAATTGCCCTTTGTTTTTTATAGCTGATTAAACTTTTTGAAACAGTTGATTGCTTTATTTGAAACATGTTTTTTTGGAAAGAGCGGGACATCCTTCCATGGCGGTTTGCAGCCCTGCTTTCACTGCAATCTTTTTGCACCGAATTGAGCACCAAATAATAAAACATCTGCAGCAAAAAGTATTTCCGTTCAATCACGTTTAGGTACAATGGCCGCTGCTCAAAATAGAATTACCTGATGCATTTTGGCGGATTATGCACTTTTATTGTTCTTCTATTACTGATATGGTTTAAAAAATAGCGGTGCTTCTTAAATTGCCTTATTTGCTGGTATAAGGGCAATTAAAAAAATATCCAGGAATAACAAAAAAAGCTGATGTTTCCATCAGCTTTTTTTTAATCCAGAAGTGTAGGTTAAAAAAAGATAATATTAAAGGCTACCGTAATCATCAAAACGATAAGCCCCAAATAAAGTGGATTAGTATACCAGGTTTTGCTCTTTAAATCTTGTTTCGGCGTTAAGCTGTAAACCAGTCCAACCAGTTCTTTTTCGTCTTTGGCTTTGGTGAACAAACTGATTACGATGGTAAATACCAGACACACCATAAAGGAGATCGATGCAATGGTAAAGGCCTGCCCTGTTGCCGAATAAAAATCGAACAAATGAATCAGCCAGCCACCTTTGCCCTCGGCTACCGATAAACCATGTGTAATGGCCGCAGCGCCTGTACCTAAAAGTAAACCCCAAAAGGCTCCATGACCAGTGGTCCGTTTCCAGAACATGCCCAAAAAGAAAGTAGCAAACAGGGGTGCATTTACAAAACTAAATACAAGCTGGAGCAAATCCATAATACTGTTAAAGCCACGGGCCACATAAGCTGTAGCGATAGAAATTAAAATACCGGCAACAGTAGTGGCCTTGCCAACCATTAAATAATGCAAATCGGAAGCTTTTTTCTTAATATGGGTTTGGTAGATATCATAAGTAAATACCGTGTTAAAAGCGGTAACATTGCCCGCCATACCACTCATAAATGAAGCAATTAATGCGGTTATGCCTAAACCAAGCAAACCACTCGGATAAAGTTTCTGCAACAATAAAGGCAGTACCATATTATAATCTTTATCGCCATTAACATTAACAGGCAGTTCGAAGCCGCTATACTGCCCCTGTAAGGCCAATAAAATGATTCCAGGAAGAATCACGATGGCTGGCATTAAAATTTTAGGAAAAGCAGCCAAAACGGGTGTGCGTTGTGCCTCGTTCAGATTTCGGGTAGCCATTGCCCTTTGTACCACCAAAAAATCGGTACACCAATAGCCAAATGCCAATACAAAACCCAATCCAAAAACCATACTAAAGGCATCTACGCCCATCGGGTTGTTTGCCGGACTATCTAAACCCTTCCAAACGTGAAGCTTCGCATCATCAACATGTTGTAAAATACCATCAATTCCTCCGGCCTTATCTAAACCGATGTAAACCAAAGGCGCTATGCCAATAATAATTAAAAAGAACTGCAATACTTCGTTATAAATGGCACCTGTTAAACCTCCGGAGAAAGTATAAATCAATACCACACCAGCGGCAAGCCATATGGATAAATCGAAATCCCAGCCTAAAATAACTTTCATTAACATGGCCAGTGCATACAGGGAAACACCAGATGAAAAAACAGTCATTGCAGCAAAAGTAAGTGCGTTAAAAGTCCTGGTTTTTTCGTCGAAACGTAATTTTAAATATTCAGGTACACTTCGGGCCTTACTACCGTAGTAAAAGGGCATCATGTATACGCCTAAAAAAATCATTGCTAAAGCAGCACCCAACCAATAAAAATGCATGGTATACAAGCCATATTTTGCGCCATTGGCAGCCATGCCCAAGACCTCCTGTGCGCCTAAGTTTGCTGATATAAAAGCTAAACAAGTAATCCATAATGGAATGTTGTGCGAGCTCAGTAAAAAATCATTCCCTGTTTTTATTTTCTTTTTCAGCACCAAACCAATGCCCATTACCAAAACAAAATAAATGGCAATAATCAGGTAGTCGATAAGTTCTAGTTTCATAAACGATTATTATTTGGTTAGTAGTATTTGTTTTTATGGCAAAAGCCAGTAACTATTGTTGTTTGTAAGGAGCAGTTGGCAATCCCGTTACCTTTAATTTTACCATAAAGAGCGAGCCACTGTGTGGGTATTTTTTTAATTCGTCGGCACTTAATCCATCCTTTGCCGTGGTAATTAACATTTGATTCATCAATTTACCCCCAAATGCGCAGCTCGTTACGTTTGGCGCATTGATTTCAATCTTTCCTATACAGGCCCCGGTGAGCGGATTATACCTGTTTACGCAAGCACCTCCCCAAATGGCTACCCAAAGCATGCCTTCACTATCAATACACATCCCGTCGGCCACGGTATTAGGTTCGGTTATTTCTACTACAATTCTTTCGTTGCTGATATTCCCGGTAGCCAAATCATAATCGAAGGCTTTAATGTGGTAAAGAAAACTATCGATGTAATACAGGGTGCGGTTATCCTGCGACCAACAAATACCATTAGATACACTTGTGCCTTCAATTTTCTTAACTAATTTTCCGTTGTAGCAGTAAAGATTACCTGCACCATGTTTGGCATTAATATTCATGGTTCCCACCCAAAGCCTGCCTAATGCATCGCAAGCGCCATCGTTACTCCTGTTTTCGGGATCCTCTTTAAATTTCGCCAGGTTTATCGTTTTACCGGTTGCTAAATTGAATAACACAATTTTACCCTGTAAAGCCACTAATAGCTGATCATTTTCGGCAGGCGCCAGCATACCAGGCATTGCCGATATTTTTTTGGTAACTACTTTACCATTTGCCGGATTACAGGTACCAATTAGTTTGCCTTTGATGTCGATAAACAAGAATTTTTGCCATCCAGCATGCCAGCGGGCACCTTCTCCTAAAATTAAATCTGCTTTATAAAGCACATCTGGCTTCCAAATATCCATCGTATTGTTAAAAAATTACCCTCATCTTAGTATCGCTTTTGTCTCAAACCCCAAACCCCATCATCCATCTCCCATCATCCATCTCCCATCCTTCCATCATCACCTTAGCTATCCTGCATCATTGCACTTCGGCCTCCATCAATTAAATAGGTAGTCCCCGATGCAAAACCTGCATATTCGCTGGATAAAAACACACACCAGCCTCCGATTTCTTCAACCGTGCCTAGTTTTTTTACCGGATGAAGGTTTATCGTACGTTGTCTTTCTTCTTCAGGCTGAATAAATGAATTAAACCATTGCTGATTACCGGGTGTATCGATAAAGCCTGGTGCAATACCTATCGTTCTAATACCAGGCCCCCATTCTATGGCCAAACTCCTAACCAAACCCGTTAAGGCGGTTTTGGCAATGTTATAGGGTGCACAACCGGGGATACTGGCAAAGGCATGGTTAGAAGCCATTACAATAATTACCCCATTATTTGTGTTTAATAATGATTTGCAACGTTTGGCCAGGCGCCAGTGTGCTGAAAGGTTTAGGTCTAAATTAAACTGCCAGTTTTTTTCGGTACTATTTTCTAATCCCGTAAATACATTCTGTCCGGCATTAGAAACTAAAATATCCAATCTCCCATAATCATTGGTGATATCTGAAACAAGCCCATCAATGTCTTCGGTTACCACCATATCGGCTTTAAAATAGTCGGTATGTGCATCAAAAGACTCCATTTCTGCTAAAAATCGCTGCGCAACATCACTCGTTTCACTTTGTTCTGCACAGCCTATAACGGTGCAACCCGCTTTGGCCATCATTTTGGCAATCCCCAAACCAATACCCGAAGTAACACCCGTTACCAAAGCTATTTTCCCTTTTAAATCTATTGTTAGTGCCATAAAATCCATTTAAAAACCTACCAGGCATTAAACCTGATCGGTTATATTCATATTTAAACGTAGAAACCAGCCCTTGGCGTTAAAATGCCGGGGTGTTTTTCCATTTCTTCTTCAATTAAATCTACCCCTAAACCTGGCCTGTCGCTCAGTTTCAAATGCCCGTTTTGCACCATATCAGCAATCGGATGCGAAATCACTTCATCACGCCATGGCACATCGTTAAACATAAATTCTTGTCTGAAAAAGTTTGGCACCGAAGCGCAAACCTGTGCCGAAGCCAATGTAGATAGCGGCCCGTTCGGATTATGTGGCGCCAGGAGTACATTATAGGCTTCCATCATGGTCGCCATGCGTTTCATTTCTGAAGGCCCACCGCAACGGGTAATATCAGGCATCATGATATCGCAGATATGTTTTTCCAATACATCGCGGATACCGTGACGGGTATAGTGGCGCTCGCCTACGCAGATGGAAACATTCGAAGGAATCCGATCCCTCATGGCCTTTAAGGTATTGGCATTTTCTGGTCCTGCAGGCTCTTCATACCAGGTAATATTTAATTCTGAAAGCCTTTGTGCCATGGTTACCGCCACACGGTAATTTAACATGGCGTGCGTTTCGATCATGATATCAAATTCGGGCCCAACAGCATCACGAACGGCCTTACTTACATTAAATGCCAGATCCTGTTGAGGAGCTGTAAGCTGAAGGTTTGATGATAGATCTTCGCCATACAAATAATTGGTGTGTGCAAACGGGTCGAATTTTAAGCCTGTAAAACCCGCTTCTTTAACTTTTTTGGCCTGTGCAGCATAATCTGCTGTATTATGACCGCCGCCTGTAAACCAGTAGTTGGCATAGAGTAAAATGTCTTTCCTGAAAGCGCCACCTAAAAGTTCGTAGCAGGGTACGCCCAATACTTTTGCTTTTAAATCGAGCAATGCCATGTCTATCCCGCTAATGGCACACATACTGGCACCAAACGGGCCCATCCAGTTTAAATCTCTGTAAAGTTTAGTCCATATAAAATCAGTTTTCATCGGATCTAAACCAATAATACGCTGCCCTACGTGTTTGGTTGCTTCAAAAACAATCGGACTGCCTGGCCAGTTTGTGGCCTCGCCTACTCCTGTATGTCCGGTATCGGTATATATTTTTAATAAGGTCCAGTTGTATTTTACGCCCTCAACCAGCCATACTTTTACATCTGTTATTTTCATTTTGTTGTTGTTTTTATATTCGTTTTGTTGGTATTACCGCCAACTTTTAATTTATTCTATTTACTTAGCCAATAGCTGTCAGATTGAGTTTTCTTAAGTAAACTGCAAATCCTTCGACAGGCTATCATTGACAGATTCCAGAAAAGGTCGTCATTGCGAGGAGGAATCCCGAATGTTCGGGAAAGCAATCTTTCATGCTAGCCATCCTTGTTAGAAAGATTGCTTCCCCGAAAGGTCGGGACAAGCTGTCGGCTGAAAAAGCCTTCTCGCAATGACGTTTCTTTTTTATTGCAGCCTAAAATTTACACTTCCTTTTAATGATTTGCCCTTAATATTAATGCGTCCATCGGTAAATGGCGAGCCGTAAAAAGGCTCGGAACCGTTATTCCAATAATCAGCAACCAGCAATTGTATTTTTTCATCCTGTAACCAGCTTCTTGATGCCTGCTTACCATTAGATTGAATCACCATTTCCTTACTTCCATTGCTTAACCGGGTTTGGAGTATATGCTGTTTGGTTGATCTAAAATCGTTCGACCCCATCTCATTGCTATCATCTTTCCATTGTTTAGCTGCCGGTTTTCCAAATTCTTCTACACCTGGTAACCATTTAGCATTTAATTTCGCTGTTCCGCTGTTACGGGCAATATCTTCTGCTGCATAAACGGTAAATTCGCCTTTGCGTTTCCAGCTTAATTCGTCGAAAGTTTTAGGTAACTGGAAAAGCATCCCATATTGATAAGGCCTTTCTAAAGTAGTTTTCACTTCGTAATCTACCTGAGTGTTGCCGTTGGCAAAAAATCTATAGGTTATATCACCATCCCCGGTGGTATAAGTGGTTTTGATCGCAAAAGTAATTGCATCGTTCGTTTGATCTACCTTAATGGCATTTGCGAAAATGGTGTACGAAGGATAATTTTTAATCGGGTGGATATTATTCTGGTACGTTTCGCCAGCTACATTGGGTTTGCCGCCATCTTCGCTATTCATCGCCACTACACTAAATACGGGTCCCTGTTCTAATACTTTTACCCCTTTGTTTGTTGCACCAGATATTACACCTGTAATTTTGTTTATGGTATAATTCACATCTCCCTGTGTTACAAAATAGGCCATTTCATTTTCTGTAAGCGATAAGCTCAGCTTGTTGTGTGCCATGGTTTCTTCAGCCGGTTTCAAAACCATAAGTTCTTCGTTCACCACATTACCCGAAGGGTCTTTAAATGAAATATATACTTCTTTTGTTGCTTCTTTTACAGGGATTTCTAATTGGCCTTCGCCATGTGGTTTGATTGCTGAGCTTAGCTTAACAGGCACACCATCAACCTGAGCAGTAATTTCTACATCACTCAGCGAAATAAAATCATGACGGTTTTCTATTTCCAGTACCAATTTACCATTTTTAATGATTGGCTGAAGCACATTTTTGATGACCACGGGTGCATAGGCTTTTTTCATGCCCCAATATTCGGGCTTTGGCCTGCGCCAGGCATCAATTGGTCCCCAGGGGCCATAACCTACGATATTACCATCGGGTAAATGAAAAGTATCATCAATACCGCTCCAAATGGCACCACCTAAATTACCTTTGTGTACATACATGCTATCGTACATTTTAACCAATGATGGGCCATAACTTGCCCTTACGCCCGGATCGGTTAATAATTCGCGACGGTTATAAGTGCTTAAATGAGCATATTCGCCAAACAAAGTTGGCCTTTTCATCGTATCGGTAGCTTTGGGGCCATTAATGCCTGGATAATGGTAATTGGCGATATCAACTTTATTGCCTCCATTATTGAAACCACCCCAGCATTGATCGTGAAAAGAAATAGGTCGTGTAGGGTCTATTTTTTTAGCTTCGCGATAAACTTTATCCCATAGCGGGCTCCAATAACTTTCGTTACCTAAACTCCAGATAATTACCGAAGCATGGTTTTTGCCAGCCTGCATTTTTTCGATATTCGCCGCAAGCATGTAAGGATAAAACTTTTCGTCTTTATAATTCCATAACTTCCAGATTGGCGAAGCACCGTGCTGAATCCATGTTAAGGAACTCTCGTTTTCTACAAACAGGCCAATACTATCGGCTATGGCTAAAAACCTTTCGCTTGGTGGGTAATGTGAAGTACGGATGTAATTGCAATTGGCTTGTTTAAACAATTCGGCATCTTTCAACTCCAAATCGTCGCTTATGGCACGCCCGGTAAGTGGATGTACCGAATGGCGGTTAACTCCTCTTAACTTAATGGGCATTCCATTTACAAATACCTGATTTCCCTTTACCTCAACCTGCCTGAATCCAATTTTTTGTTGATGGCTTTGGGTCGTTTTTCCATCAATAATTAATACCGTGGTTAAAGTATATAAATACGGCTTATCGGTATTCCATTTTATTGGATTTTTCACCGAAATATCGGTATGAATTAAAGTCGATTTTTGACCAGATACTGCCGGCACTGCAGCTTTAACCGTAGCGATACTTTTTCCGGTAACAGCTGCTAAAGTGTAAATGATCTGTCCTGCTGAAGCCTTTTGCCCCTGATTGTTGACCAATGCTTTAAGGTTAAGTGTCGCATTATTGTGGTTTTTATCGAGTGTTGTTACCACTGTAAAATCGGCGATATTAACCTCTGGCAGGGCAAACAAAGTAACATTACGCAATATCCCCCCTACGGTATGTACAGCGTACTGTGAGGTACAAGCCAAAATATCGCTGATGGTATTGGCCTGCACATCAACCTGAAGCAGATTTTCTCCGCTTTTTAATGCATCGGTAATGTCAATTTCGAAGGGAACAAAACTACCTTCGTGTTCAGCTAGTTTTTTACCATTTATTTTAACTACTGCGTGAGAACTTACCCCATCAAAACGCAACTTCATGCGATTGCCTTTCCAATTGTTCGGTATCGAAAACGTTTTGGTGTAAGTAGCCGTTTCTCCGGTATTAACCGTATAACCTTGCATTACCCACTCCCCTGGCACTTTAATATTTCCTTTTTTGTTGCTTTGTTCAAATTTCCAATCGCCGTTTAAAGAAATAACAGGTTTATTGCTGCTGAGCAACGAGGATGGGATTGGTGAAAGGGTACTGGCTATGCCACTGTTCTGTGCCAATAGCGTTAAAGCAGTACTGGTTACCAAAGCAAAAGTCAGCAATAATTTGCGTCTTATTTGGTAACCGTGAATTTTATTTAGGGTCATGATTGTTGTATTAAAATTTAATTTGCTCATCGTCCCGAATAACGTCGCAGATGGGCATGTTGTCAGTCTGAGCCATTCGTCATTCCTGCTCAGGCGGGAATCTTAATGCACACACATTAAAAATGTGTTTCTTTTTTATCCTCCTTACAAACGAGGACAATTATCCGATCGAAATGGCGACACCCACTTATTACTTCAACTGAAGCGTTACACTGTCCTGTATAACATCGCCTGCTTTTAATGGGCGATCCATTTTTTCTGCGTGCCCTCTAAAAAACCTTTCGGCGCCCATATTGCTGTAGCCTGCTACCAAAGCTTTAATGCCTTGTGCATCTTTCCAGGCCCTGATATGCTGCTGGCCGTTGGCGTTTACATTAAAAGAAGATGCTCCGTTGGTTAAGACTGCTTTATTGATATACATTTTGGTCGACCTGAAATCGTTGGTACCCAAATCATTTCGATCTAAGTTCCATGCAGTTGTTGGTAATTTAGATGGACCTGCCGGACCTGAAACCTGGTTAGCAGCGCTTAACAGTGCTTTACCAATCGGTCTGCCAATATGATCGGCCGGGTAATAATCCCACTGTGCATTTCTGTTCCAGTCTAACTCCTGAAAGCTGTTTGGCACTCCAAATACAAGGCCCCATTGACGTGGGTTAACTTCTTTTTTGATGGTATATTGATAATCGATTTTTACTTTACCATTAGCCAGAAAGGTATAACTTGTGGTTCCGCCGGCCTCGCTGTACACATCTGTTATGTGAACCGTAAATCCGTTTTTCGTTTTATCCAGTTTAATATCTTTAACGATCCTGTTTTTGCATACATCGGTAAAAGGATCAAATTGCTGGCTTTCACCTGTCATCTGCGTTCCCCTGCCCTCGCCCGTTAATGGCAAAACCATTAATCGTGCCCCGGTATTCCAAACCGTTACACCGTTGTTGGTTACATGTTCTATATCGCCATTAGCCAGATTAAGCTGAACATTTAGCTTACCACTTTTAGCTGTTAAAGTGCTGCCGGTTTGGGTATAAGTCCATGGCTGGCCAGCCGTTTTGGGTACCAAAGTTAAATCGGTAACTGTTGGTACAATGGCAAACTGGTAAATATCAATGAGTACACCACGCGGATCGTAAACTTTAATCGTCATTTTATCGCCTGGCAATGGTTTTTTATTCACGGTAACATTGGCTGTGGTTTTACCGTTTCGTTTTAAATCGGCCTCAATTAATCCATTCTCACTGGCTACGCTCCATTCTATTTTACACTCTTTCAGGTTGCTAAAAAGTAATCTGTTTTCCAGTTCAACGGCTACTTTACCATTGCTCCAGTTGCTGGCCAGTTTAATTTTTACCGGCGAATAGATTTTTTTCATGTGCCAGTATTCTGGCTTTGGTCTTCTCCAGCCATCAAGCGGCCCCCAGGTGCCGTAACCAACTGTTTTTCCGTTAGGTAAAAAGAAGGTATCATCAATACCTGCCCATATTGCGCCGCCCAAAACAGCATCGGTGCGGTACATATTTTCCCACATGGCTTCGAAACCAATCCCCCATGCATCGCGTACGCCGGGATCGGTTACCAGTTCTAAACGGTTATAGGCATTTAAATGCACATACTCATCAAAAACAATCGGACGTTTATAATTCCTGTAGGTTTGTGGTCCTGTTGGGCCCGGATAATGGTGATTGGTAATTTCCAGATCGCCTTCATCTGCATCGGGACCATACTGACTAAAATTACGTGGGCGTGTTGGATCGAACGATTTCGCCAACTTAGCGGTTTCTTTAAAATAGGCGGCGTATTTACCGCTCTCGTTACCCATCGACCAGATGAGTACTGCTGGGTTAGACCTAAAATAGTTAATCATATCTAAAGTTTGATCGACCATTAAGGTTTGATAAATTTCTGTTCCTGCTGGTACTGCAGTATTTTCTGCCCAGCAAAAAGGTGCTTCTACTTCTAAAAACATACCCAGGCGGTTGCAGGCATCAATCAGTTCTTCTGCCGGCGGATAATGCGAGGTACGGAAATAATTTACATTACCTTCTCTAAACAGTTGAACATCTTTTTCCCACATGTTTTCGCCAACTGAACGGCCACGCAAAGGCATGGTTTCGTGGTGGCATATACCCCGAAGTTTAATGGGCATGTTATTTACAAAAACCCGGTTCCCCCTTACCTCTATCTGGCGGAAGCCAATACTTTTGGTGATGACATCTTCCACTTTACCATCTTGTAAAATGCTGAATTTTACCACATATAAATTAGGATGTTCCGGATCCCATTTGGCAGGTTTAACTACATCAAAACTGATATTCTGCTGTAAATATTCGCCTTTAGCCATACTTTTATCAACAGTAACCGTTTTTTCAGTCACTTTTGTCGTTCCATCCGTTTTGAAAAGTTCTGCTTTTATAACAAGATTCCCGGTTTTACTATCCTGTTCATTGGCAATAATCAGATCCGTATTCAGCGTGGCGTTTTCATAGTTTTTATCCAAAATGGTTTTAACATCCGCATAGGCAAAATTGATTGGCGCGAGGGCCATTACATATGCCTTTCTCGAAATCCCTCCCAAAGGATGCACTGCATAGGTAGATGCACTTGCCAGGGAGTCGGCTTTGCTTTCGGACTTTACTTTTACGAGGATTTCGTTACTGGCGCCCCATTTTACGACATTGTTAATATCAATTTCGAAAGGTGTAAAACCACCTAAATGTGATGCAGCTTTCTTACCGTTTACCCAAATTTCGGCATCACTGTATACAGCATCGAAACGGAGTTTAATGCGTTTGTTTTTCCACTTTTCCGGAAGGTCGAAGTTTTTTTTGTAACCGGCATAAACCGAATTTTTTACTTCAAAACCCTGCATTACCCACTCACCCGGCACCTGAATATTTTTATCGGCAGGCAATGCGTTGATATCGGTAGAAAACTGCCATGTTCCATCCAAAGAGATCTTATCCGGCTGTTTTGAGCCAGAAGGTGAAATACGGTTAAGTTTTAATACCTGCTGATCGGTTGTGGTATAGGTGATTTTTTGAATTTGTGCGTGTGTCGCACCCGCTAAAACCAGTAAAACTGTAAAAATTCTATAAAATAGTTTCATTTGTGTGTTTGATTTATCTTTTTGAATTTATTCTTTACATAATACCATATTTATCGAAGGCTTCTTTGGCGCTCATCCCCTCGAGGATTTTCTTCTGCACCATTTTTTCGCCCCTGGCTTTTTCAAGTGCTCTTGTGACCACCTCCACTTCATGCTGTTTTGGCACAATGCAAACACCATCTATATCGCCAATTACCAGATCACCCGGGTTAACTAAAACACCCTTAATTTCTATTGGCACCCTGAAATCGATTACTTTACCTCTTGGTGCCTGGTCTTGTGCATAATTGCCATAAGAAAATGAGGGGAAGTTTAGGTGTAATATCCCTCTGGTATCCCTCGAATAACCATCTACTACGGCTCCTGCTGCACCTAACATCTGTGCCCTTGTGCTCATCAGCTCGCCCCATAATGCATAATTAGGGGAAGAACCTGTACAGATATATACCTCATGTTTTTTAAGGTCATCGAGCGCCTCGAGCATTAAACCAAATGGTTTTTTTAAAATGGGATTACTGCTTTCATGTTGCCCACACTCTAAAACATCAGCCTCTAACACAGTCATCGCTCTTCCAGCAACAAACATATCAGGATGTAAAGGTTGTATCTGTGGCGGCAAAAACTGATGGAGCAAACCCATCTTATCCATTATATCGCCAATAACAGCAGTATAAAGTTCTGTTTTTATTACCTCAAAAAGTTCATCGTCATTTTGCCACTCCGTCGTATTAATTGTCATTTTTTATAGAATATTGGGATGATTGTAGGGTATTATATTAATTATTCAAAAATGTATAATTACCGGAGAAAACATTTAAGCATAGTTATCTACTTATTAAACTTTTTTAACATAACATCAATCTTTATAGTAATTGAAAAGACAAAATACTTCATCTTATTAAATATTGATTGCTAATAAGCGACTGAACAAAATTAAAAATCAGGGCAAAAAAATAGCAGCCAGTAAAACACTGGCCGCTATTCATCCTTATTTATTCATTTGTGTTGTGTATTTTCTAATAACCGCTATTTTGCTTTAAAACGCCTTTAGAGAGATCTATCTGATCTTGCGGGATTGGCATCAAATACAACTTATCATTCCAGGTTCTTTCTTGGATCGGTTTGGCCGCATCGGCAATGCTATATATTGGCTTCATTACCTGTGGGGCAATTTTCCATCTTCTGATATCCATATAACGTTGGCCTTCAATAGCCAATTCAATGCGTCTTTCATTTCTGATTAATGCTCTCAAGGTTTCTTGTGTTGCATATTTAGTCCGATCAACCACTGGCATACCCGCACGCGTCCTGATTTTATCCAGGGCATCATACACAGTTGCATCAGGGCCAGTTAGTTCGTTTTTAGCTTCCGCATAAGTTAATAAAACCTCCGCATAACGAATTAAAATATTGTTCGCGTGGTTGTCAATCTGATCTCTATAAATTTTAGGATCAACCATTTTACGAACGCTATAACCCGTTAAAGCTGTATTACCTGCGCCTTCAGTCCATTTAAACGAATAGTCGTCTTCGATGGCATTCCAAGGATTTCCATCGAATAAAATACTGGCGTAAAAGCGTGGATCTCTGTTTTTATATTCATTTTTAAATGCAGGATCTTTCGCTTTATACCATGCTGCCCTTTGTGCCTGCGATGGCGGAGTAATTAAATCTCCGGTTTTATAACTTGGATAGCTATTTACCAATTCTTGCGTTGGCGCGATAGAGCCCCAGCCACCAAGATCGCCTGAAGGTAACAAGGTATTTAAGAAATTGGCATCTTGTTGTGGGATGCGCTGTCTATCTAGTATCACTTCTACATTTCCTTCGTTCACCTGATGAAACAAGGCTTCATAACTACGGAGACCTAAACGGAATTTTTTCTCATCATCGGCATTTGCGAAATCTACCCAAACACTGTAATCATCCTTAGCGTTAAGCGCATCTTCGGCTGTTACTTTATACAAATCGTAACCCAAGGTCATTACCTGGCTTGCCGCATCTGCAGCCAATTGCCACTGACCTTCGTACAGGTGAGCACGTGCTTTTAAGGCCAAAGCTGCTCCTTTGGTAATGCGCCCTTTTTCGTTTGGTTTACCGCCGGCATAACTTTGTGGTAGAACTTTAGCGATAGCATCTAATTCATCCACTACAAATTTTAATACTTCGGCTTTTGGTGTTCTTGGTAAATTTTCCCTGCCAAGCTCAACTGTTTTGGTTGATAATGGCACATCGCCAAACTTACAAATCAACCAGAAATAAGCATTGGCCCTAATAAAACGTACCTCAGCTTTATATCGGTCTAATAATGCTTTATCCATGCTGGTCACTTTATCAGCATTATCTAAAAAATAATTGGCACGGCCAATTGCTGTAAAATCCCAACCTGCATTTAAAGTAGAATTTACATTACCCGACGATACTGAAGTTGCCGAACTCTCCCAAGGGTATTGAGCATGTGCATTGTCTGCCGCCGCATCATCATATACCATATCATCACCAGGCAACTGACTATAAACGCCATTTACAGCTAGGTAAACATCATTGGCATTCTTCCAAAAAGTAGCTTCCGATACTTGGTTTAATGGTGGCCTTTCTAAAAAATCTTTTTTACAAGAAACAATAACACTTAATAAGAGTACACTTGTAATTATATATATCTTTTTCATTTTTGTAATCATTTTATAATCCTGCACTTAAACCAAACGACCATGTCTTAATACCCGGGTAACCTCCACGACCTGAAGCAGATTCCGGATCGTAATCACTCAGGCGCTTATCTGCCATGATGGTGAAAGGATTATTGGTTGTTCCGTATATTCTTAATTTAGACAAACCAATTTTTTTCACTGCATTTTGAGGTAAAGTATAACCCAAAGTAATGCCTCTTACCCTGAAATAAGAGCCGCTAAACAGGTAGAATGACGAAAGTTGATCAATATTATGACCAGCGTCTGCGGTTAATAATGTTCTAGGGAAATCAGCATTTGGATCAGGGTTTTCTTTTGTCCAGCGGTTTAACAACTGAGTTTTGGCATTTGCACCGTTAAAGAAAGGCGTTGAAGCTTCCTGCCCTAAAAAGGTTTTTACTTTGGCAACACCATAAGTAAGGATATTAAAATCGAAGCCTTTATATGACGCACTTAAATTGAAACCATAGTTTACAAAAGGTACATCGTTACCAATAATGGTCCGGTCGGCAGCGTTAATTACATTATCTCCATTTATATCTCTATATTTAATATCACCGGCTCTGGTACGTGCATCCTGAAAAGCATGTGAAGCAACCTCTTCATTACTAACAAAAAGACCGTCAGCAATATAACCGTAAAAAGATCCAAGCGATTCGCCAACTCTCTGGATATACTGACCATCGAATCGATCGTTATTATTGTCTCCAATTTTGGTGATTTTACTTTTGATCAATGATAAGTTACCACCAATACTAAAAGTAAAATCTTTTCCGATTCTGTTGTTATGGTTAATGGCTAATTCTACACCAGTATTGCGGGTACTTGCCGCATTGGTAAAAGGTACAGTTAAAGGATAGGTTGCAAGGGCAGCATTACGTAATAACAAATCTTTTGTATCCTTAATGTAGTAATCTGCGGTAATGTCAAATTTACCTTTTAACAAAGTCATGTCTATACCAAAATCGGTCATGTATACTTTTTCCCAGGTTGTAGTTGGCCATGATCCGTCTGCCTGCCAGATTCCATCTTGGGCTGTCCCTTCAAAACTATACTGAAAGCCAGCATTTAATCTGTTAAAATAGTTTCCAACAGAAACCACGTCCTGATTACCTAATGAACCATAAGAACCCCGGATTTTTAAATTATCAACCCAGGTCATATTTTTCATAAAGTCTTCTTTAGAAACTACCCATCCTGCAGAAAATGATGGAAAGAATGCTCTACGCACATCTTCACGGAAACGCGAAGAATAATCGATGCGGGCATTTACTTCTAACAGGTATTTATCATTAAAAGCATAGTTAAAACGACCAAACATCGATCGCATTGACCATTCTTCAGCAGCAGTTCTATTGGCTAAGCCAAAAACGCCGCCAATAATATCATCATTATTATTATCTGATAAAATATCTTCTCCGTTACCAGAACCATTGATAATGGTACTTAAATCGTTATTAGGAAAGTTTCTTCTGCCAAGAAATGCGCTTCTAAGCACATTACTTTCTTGCGACGCACCTACTGTTAACTTGCCATAATGTTTTCCAAATGTACGCTCGTAATCTGCAGTACCTTGAACCAACAATTCTTTTCTTTTAGACCAATACTCTCTTAAATCGTTCTGTGTACCTTGTCCGGCAGGCAGCGCAATAGGATTACCAGTTAAAAAGTTATTAATTGGCGTCATGATATTGTTAAAGGCCGTGCTATTGTTGTTTGTAAATTTTAACGAAACCAATCCATTTATTGAGAGACCTTTTAAAGGTGTTAGTGTAGCATTCGCAGCAGTTTGAAGCAAATTATTCCGGTTACTGCCTTTTGATGATTCAGCTATCATACGGGCTTGGTTACGATATGGAATTGAGCTACTGGCTACAGTACCATTATTTACCGATCCCCATTGTCCATTGCTTTGACGGAAAACAGTAGTTGGCAAAGAACGGTTTAGTTCTGTCCACGCTAAGTTCCCCAAGCGATCGAAAGCCTGGTTAATAAAAGAGATATTGGTACCAATCTTTAAAATATTCTCGATAACCTTTGTTTCCGTATTTAATTTCGCATTAAAACGGTCCTGATCTTTGTTTGGAATCAACGATTCCTGAGTTAAATAGTTTAAACCCAAATAACTGCTGGTAACTTTTCCGGGTGCATTGATATTTAAATTTACATCTGCTTGTGGTGCACTTGGTCTTAAAACTTCTTTATACCAATCTGTATTTGGATATAAATCTGGTTGAGAACCATTTCTGTATAACTCTATCTGTGCTGGTGTGTACATTGGACTACGGCCAACATTGGTCAGCGCCTCATTATAAAGCGTAGTATAATCTACCGAGCCTAAGTATTTTGCAATACGGGTGGGCGATTGCCATCCGTAATTGGCATTAAACTCAATGGTTGCTTTTTCTCCGCCACCTCTTTTGGTGGTTACCATAATCACACCATTAGCTGCTCTCGAGCCATATAAAGCTGCAGAAGATGCATCTTTTAGTACGGACATGCCCGAAATATCATTTGGATTTAGTGTAGCAAATTCTTGCGAACTGGCCGGAATACCATCAATAATATAAAGTGGGGTACCGGCACCTTGCAAACTGCTTCTTCCTCTAATATTTACTGCAGTACCACCTGTAGCACTTGCACTTACATCGCCAGGGCGTTGCAAAATGGTTAAACCTGGGGAAATACCCTGTAATGCATTTTGTATAGAGGTTACAGGTCGCTCTTTTAATTGTTTAGGTGTAATGGTTGCAATTGCTCCTGTTAAACTCGATTTTTTCTGTGTACCATAAGCGACCACTACTACCTCATTTAAATCATTGCTTTGTGGCACCAAAGTAACTTTTACGGTGGCTGATGCTTTTACCTCTTTTGTTTGATAACCCAGATAAGAAACAACTAAAATGGCATCATCGGCTACACCAGTCAATTTAAAGTTTCCGCTTTCGTCACTCATCGTGCCTTGTTCTTTGTCTTTTATTTTAATGCTGGCACCAGGTATACCTTTGCCTATTTCATCTAAAATAGTACCAATCACGTCGATGACCTTGTTTACAGGTGTACTTTGTTCAGGCTTATTGGCAGGGACAATATTTGCAGGCCTTTCTTTAACTACAATCGTATTGGCCTGTATAGAATAAGTTAATGGCTGATTTTTGAAGCATTGATTTAAAGCTTCAGTTAAAGGCATATCTTTTATATCAATGCTCACCATGTTTGCCTTTTTTAAATCGCTCTGGATAAAAAACACATTATAGCCGCTTTGACTTTTTATTGCTTTAAGCACTTTTTGTAATGACGCGTTTTTTTCGTTAAGCGTAATGTTCTTTTGCGCAAAACTGCCCGCATTAACGTGTAAAAAGGCCACAAAAAGCAATAATATGGTTAGCTTCATAGATAACAGAATTTTATTCTTTATACAGCTTTTACCGTATAAATTAAAATCGTAAATTTTCATACATTTGTTAGGTTTTAGGTTAAGTTAAATGCTTATAGCAGTTGCTATTACATTTACAATGTTTTAACTATTTGGTTATTGTTGGAACAATTTTTTAATCTAAAGCTTTAAACGGGTTTCGATTGCACTCGAAATCCGTTTTTCAGATTAAAACTTAATATTTACTTTAAAATTTTAATCCTCCTTCCTTCTATTTTAAATTTAAACTTATCTGTTGATTCTAAAATTTTCAAGGTTTCCTGCAGGTTATTGTGTTTAGAAAACGATCCTCCGAAATAAATTCCATCAAAATCGCCAACGTACTCAATATCAACATCGTACCACCTGGCCAGTTTTTGCATTGCTGCTTTAATGTCTTCGTTATTGAACATGAAAAAGCCATTTTTCCAGGCGATATATTCTTCTACATCCACATTGCTCACCTTGAAACCCGTCTTTTCAAAAACGGCCTGCTGTCCTGGTTTTAATAAACCTGTAGCCAGTGGACTAAAGTTTTTAACCGCTACACCACCTTCTACCAGGGTTGTTTTAACTTCTGTATCGTCTGCATAGGCACTTACATTAAAGTGTGTACCCAATACACTTATTTCTTGTTTTGCTGTTTTAAGTTTAAAAGGCTTGTTTTTATTTTTAGCTACTTCAAAATAGCCTTCGCCGGCAAGCTCTACCATTCTGTACTTACCCAAAAATGTGGTCGGATATTTTAATGATGACAGCGCATTTAACCAAACTTTAGTTCCATCGGGAAGGGTAACCTGATACTGGCCGCCAGCCGGTGTGCTGATGGTGTTAAAACCCGGCTTCGCTGAGCCTGATTTATTTTCTAAAATGGTATAAATTAATTGACCGTCGGCTGTTTTGGTAATTTGGATCCCCTCCTGTTTAGCTATTGTACCGTTTACCGCCTGGTCTAAATTGATTTTAGTTCCATCAGCAAGTGTTAAAAAGGCTTTGTTACCTCCAGGTTTGATTAAGCTGGCTGATGTATTTATTTTTTTAACATCCGTACGTTCACTCAAAAGAAACCAGCCAAATCCTAAAACGGCAATGAATGATGCGGCAACAGCTAAGCGATAAAAATACCGGTTAGGACGTTTTATCTCTTGCTGATCTATCTGTTGATTAATTTTATTAAAAATCTTTTCGCCCACTTCAGTCTGCTCCTCTTCATCAATCTGTTTCTCACCAGTCAAACTTTTTAGGTCCAATTGATTATTGTACCAGGATTCTAACTTCAGGCGTTCTTCCTCACTGGCTGTACCGGCTACATATTTTTCTGTTAATCTTATTAATTCTGCTTTTTTCAATCGTTTCTGGTTTGGTGTATGTACCTAAAATGGGTAACATCCCCCAAAAGAAATTTCACATTTTATATAACAAGCTATATAACAGCAAATTAAAATTAAACAAAGTTAAGTAATGGTAAACAATTGGATTGAAATTGTTTCGAATATAAGCTGAGTGTTGACTTATTTCCCCCAAATGCCGGCCAGTAAGAGGATGGCCCAAAATAAGAATTCGCCCATATCGGTGCGCAGGCGGCGTAATGCAATGGTAATCTGGTTTTCTACCGTTTTTGGTGAAATGTTTAAGCGGTCTGCAATTTCTTTTACACTAAGGTGTTCCTTTCTGCTCAGGATAAAAATTTCTTTACATTTCTGCGGTAACTGCTCAATACTCTCGTCTAAGCGTTGTGCAATTTCTTTTTCGGCAAAGGTATTTTCAGCATTGTGCGGACTTACCAGAAGTTCGGTATCATGAAGTAAATCGGTGCGTAATTTCCCGTCTCTGATGGCCTTAAATACCTGAAAACGAACTGAAGTAAACAGATAATTATTCAGGTTATCGACTGAAGTATGTGCACGTTTTAACCAAAGGCTCACGAATATTTCTTGTATAATATCTTCAGAGGCCTCTTTATTGCGCAAAATATGATAGGCTGATAAATATAACTTGCTCCAGTACCTGTTGTAGATTTTTTCGAACGCAGACCGGTCATTGCTTTGCATATCGCTAACAAGCAAACTATCAGGCCATAGTTGAAAATTATCAGGTTTCATTAGAATAAGGATATCTCTGCAATACTAAGCAAAAAAATAACGGCTCAATTTACATATTTTTCGCAATGTAGCATAAAAGTTGCCTTACTGAAGAGACAAAATAAGGAAATGAGGGAAGAAACAGTTATCAGTTTGCAGTCCTCAGTTTATAGTTATCAGTTTCCAATGAACCAATGAGCAATGAACCAATGACCAATGACCAATAAACTAATGACCAATGAACTAATGACCAATGAACAAATGAACCAATGACCAATGAACTAATGAACCAATGACTAACGAACTACCCCCATCTCCCTAATCAACGCTCCCATTAATTCTCTTGCAGAAGTATATTTTAAGTTTACCGCGTTTTGTCCCGACCAGAAATTGTACATATCTGTTTTTCCCTGTTCAATAGCAGCGGCTCTTAACGGCCCCATTAACCGCGTTTGCAATGGAAAGGGCAATACCTCAGTTTCATAGTTAATCGCGGTGGATATCCGGTTAGCAATCATCCGGCCCATTCTCCCGGTTAATGATTTAGAAAGTACTGTGTTTTTTGATTCATCAGAGAAAAGTTTTGCCTTGTGCATGGGCGTGGCATTAGATTCGTCGGTTACTAAAAAGGCGGTGCCAATTTGAACCGCATCTGCACCAAGGCTTAGTGCTGCACGTATCCCCTTACTATCAGCAATACCGCCCGCAGCAATTATGGGTGTTTTTGTTTTCGCCTTTACCTGCTGGATCAATGAAAAAGTTCCTGTTAATGATTCATCAGCTGGCTTAAGAAATGAAGGACGATGTCCGCCTGCTTCAAATCCCGTTGCTACAATGGCGTCAACCTGGGCTTCTTCCAATGCCAAAGCCTCATCTAATGTGGTTGCCGCACCAACTGTTTTAATGCCTAATTTTCGCGCTTCGTTTAATATTTCCTTTGAAGGTATGCCGAAAATAAAACTAAATACAGCAGGTTTCAGCTCAAAAACGGTTTCTACCTGTCTCAAAAATTTCGAAGGGATATGGGTATCCAGATCAGGCATCGGGATGCTCAATTCATCAAAAAAAGGTTTAAATAATCTTTTAACTTTTTCTATTTTTTCTGATGGATAATTAACTAATCGTTCATCGACATCATTTACCCATAAGTTAATGTTGTATGGTTTATCTGTTTTTGTTTTGATGCGCTGATCACTTTCGATAATTTCTTCAGGACTTAAGGTATAAGCGCCGAGGCTGCCCAAACCACCAGCGTTTGATACAGCCGCTAAAAGCTCGGGCGTCGAAAATCCACCGCCCATTGGACCTAATAAAATGGGATATTCGATCTTTAAAAGTTCGGTTATTTTAGTTCTATTCCACATCCTAATAAATTTTTACGTTGGTTAATAATTTATTCACAATCACCCATCCCCGATCAGTTAGATTTAATGATAAAAGATCGTAATAATTAAAATCAAAAATAGGCAGATGAACTTTGGCAATTGCAATAGAATTGATAATTTCTATCGACAATATTTCCATACGGAATGTTTCATTAAGCTCCTGCGGACTTTTACGGCTAGCAACCCCTTCTAAATATTCATCAAGCGTTTTAAAATATGGAAGGCCATTTACATCACCAGCCAATATAGACTGCGGGTGAAATATTTTCCTGAGCAGTGCGGTGTCTCCATTAAAAACTCCCTTAAAATAAGATGACAGTACCTCTGCTATTGCATTTGCGTTTTCGGTGTAATTGTTCATGGTTTTAATTTTTAAGGTATGCTCGGGCTGATTCTTTTCCTTTGCATACCTGGTTATTGCTTTAAATTTTATACTTAGCCCATATGATGACCCGCTACATGACCTCCATCCAGATTGATGATTTCGCCGGTTACGAAATTACTTTCTGCCAGGTACAGGGCGAGCTGAGCAACATCCTGCGTTTCGCCAATGCGGTTCAGCAAATGTAAACCAGCAAGGTCATCGGCATTACTAATGCCATTTTTCTCCTGTAACGGGCTTCTGATAATGCCTGGTGCGATACCATTTACGCGGATATTATTTTTACCAAACTCGGCAGCCAGTTGTTTGGTCAAAGCATGGATGCCCCCTTTACTCGAAATCGGTGCTGTTGCCGGAAAACCTCCAATGGCATGGTCTACCAATACGGTTCCGATGTTAATGATGGAGCCTCCATCCTGTTTTAACATTTGGGCTATAGCGGCTTGGCTGGTAAAGAAAGTACCCTTCAAATTGATATTCAAAAAGCTATCTAAATGCGCTTCGTCTACTTCCAGAAATGCTTTTGGTTCAAAAATACCGGCATTGTTTACCAGCACATCTACAGTACCAAAACGCGCTACCGCAGTTTCTACCAATAGTTGACCAGTAGTAGCTTTACTGATATCGCCAGCTACCATGGCCAATTGATGCTGCGCCCCTAATTCGTTGAAAGCCCTAATTAAATTGCTTTCATTAGCCGAATTGATTACAACATTGTGTCCTTGTTTTAAAAATAAAGCTGCAATGGCACGACCAATACCTGTTGATGCGCCTGTTATGATGATGGTTAGTGTTTTCATGATGTTGATTATTTCCTGTTTGCTGTTATTCCTTTTTTGCGTAATACCGATACCTGTTCGCCTGCATAGCCCCAATCATCCAGCTCGATTTCTTGAATTACGATATGCGTAAGTTTTGGATCTTTATCCAATACCTCACTAATCAGTTTGGTGATCCCACTAATTAAAGTCTGTTTTTGTTCGCGTGTAACGCCTTCGCGGGTTACTTCTATTTTTACGTATGGCATGGCTCTTCGATTAAATAGTTAATGACGCGGTTAATTTTACGTCGAGCTCAAATTCATTATAGATCAGGTTATCGCCAAGGTTGGTGAAAAAGTTACCTGATCTGAATTTCATGTTGTACTTCGTACGATCAATAAAGATTTTACCAGAAGCGGTTAACGTATTTCCATTAACCACAACATCTGCTGCAAAAATTACTGCATGCGTAATGCCTTTAATGGTTAAATCGCCGGTAATTACCGTATTATCTTCATTGGTTTGATCAACGGCTGTGATCATAAATGTGGCTTCCGGGAATTGATCAGTGGCGAAAAAATCTTCAGAGAATAAATGTCCGGCGAACTGTGCGTTGGTGGCAGGGTCGGTCACATCCAATATGATGATGGACGTGGTATCGATAATAAAGTTCCCATTGCTGAGTTTACCATCGTTTAAAGTTAATGTACCCGATTTAATGGCTATAGTTCCATTATGCGCTCCGGTTACTTTTTTACCGGTCCAGTTGATACTGCTTTGAGCGCTTACAATTTCAAATTTTGTAGTTTCCATTTCTTTGTTTATCAATCGTTAGTGATTTGACAACACAAAGTAAAGGAGGAAATTTACGGGACTTAGGTGATCTACATCACATTCTGCAAGCCTTATTTGTGTGCGTTGTAAAGCCTGCTCAGGGTTTCTCTCGAAACACCCAAATAAGCAGCAATTAAATGTTTGGGTACGAGATTATAGAGTTGAGGATACATGGTCAAAAGTTCTTCGTAACGGGCTTTGGTATCGTTATTCATAAAAGATAACAGCCTTTTTTGCGAAGCCAGATATCCCCTGTTTGTTCTCCAGCGGAAAAAATGCTCAGCCTGATGGATTTCGCTACAGACTTTTTCGCGGTTATCGTTAGATAGGCATAATACCTCCGCATCGCTAATGCAATCTACGCTGATGGTTGCACGGGTATGATTATACAGGGCGCCATAATCTGAAGTCCACCAGGTAGGCATGGCAAACTGCAGGATATACATCTTGATTTCATCGTTGATAAAAAAAGCTTTCAAACAACCAGAAACCACAAAATATTCGTGATCGACCTTATCTCCCTCGCTAATGATAGCCTGCCCTTTTTTAAAAGACCGCAGCGTGAAATGGGAAAACAAATAGTCGAACTGCTCGTCGGTTAATGTAGCAGTTTTTGAAATATGCGCTTTCAGTATTTCTTTGGGATCCATGGCTGGAAATAAAGGTAAGAATTATTGGGATTAGTCGGGAGTTCGAAGTTGAGAGTCCGAAGTCCAAAGTCTGAAGTCGGGAGTCCAGAGTCTATGAGACCATAACCAGTTAACCGACTTACACAATTAACCCCTAACCAATGACTAATCACCAATAAACCAATGACCAATAAACCAAAAACCAACACTACAAAGGATAAGCCGTTTCGCTTTTAGGCTCTGAGAGGACAAAATAACTTTGAACGGTGGTAATATTGGGCAGTGTTGCCAGTTTGTTCCGCAAGAATTCGTGGTAATCATCCATATCTTTTGTGGCAATACGGAGAATGAAATCATGTGCGCCTGTCATTTGCAAACATTCCATAACCTCACCAAACTTAGAAACTTCAGTTTCGAATTCGATCAGGGTTTTAGCGGTATGCTCTTTCAGTAATACATGCGAAAAGGCAATCAGATTTCTGTTGATTTTTTTCCGGTCAAGAATCGCTACAATTCTTTTAATGTAGCCCTGCTCCTTTAATCTTCTGATGCGTTCGTGGATGGTAGCGATAGATTTATGCAACTTCAATGATACCTCTTTATTGGTTAAAGCGGCATCATGTTGCAGCAATTTTAATATTTCTACATCAACCTGGTCTAAATCTCCGTGTGTCATCTAGGTGAATAAATTGAAAAAAGATATAATGGATGTTAAAAAAATCAGTTCAAACTGAAATAAAAATTATATAATGATCAAAAAAGCAGAAATTTTCTGTAAAAAACAACATGTATTGACATAAAAAATTATAATACTGAGTTTTACCGAAATAAAAAACCGATCAAAATAAGCATTGCTATCCGATCTAATCAACAGCCATGACCACATTAACAAGAAATAAAATGACTTCTGCTATGGAGGGAAAATTTGAACATTTATCACTTCTGGTTGGTAATACGCCTATGCTCGAACTCACCTACACCTATCAAGGTAGCCTGGGCAAAATTTATGTTAAATGCGAACACTACAACCTAACGGGTAGTATTAAAGACCGGATGGCACTTTATACCTTAAAAAAAGCTTATGCCGAAGGTAAAATTAAAGCTGGAGACCGGATTGTTGAGGCAACCAGTGGAAATACCGGAATTGCTTTTGCTGCCATTGGCAAGGCTTTGGGGCATCCGGTTACCATCATTATGCCAAACTGGTTAAGTAAGGAGCGCATGGACATTATTAAAAGTTTAGGCGCAGAAATTATTCTGGTGAGCAAAGAAGAAGGTGGTTTTATCGGCAGCATTAAACTTGCAGAAAAGATGGCCGCAAGCGATCCAAATATTTTCCTGCCTAAGCAGTTCGAGAATATTGCCAATCCTGAAGCACACGAACATACCACGGGTAAGGAAATCTGGGAGCAGTTACGACTGAAAAACCTTTCACCTGATGCATTCGTTGCCGGAGTAGGTACCGGAGGAACCATTATGGGCGTAGGGAATTTCTTAAGAAAACAAAATGCAGATATTAAAATACATCCATTAGAACCCGCCGAATCGCCAACCTTAACTACTGGTTATAAAGTGGGCAGCCACAGGATCCAGGGCATTTCGGATGAATTTATCCCCGAAATAGTCAAATTGAACGAATTGGATGAAGTGCTGCAGGTAAACGATGGCGATGCCATCCTGATGGCACAAAAACTCGCCGAAAAACTGGGACTGGCCGTAGGCATATCTTCAGGTGCAAATGTAATCGGGGCCATCAAACAACAGCAAAAAATGGGTGCAGACAGCTGTGTAGTGACCATCTTTTCTGACAGTAATAAAAAATATTTAAGTACCGATTTAATGAAGGTAGAACCTGTTAAAGCCGGATACCTCACACCTGAAGTCGATTTTATCGATTACCAGGCCTTTAGCAGATTACATTAATAATAAATAAACCAATAAACCACAACATGAAAAAAATCACCTTTTTATTATGTGCGATATGCCTAATCAGCATCAGCGCATACAGCCAGATTTTAAAACCCGTAACCTGGAGTTACGCCGCAAAAAGAACAAGCGCTACTACGGCCACTCTATTTATAAAAGCTACTGTAGACCAGGGCTGGCACCTCTATTCGCAATTTGTTAAGGATGGTGGTCCGGTTAAAACAACCTTTACCTTTCCATCATCGGGTACTTATAGCTTAGTTGGGTACACAACCGAACCAAAAGCAGTTACCAAGTACGAATCTACCTTTAAAATGGATGTGAGTTATTTCGAAAAATCGGTAATATTCCAGCAAAAGGTCAAGTTAAAAGGCAAAACCGCGACTGTTAAAGGTAGCGTCGAGTTCATGGTATGCGATGACAAACAATGTTTGCCACCAGAACAGGTAGATTTTAGCATTCCCGTAAAATAAGTTTGGCAGCGCATATGATATCCTTAAAAAAAATCTGTCTCGGCTTGCTGTTAGGTTGTGCAATATCCTTAAATGGATATGCACAAGACAGCACCAATACCGATGACTTAACTTTTACAGAGATTAAACCTGAAACAGCTGACAGCACAGTTAAAGCGGTCGATTCTAATCTGAAAACAACCGTTAGTACACCTGCAACTGTTCAAAAAACTATTGCTCCACAAAAAGAAGAACACAAAACCCTGTGGGGAATTTTTATTGCAGGTTTTGTTGGCGGTTTAGCCGCCTTGCTGATGCCCTGCATCTTTCCCATGCTGCCCTTAACCGTAAGTTTCTTTACCAAAGGATCAGAAAAAGGAAAGGCTTTTCGGCGTGCAGCACTTTATGGCTTTTTCATCATCCTCATTTATGTGGTGCTTGGCCTTTTGGTAACGGTAATTTTTGGTGCCGATGCCCTGAACAGCCTGTCTACGAATGGTATATTCAATTTCTTTTTCTTCTTACTGCTGGTTGTTTTTGCGGCTTCATTTTTAGGCGCATTCGAAATTACCCTTCCCTCTTCCTGGGTGAATAAAATGGACGCCAATTCGGATAAAGGAGGCCTTGCAGGATTATTTTTCATGGCCGGAACATTGGCTCTGGTATCTTTCTCCTGCACTGGCCCTATTATTGGCACTTTACTGGTACAGGCAGCAACCACCGGAGCTTTGTTGGGCCCGGCCATAGGCATGTTTGGCTTCTCTTTGGCACTCGCTATTCCTTTTGCTTTATTTGCGTTATTTCCATCGGCCATGAACAAACTGCCCAAATCTGGTGGCTGGTTAAATAGTGTAAAAGTGGTGTTGGGTTTTCTGGAGCTCGCCTTTGCGCTAAAATTTTTAAGCAATGTAGATCTCGCCTACCACTGGGAATGGTTTGACCGCGAAATATTCTTAAGCCTCTGGATCGTCATTTTTGGGATGATGGGCATCTATCTTTTGGGCAAACTGAAGTTTTCGCATGATAGTCCGCTGGCATTTATCTCCGTACCGAGGCTTTTTCTGGCCACCATAGTCTTGGCTTTTACCATATACCTTATCCCAGGCATGTGGGGTGCACCTTTACGTAGCGTATCGGCATTCCTCCCACCACAGGAAACACAGGATTTCGATCTGTATACGGCCAGCTTGTTAGCCGGAAAACAAACCACAAATGACGGTCCACATAAATACGCAGATAAATTTCATGCACCGTTGAAGCTGAACGCCTATTTCGATTATAATGAAGGTTTGGCCGCAGCAAAAAAATTAAACAAACCTGTTTTAATCGATTTTACCGGGCGTGCCTGTGTAAACTGCAGGAAAATGGAAGCCAATGTTTGGCCCGACAAAGAGGTATATAAAATGATCAACGATGATTATGTACTGATCCAGTTATATGTGGATGATAAATCGGAACTGGCCCCGGATGATGTAGTGATTAGCCCGGAGGGAAGAAAACTCAATACGATTGGCAAAAAATGGAGCGATCTGCAGGCCAGGAAATTCCAGTCCAATTCACAGCCTTTTTATGTACTGCTCGATCCTAAAACAGAAACCCTACTGGCCCAACCGCAGGGGGCAGATTTCGAAGTAGCCAATTATAAAAAATTCTTAATAAGCGGATTAAACGCTTTTCAATAAACAGGTCGGGTAGCGTTAAACCGCCAGCGTTGATTTAATTTTAGTTAATGACTCAGAGGCAGTGCCGGATGGCCTGTCTTTGTTTTTAACGATTTTCTCCGGTACAACAGACCGAACACACTGCTCTTTACATCATTCTTTATCTTTTATTTCGCAGATCAGATCCCTCCTACAGGATAGAGCAGGACGGATTACCCAAATAAAAGTTCTAATCTCGTATAACCAAGTATAATCAATACCTATATGAGCAAGAAAAATTACACCAGCAAAATGCAATCGTTTGCATCAAATTACCTCTTTATGGTCTTTTAAAGACGTAAGACAAAAGAAAAGCAATCATAGCCAAAACATTAAAAACTAACTCATTTTTCATCGTACAACCAGGTCATGCATCCAAAAAACAATGGATTAATTGCCTAATCATATGCCCTCAAAACAGATAGCACATACATCTAATATGCTATTTGGCCAACTAACCAAATATTTACAAAACCAATAAAATTATGGATCTTAATTTTTATCCAGAAAAACTTAAGCAACGAAAAGGCTTTTCACACCAGAAAATCCTGCTTACGGGTATGTCTGTATTCTGCCTGCTGTGTGTGGCGAGCACTGCAAATGCAGCTTCCAGTCATCGAAAAGCAGCACTTTCAACGGTAACTACAAACAGCTCAATGAGCAAACGAGACGTAGTCTTGAAAGGAAAAATTGTTGACGAAAAAGGTGAAACCTTAGTTGGTGTGAGCATCAGACTGAAGGGTACTACGCTGGTGGCCTCTACCGATGCCAACGGTGCTTTTTCCATTACTATTCCATCAACGGTGAGCAACCCGGTTTTGGTGGTTTCGTATATCGGTTACACCACACAGGAAGTACCCGTTGAAGGAAAAACAACGATTAGCATTCAATTAAAGAGTTCGACAAATGACCTCGAAGAAGTTGTAGTCGTGGGATATAATACGGTAAAGAAAAGTGATTTAACCGGAGCTGTTGTAAGTGTTGGCGCTAAAGAAATCAGATCGAGACCTGTAACCAATGCCTTACAAGCCATGCAGGGCAAAGCGGCAGGTGTAGATATTACCTCTAATGAACGCCCGGGTCAGGTTGGAGATATTAAAATCCGTGGCCTTAGGTCATTAAAAGCCAGTAACTCCCCTTTGTTCGTGGTAGATGGTATTCCGCTGCAAGCTGGTGGGATCGATGCCATTAACCCTAACGACATCGAAAATATCGACATTTTAAAGGATGCCTCTGCAACGGCCATTTATGGATCGAGAGGTGCCAATGGCGTTGTACTGGTAACCACCAAAAAAGGTAAAACCGGAAGGTTAACCATGGATTATGTGGGAACGGCAACCATCGAAACGTTAAACGACAGGATGGAAATGATGAATTCGGCACAATATATTGAGTTTCGCCGCGATGCATTTAGGGCATTACCAGCCAGTGATACCAGGAAATATCCAACTGTAGCGACTTTGGCGAAAGACAGGGAAATTTTCGCCGGAGACCCTTACGTACTCGAGAACATCGAAAAGGGTTGGGCAAATGGTGTTTATGATGGCAGTTTGGTGCCGACTACCGATTGGGGCGATCTGGTTACCCGAACCGGAATTACCCAGGATCATGTATTAAGTGTAAGTGGTGGTACCGAAAAAATGAAAGCATATGGATCATTCGGCTACCTGAACCAAACCGGCACACAGCTGGGTCAGGATTTTGAAAGATATAGTGGTAAATTAAGTGTAGAAATTAATCCGGTGAAATGGTTTAAAATGGGACTTAACATCACCACCACCTATAGCCTTCAAAACTATGGTTTCGTTGCAGCCAGTGCTTCGGGCGCTGGTAATATTTATGCGGCTGCAAGGGGTATGCTTCCTATGGCTATCCCTTACGATCCGAGCGGCAATAGAATTAACCTGCCGGGAGGTGATATCAATATTCAGAATCCAATTCTGGAGGCCGATTACAACATTAATCTCCGTAAAACCCTAAGGGCATTAGGTTCGGCTTTTGCTGAAGTAAACATTGTAAAAGGATTAAAATACCGGATCAATTTTGGCCCTGATTTTTCTAATTTCTATAACGGAAAATACCAGGATGCAAAATCGGTAAACCGCGATGCAGGCATACCGGGTTCGGTGAACAATTATGCACAGTTAAACCAGAGCAATAAGTTTGCCTATACCCTCGATCATTTATTGTATTACGACAAAACCATTAATAAACACAGTTTTGGAGTAACCTTATTGCAGAGTTCTTCACTGTTTCAAGATGAATCTTCATCTCTAACAGGCAGTAAAATAAATTTGATTGCCCCACTCTGGTATGGATTAAGGGCAGGAAGTATTACCGCACTGGATGGATTTGATACTGATTTTAGAAAATCAACACTTGAATCGTATATGGCCAGGGTAAACTATAGTTTTGATAGTAAATACCTCTTAACCGCATCGTTACGTTCCGATGGGGCATCGCAGTTAGCAGAAGGCAACAAGTGGGATTTTTTCCCCTCAGCAGCCCTGGCTTGGCGCATGGATCAGGAAGATTTTATGAAAAACATTAAATGGGTAAGCCAATTGAAATTAAGGCTTGGCATGGGTAGTACCGGTAACTCATCCGTAGATATTGGTAGTACATTGGGTCTTTTGCAACCCTTAACCTATACCTTTGGCAGTGCTGCACAAATCGGTTACGTGGCATCAGATGCTTCTTTGGCAAACCCAATTTCATTCCCAAACAAATTGTTAAGCTGGGAAAAAACCCAACAATATAATTTAGGTCTCGATTTCGACCTGCTGCAAGGAAGAATAAGCGGTTCATTAGATCTTTATAAATCTAAAACCACCGATTTAATTTTACTCAAAAAAATCAATATCATAAACGGCTATCCTACCTCTTATGATAACATTGGCTCAACTAAAAACAAAGGCCTCGATTTAACTTTAAATACGGTTAACGTTAGAACAAAAGATTTTAGCTGGGAATCTACCCTGAATTTTTCGACCAGCAGAGACGAGATTGTTAAACTGAATGGTGGCGACATGGTTGCCGATCTTTTCTTTATCGGAAACGGGATCAGTGTAGCATACGATTATGTTAAAGATGGCATTTGGCAAGATACACCTGATGATTTAAAAGAAATAGCCTTATTTAATGCCAATGGAACCAGTTTTAAACCAGGAAGCATTAAAATAAGGGATTTAAATAACGATCATAAAATTGATGCCAACAGCGACCGTCAGGTATTAGGCCGTTATACACCAAGCTGGAGCGGTGGTATTACCAACACGTTTAACTACAAAGGTTTCGATTTATCTGTTTTTATTATTGCCAGATATAATTTCCTGATCGCAACGGGCGCCGAATCATTACAGGGCCGTTTTGCACAACGTGTATTAGATTACTGGACACCTACCAACCCAACCAACGATTATCCTGCACCTAATTATGGTAGTGCAGCGGGCGATCAGTTTAAAAGTTCGATGAACTATCAGGATGGGTCTTTTATCAAGGTTAGAAATATATCCTTGGGCTATAATTTTGCCGACAACATCACCAAAAAATTAACACTATCCAGATTACGGGTTTATGCCCAGATGGTTAATCCGGGTTTAATTTATTCTAAGATAAAATGGATCGATCCGGATTTGGGTGGTTCCACTTTTAACAGAGGTGTGGTATTTGGCATTAACGCAAGTTTCTAACAGAGTGTAAAAATATTGATTATGAAAAAGATTATAAATATAATATCAGGAGTGGCTTTGTTAGGAAGCTTAATGGTGTTCCCCACTTCCTGTAAAAAAAGTTTCCTGGATGAAGAAGTGATCAACTCGCGCAATACATCCGATTTTCAAAAAACAGAGGGATTAGATGGCCTGGTTATAGGTATGTACCAAAGTTTAAAATTCCATTTTAATTATACCTGGGCTTACACCAGCACCAATTACGGGGTTGATGAGTTTACCGTAGGTGGCGACAGAACCGAGCAAATGTGGAACTCCTATGATGGAACCTTAAATTCGCTAAATGTAGATGTGCAGGCTGTTTTTGACAACATGTACACCAATATTAATTCGGCCAATATTGTGATTAAAAATGTACCTATTTATTATACCGGGGCCAATAAAAATATCCGCCTGGGAGAAGGTTATTTTATGCGTGCCTTCGATTATTTTAAACTGGTTAAACAATATGGAGGTGTGCCTCTACAGCTCGAATCATTAGAAACCATTAAAGAAGATTTTACAAGGAATTCGGCTAAAGAAGTATACGAACAGGTCATTCAGGATTTTACACAAGCCTATAACCTGCTCCCATCAGTTCCTGCAGAAAGAGGAAGAATTACCAAATGGGCAGCTGCTCACTTTCTGGCGAAGGCTTATCTGTTCCGGGCAAGTGAAATGAACAACGACTGGAATGGCGATACTAAAACAGCCGATCTGCAAAATGCGATTAAATATGCTGATTTAGTAATTGGCAGCGGCCAGCATAGCCTGGCCACTAACTATAGCGATCTTTGGAACTTCACCACAGTTGATGGTGCAAACGAAACCAACCGTGAAGTTATCCTGGCTGCCCAGTTTTCGAACAATACCGCAACCCAGGGAAGATATGGTAACCAAATACATTTGTATTATCCATCCATTTACCAAACCCTTCCGGGAATGATACGCGATATAGCAGGCGGACGCGAATTTCAGCGCATGAGATCGACAGATTATGCTTTGGATGTTTTTGACCGTGTGAATGACTCGAGATTCTGGAAAAGCTTCAAAACACGTTATGTATCCAATAATGCAGCCAGTATCCCAAAATGGGTTAAAGGCAGTGCACCTACTCCAGCACAGGAAGGGCAACCAAAATTTGCATTGGGCGAAGAGGCTGTTTTGTATATTGTAAACAATGCCGGCGATACCCGATATACACCAATAGTTGATAAGGCCGATCCTGCTTTACCAACCGATCTGGCCCGCCGCAAACCATCTATGTTTGTAAGGTATTTTGCCGGCCAACCACAAAGTTACTTAAATGCCCATGGCAATTACGGTGTGAACCAGTATGTGGCTTTATCTAAATTTATGGATGGTTCCAGAAACCTTGTTGCCTCACAGTTCGGCCAGCGTGACGGAATTCTGGCCCGCCTTGCCGAGACCTATTTAATTGCAGCAGAAGCTTACGGACGATTAGGTCAGTATGCTCAGGCCATTCCTTACCTAAATACGGTTCGCGATCGCGCTGCCTATAAAGACGGAGAAGACCGTTCTTCTTACGTTGATGGTGGAATTGCTTATAAAACCAATCCTGCGGTTACTTCTGCAATTGTTTCCTATTCAGACAAAAACACTTATTTCGAATCGAACAATATTCCGGTAACCACCACCAATACATTATCTTCGATGCATTTAAATAGTGAGGCTGATATTTTTAACTCCAGCAAAGATTTTTATGATAAAGTTGGTGCAAGCTCGAATGCAGATAAATTCAAAGCCTTTATCTTGGATGAACGCTCCAGAGAATTGATGGGCGAATTGATGAGATGGGAAGACCTGGCCCGCACCAAAACATTAGTGGCACGTACCGCTGCGTTTAACCTGGAAGCTAAACCGCTAGAAGGCAAACATTACCTGCGCCCTATCCCTCAAAGTTTCTTGGATGTACTTAAAATTGGTGGCGAGCCTTTAACTGCGGAGCAAAAACAGGCGATGCAAAACCCTGGCTGGTAATCAGTTTAGGCTATAAAAAAGGTTGCATTATAAATATAGTTTTGTCATCCTGAGCTTGTCGAAAGACTTGTTTTAAACACTTTTGATTGTTTCGACAGGACCTAACATGACAGCATCTGATGAGAAATTAACTTATGATGCAACCTTTCCCCCCTCCCTCTACTTCGTATTGTATTTGTTACCGCTCAATATCAGCCACGAAACCATAATTTCAAACGTTTGAAAAGCATTTAAAGCCGCTTACATGTGTTCTGGCCATTTTCTACAGGATAGAGCAGGATGGCGCTCTCAATTTTAAACGCTAAACTCGTTTAAACTATTTAACCAAATATTTCCTTTTTATTAATGGTGCTTCATTTCCCTGTGAAATAGAAGAAGTCCATTTAATTACGAATTCAGAGATGAAGAAAATCTTGCTTGCCTGTTTGATGTTATTTTCGATATACGCCTTTGGCCAAAAAAGCAATAAAGTACAAGCCGTTCCCAAACCATTGTACAGTGATCCTGTTTACGATGGCGCTGCCGATCCGGTGGTGATCTGGAATAAAGGAGAAAAAAAATGGTTTATGTTTTATACCAACCGCAGGGCTAACGAAAAAAATTTAGATGGGGTAAGCTGGGTGCATGGCACAAGGATTGGCATTGCCGAATCGAAAGATGGTGTAATATGGAAATACCGTGACACCTGCGATATTCAATACCGGTTAACCGATTATACCCATTGGGCGCCTGAAGTAATCGAAAATAAAGGGATATACCACATGTATTTAACCTATGTACCAGGCGTTTTTAAAGATTGGCGTCATCCAAGGTACATGGTTCACCTGACCAGCAAAAACCTCATCAACTGGAAATTCGAATCTAAATTAAAGCTTGCTTCCGACCGCTGTATTGATGCCTGTGTGTTTAAGCTGCCTGATAATAAGGGCTGGCGCATGTATTATAATAATGAAATGGCAGGCAAATCGATCTATTATGCCGATAGTAAAGATTTGTACCATTGGGAAGATAACGGCAAAAAACTGATTGGCGATAAAGGCTGTGAAGGTCCAAAAGTATTTTATTGGAAAAACACCTATTGGATGGTGGTCGACAACTGGAACGGCCTTGGCCTGTATTCTTCAACCGATCTCCTCAGCTGGAAACGCCAGCCTAAAAATATTTTACAGGAACCCGGAAAAGGAACCGATGATGGTGTAATGGGTGGTCATGCCGATGTGGTGGTGAACGGAGATAAAGCTTATATTTACTATTTTACCCATCCAGGCCGAACACCTGAAAATAAAGGCGTTGACAACGCAACAACGAGAAGAAGTGTAATTCAACTGGCCGAACTGGAATACCTGAATGGCGAAATCAGCTGCAACCGTGACAAACCCTTACCTATTCAATTAAAACCCTAACCAATATAATGAAGCACATTTACCTTTTCTTAATGGTTGCCCTACTGCCTGTTGTTGCTCTGGCACAGCAACCTGCGACGCACAGAAAAACCTACAATTTTAATCCTGGATGGAAACTTTATGTTGGCGATTTACCTGGTGCAGAAAGTAGCGATTTTGACGACAAAACATGGAAAGCCATTACCCTACCCTATGCCTGGAACGAAGATGAGGCCTTTAAAAAATCGATAGAAGATTTATCAACTGGTATTGCCTGGTACCGCAAGCATTTCACCATTTCAGAAATCAATGCAAACAATAAAATATTCCTCGAATTTGAAGGCATCAGGCAGGCCGGTGAATTTTACCTGAACGGAAAGTTTATTGGTCGGCATGAAAATGGCGTAATGGCTTTCGGGTTTGACATTAGCGCTTTAATCAATCAAAACAAAGAAAATGTAATTGCAGTTAGGATCGATAATGCCTGGAACTACAGAGAAAAGGCGACCAATTCTGGCTATCAATGGAACGATAAAAACTTTAATGCCAATTATGGTGGGATATCGAAAAACGTACGCCTGCATGTAACAGGTCAGGTATACCAGACACTCCCACTTTATTCGACCTTAAAAACCACTGGTAACTACTGTTACGCGAAGGATTTTGATATTAAAGGTAAATCGGCGGTGATTGTTTCCGAATCGCAGGTCAAAAACGAAAGTGCAACAGATCAAAAACTGGTTTACGAGGTAGAATTAAAAGACCTTGATGGAAAAATTGTTAAAACTTTTAAATCTGCAGAAACCCCTATCAAAGCGGGCGATACGTTAACCTTAAAAGCACAGGCATTGGTAAACGACTTAAACTTCTGGAGTTGGGGTTATGGTTATCTGTATACCGTTACCTCCAGGTTAAAATCGGCAGACCAGGTTATCGACGAGGTTAAAACCAAAACCGGCTTTAGAAAAACAGCATTTAAAAACGGGATGGTTTACTTAAACGACCGGGTAATGATGATGAAGGGCTATGCCCAGCGCAGCAGCAACGAGTGGCCTGCAATTGGCTTATCGGTACCACCATGGCTAAGCGATTATAGCAACCAATTAATGGTAGAAAGCAATGCCAATTTGGTACGCTGGATGCACATAACGCCCTGGAAACAGGATATCGAATCATGCGATCGTGTTGGTTTGATCCAGGCGATGCCTGCCGGAGATTCGGAAAAAGATGTAACCGGAACCCGTTGGGATCAGCGGAAAACAGTAATGACAGATGCCATTATTTACAACCGCAACAACCCGAGTATCGTTTTTTACGAATGTGGAAACGAATCGATCAGTGCAGCGCACATGCAGGAAATGAAAGACATCAGAAATCTGTATGATCCAAACGGCGGCAGGGCCATCGGTTCGAGAGAAATGCTCGATATCCCTGAAGCGGAATATGGAGGCGAAATGTTGTACATCAATAAAAGTGCAACTAAACCCGTATGGTCTATGGAGTATTCAAGAGATGAAGCCCTGCGAAAATATTGGGATGAATTCTCCCCTCCTTATCACATAAACGGCGCTGGTCCTAAATATAAAGACGCTGATGCCAGTGATTATAACCGCAACCAGGATTCGTTTGCGATTGAAGATGTAATCCGCTGGAACGAATATTACGAAGAGCGCCCTGGAACAGGAACCCGGGTAAGTTCGGGTGGTGTAAACATCATATTCTCTGATTCGAATACCCACCACCGCGGAGAAGAAAACTACCGCAGAAGCGGCGAAGTGGATGCCATGCGCATCCCTAAAGATGCTTTTTTTGCACACCAGGTCATGTGGGATGGTTGGGTCGACGCTAAAAAAACAGGCATCCATTTAATAGGGCACTGGAACTACAAAACTGGCATCAAAAAGAATGTATATGTGGTGGCAAGTGGCGACAAAGTCGAACTGATTTTGAACAATAAATCACTTGGTTTTGGTGAAAAAAGTAATGGTTTTCTGTTCACTTTTAAAAACATTAATTATCAGGCAGGAACAATCAAAGCCATCTCTTATTCTTCGGCCGGGAAAAAACTGGCAGAAACCCAGTTAAAAACAGCAGGTCAAGCTGTTGCTTTAAAATTCACCACAATAAAAAATCCGGGTGGTTTTAAAGCCGATGGTGCCGATGTGGTGTTGGTGCAGGTTGAAGTAGTCGATCAGAATGGAAACCGTTGTCCTACCGCTTCAAATAAGATCAACTTCAGCTTAAATGGCCCTGCCGAATGGCGTGGTGGTTTGGCGCAGGGACCTGATAACTATATTTTGGCTAAAGACCTGCCGGTTGAAAATGGCATAAACAGAGTGCTCATCAGATCGACAACTACAGCCGGAAAAATTAATCTGACGGCAAAGGCCGAAGGCTTACAAATGGCAAACCTTTCTTTTGAAACTTTACCTGTTAAATCGACTAACGGATTATCTGTTCAACTGCCAGGTGATGGTTTGAAACCGAACTTAAGCAAAGGTCCAACACCACTTGATCCATCATACACTGTTTCGCGGAAATCGATCAAAATTATTGCTGCGGAAGCTGGTGCGAATAACGATAAAGCCAGTTTAAGCTTCGATGATAATGAATTGAGCGATTGGGTAAACGATGGAAAAATTGCCACCGCATGGATCAAATATACTTTAGCAAAAGAAAGTACCCTGTCAGCGGTCTCTTTAAAACTGAATGGTTTCAGAACCAAAATTTACCCATTAAAGATCTTAGTTGACGGAAAAGTGGTTTTCGAAGGCAATAGCAAACCAAGTTTGGGTTATTTTACGGCTAATTGTAAAGCAACGAAAGGAAAAACAGTGACCATACAATTAGTGGGCTCCGGAAAAGAGAAAGAAAATTCGAATGTTGGCGTAGAGGTAAACGGCAAGAAGCTGGATGATGGTGTTGAACGTGCGGAAACCAAATTAAAAGGTGGATTAAGCATTATTGAAGCTGAGGTTTATGAGCAGCCTTAGGCTGTGCCAGGCTTCCGAAGTTAACATGTCAGTGACTTGGCAAAACTTCGGAAGTCTGTTATTAACTATTTTTAAACAGTCGTCACCCTGACCTGTAGTGAACGGAAAGCTATGAAGTAAACCGGGCTTTAACCGAGCTCACCGAACGTAATTTAATTCAGGGTCTTAAAGGCATGACAGATACCGAAGCAAGTTCAGTATGACGAAATATCTAAAATAAAAAGCGATGAAAACATTAAAAAGTGCTTACCTCCTATTCTTTAGCTTATCCGTTTTTATCTGTACGGCCAATGCTCAATCAAAAGCTAACATTCAGGTTAATTTCGACAAGAATATAGCGAAAATGAAACCCATTTGGGCATGGTTTGGTTATGATGAACCGAATTATACCTATATGAAAGATGGTCAGAAGTTATTAACGGAGATTTCGAAATTGAGTCCGGTTCCGGTATATGTACGGGCGCATAATTTACTGACCTCTGGAGATGGTACCCCTGCTTTAAAATGGGGATCGACGAATGCTTATACCGAAGATGCAAACGGCAAACCCATTTACAATTGGAAAATTGTTGATCAGATTTTTGATAGCTACGTCAAAAGAGGCATGAAACCTTTGGCGCAAATTGGTTTTATGCCCGAAGCGCTGTCAACCAAACCTTTTCCTTATCAGCACAAATGGAAACCAGGTGTCCGTTATGAGGAGATTTTAACCGGTTGGGCCTATCCACCTAAAGATTATAAAAAATGGGGAGATCTGGTTTACGAATGGGTGAAACACAGTGTGGCACGTTATGGCCAGGCAGAGGTAGAAAGCTGGTACTGGGAAGTGTGGAATGAGCCTGATGGTGCTTATTGGAAAGGTACACAGGCCGAATTCTTTAAACTTTACGATTATGCTGCCGATGGACTTAAAAGGGCTTTGCCCACTGCAAAAATTGGTGGAGCCAATGTAACCGGCGGTGGTACCAGGTATTTAGATGCCTTTATCAAACATTGTTTAAACGATACCAATTATGTAACCGGCAAAATCGGATCGCCTTTAGATGCGGTACTTTTCCATGCCAAAGGATCGCCAAAAGTTTCAAACGGAACTGTGGTGATGAATGTTAAAACCCAGCTCCGCAATATTGATGGCAATTATAAAATTATCAGTAAATATCCTCAGCTTAAAAACATCCCTGTTATTATTGGCGAATCCGATCCTGAAGGTTGTGCCGCCTGTGGCATGAGTACCAATCCGGAGAATGCTTATCGGAACGGCACGATGTATTCGAGTTATACCGCAGCCTCCTTTGCCCGGCTTTATGAACTTACAGATCAATATAACATCAATCTGTTAGGTGCCGTTACCTGGTCGTTCGAATTTGAAAATCAGCCCTGGTTTGCGGGTTTTCGCGATTTAGCCACCAACGGCGTCGACAAACCTGTTTTAAATGTATTCAGGATGTTTGGCCAGATGAAAGGGAACCGTGTGGAAGCCATAAGCAACCGCATGTACAATTTAAATTCTATTTTAGATTCGAGCATCAGAAAAGCCCAGACAGACATAGGTGTTTTAGCCACTAAGGCTGAAAAAACGGCAGCTGTTATGCTGTGGAATTATCACGATGAAGATAAAACAGATTCGAAAGATCTTATTTCCATTTTGTTAAATAAATTACCTGCCAAATCAGTAACCATAACCGAATACCGCATTGATGCTGAAAACAGTAATTCTTATGCGATATGGAAAAAAATGGGGTCACCACAAAACCCGGATGCGAAACAAATTGCAGCGTTAGAAAAAGCAGGGCAACTTAAAATGACTGCTAAACCCAGAAAATTTGACACGACAAGTGGCGCTTTTGAAATGGAACTGGCCAGGCAAGGGGTAGCTTTATTGAAGCTGGATTGGTAGTATTTTGCTCTTTTGCCACGGAAACACTGAAAGCACGGAAATAGAGATGTATTAATTTGCCGTGGTCTGTGTCTCCACAGACCACATATATACTATTTTTTTTGTGCTTTCCGGACAAAACCGATGATAAGGTGAGTTAAAAACATTTATCTGGAGATGGCAGGTATAGGTGGATCGTCATTCCCAACTTGATTGGGAATCTTAATGTTTTAGCTAGGTTTATATCTTGTATTCAGATTAGCTTCGCTGAGCACTTCGTGGTTCCCGCCTGCGCGGGAAAGACGACCGTTCTTTGCAATCTGTCACCCTAATCGTTTGATCTCGAAGCCTATATCATTAACTTAAGAATAAGTCTTGGATTAAGGTTTAACCACCAATGGCGCCCCGTTTACCATTACGTTTTCGATTTTAACATCCTGATACCTGTTCTTCAAAAATGGCGTTTTGGTGATAACTTCCAGATCTTTAAAAAGAAAGCCTGATACTTTATCTTCAGGATTGCCATCCATTTCGCCAAATTTTGTTGCCTCCACTTTAATATTGGTGATCTTAATGTTCCTGATGGTACCAAATGGTTTTGCTGTGCTGCCTGCCAGATCGAAAAATTGTTTCCAGGGGTTTAGATCGATAATGGCGCCGCATTTCCCGGTAATATTTTCTACGGTGATATTTTCATAAAGCTGATAAGTATCGCCACGCATTTTCATTTTTAAAATCGGACAGGTATTCTCTACCCTGCAGTTCCGCATGATAATATTGCGTGCATGAATACACTCGCTTCCCATGGTTAAAGTAGCATGTGCTTCGCCAATAGTACAATTTTCAATTAAAATGTCTTCAACAATTCCGTTTTCCGGCAGTTTCTGTGCATCAGGGCCTTTACCACCTTTAATACAAATGGCATCATCATTCACCGAGATATAACAATTCCTGATGGTTACTTTTCTACAAAAATCAATGTCTATACCATCAGTACTGGGTGCTTTTACCGGACGAAATGGCGAGCGGATATCGCAATTCTCAATTAATACATTATTCGATTGGTATAAATGAGTTGTCCAGAATCCAGCATTACGCAATTTTACCCCCTTAATATTCACGTTATTACATCCCCAGATAAAAAGTAAGCGTGGACGGCTCACCTCTAAGTTGGTAGATTCCCTTCCTAATTTTTTAAGCGAATCGCGATGTGCCCAAAATGTTTTCCAGAATTTAAGTCCGTTTCCATCAATAGTGCCTGGGCCCGAAATACTAAAACCATCTACTTTTGTCGCATTAATTAATGCGGCGAAGTATTTTAGGCTCCTCCCTTCCATACGCGATGGGATAAATGGATAATCTTTGATCTGATCAGATCCTTTAAGTACAGCACCTTCCTGCAACAACAGTTTTGTTTTAGGCTTAAAAAAAAGTGCCCCGCTAAGGTAAACACCCCTGGGGATGACGATCGTTCCCCCTCCTTTTTGATAAGCTTTATCTATCACACTTTGAATCGCTTTGGTATTCAGTTTGGTGCTATCGGCACTTACACCAAATTTGGTGATGATATAATCCTGAGCCATGGCATTTATAGCAATGACCATAAACAAAGTGAGTATAATGTGTTTTTTCATGATAAAATGTTGCATAACCTGTAAATAATCTTGACTCCCAATATGCGTAGTGTTATTTGACTACCTAAGCCACCTGAGATCAACTAAGTCTGTTCACACCATTATTGGATTAATTGAAAGCTGTAATACTTACCGGGCCGATTAATCCTGAAGGCATTACATTCCAGCTTGAAGCATCAAAATCCTTATAATTAATATTGACGAAATTGATTTCGTGGTAATTCCGCCATTGTATTTTTTTGATGTCCATATCACGGATTCGGTTCGCCATCAAATTAACCACTTCAATTTTAATGGTATTATGACCTGCTTTTAAATATTTACCCACACGGGCCTGAAAAGGAATGCTCCATAAAATACCTACTTCCTGTCCATTGATCCACACCCTGGCACTTTCATCAACCTGGTTCAGGTTCAAAACATATTCTTTAGCGGTTTTTGAGCTTAAGTTAAAACCTGAAGTATAAACACCCGTACCCGAAAAGGCCTGTAGTTTAGGATCGCTCAAAGTGGTCCAGCTTACCAACTTGTCTAATTTCTGATCTGCCGGAAGCTCAGGTCCACCTTCGGTAAAATGTAAATTCCAGGACTGGTTAAGATTGATGGTGTTCGCAGCTTTATTTAAATAAACCCAGGGCGTATTGATTGTTCCATTACGCTCCACTTTTAAAAACAAACTCTCCCCCGATTTAAGCTGTACGCGAACCTTTTTATCGCGTATTGCCGCCACACCCACATTCGAGCTTTGCGGATCCATAATTAAAACTTTGCCTTCTTCATTTAAGGAAAGTTCGGTATCGATATCTTTAGCCGTGTGGTTCACCAGATAATAATATTTGCCGGTATTTGTTTTTCTTCTGATAAACTGAAGGCCGGTATCAGTTAAAGTTTCCCTGATAATGGCTATCGAACTTAATGCTTTTTGTATATCGTTCACTAATAGGATTAGGCCTGAGCCAATCTTAAATTGTTTAATTCCGTTAGGACCATCGGTAAAAGTCAATTTAGCCAGGCTGGCTTTGAGCTGTGCTCTCCTTGCATCCAGGTTATTTAAACCCGGAACATCCTTAGGCAATGCCTGAAAAATAACTTTTGCGCCATTGCTGGCCAGTTTGATCATCTGATCTAAAGTTTCCGGACTGATCATTTCGCACTGCGGAACGATGAGTACCTGATATGGCGCAGCTGCCGCGTTGGTACTAATCAATGCCTGGTTCACCGTTGACTGCTTCAATAACCGATCAGATGCAAAATCAAAAGAATAACCTGACTTAGAGAGTTCTTTCGATAATTTATAAAAAGCCGTTGGATGTAACCACTCATCAACATCATGTACTTTTAAGGCCATATCCAAACCTTTGCCCTTGTTCCATACATCATATATGGGCCAGTAGATTAAAAGTTCGTTATCTGGCTTTCCTGATTGAAGAATAGACTGGCAACGGGTGATATAATTGTTTAAACCCTGCGCATGTGGCCATAAACTGTTGTTTGGGTTCATTTCTACCGAAGCATAAAACAACCATCCCGGCCAGGGTGCATTTGTTGGCGAATTGGTGGTACCATGATAAAAAATATGGTTGATACCTGCCAAGAACAATTGCTCCGCTTCTGGTTTACACTGCGAAAAAGAGGTTTTAAAGTGTTCAGTTAACCAGGTAAAGGTTTCAGAAGAAGCCAGTTTTTTACCGCCGGTATGTGCCGCAGATGAGGCAAATTTGCACATCATTGGATCGGGATCTACATTACGGATATCTGCTGCATCGCGCCTAAGCCCTGTGATAGGAAAATAACTCGAACCAAAGGTTTCAGTTTCGGGGATATCTACCGCACCGTAAAGATCGAGCAAGTTGCCTGGTGAACCATGCGACTGGTTTTTGGTAGCCGATTTAAGCTGATGTGCCCAACCGGTCCAGTTTTGTGTAAAATTATGCAGCAAAAGTTCGTCCATGGTTTCGCGATAGTCGGATTTTAAACGGGCTATGTTTTCGTTTGTAGAATCTTTACCGCTTAATTCTTTAATATGACTGGCCAAGTCGTAACCTCTGTTTTTCTTAAATTCCTGAAAGAAGGTTGGCGTCCATGTTGCGCCATACACTTCGTAACTGTCGTTAAAAAATGAGCGAACACCTTGTGGTTTGCTTCCAAAAGCATCCGAAAATCTTTTCAGGTAAACATCAACTGCATTTTTATCGAGGTGATCTAAAGTAAAACCTTCTCCTCCCGGGGCAGCACGTTTAACCATTTGCCGAGTTTTACCTGCAAAAGCAGCATAAATATCCCAACTGCCACTAGTGGGCGACCAATTTAAAGATCCATCAGCCTGAACTTTAGAAAGCAAATTGAGTACCTCACCATTATTACCGTAAGCGGTTAAAGCCTGTAGCTGCGCGAAATCCTGTTTGGCTTCTTTAACCTGAATGGCTTCCGTTAACTTTTCGCCCGCTTTGAGCGTGTATTGCTGGGTAATCAGTTTGGTTGCAGCGTTTTCGGGTTTAATCTGCGGACCACCAAACGGCCAGCCTGTACCCGTATTCATATCAACCCCCAGGCCTAAAGTATTGGCTTTATTTACCGTATGGTGTAATATATTCATCCACTCAGGAGACAAAAACTGGAGATATTGTTTTTCAAAGCCTTTGGCTCCATAAATTGGGGTGATTTCTACTCCACCGAGGCCAGCATCGGCATATTTCTTTAAAACAAGGTCTAAATTCTGTTCATCTACAGCATTCCCCATCCACCACCAGCGGGTCCAGGGTTTCATCTGCTTTTCGATAACCGGCCAGCTACCGGTATTTTTTACAGGCTTTTGTGCTTTGGCCAGACCAAAAGTTAGCGTACTAAACAGCAGAACAGAACAGAATCGATGTAATTGCATATCGTTAATCTAAATGGAATACCATTTCTAAAGGGAATGTTTTTGGAGAATTATCGGCATTGGTTTCCATAATATCGGCCATGTATGCCCACCATTTCTGCACAATCCGCGTGCTGCCCAAATCTTGGGAGGAGCTGCCGTTTTGTTGTTGCACAGCAAAAAGGGTATTGGTTTCTTCATCTAAAAAAATAGAATAATCGCTGATCCCATTTTCTTTTAATAAAGTTGATAGCTCTGGCCAGATCTCATCGTGGCGCTTTTTGTATTCTGTTTCAAAACCGGGTTTAAGTTTCATCTTAAATGCAATTTTCATGTTTTCAATTTTATTTTTTTAAGGATTCTCCTCGCCGTGGTTCGTGTCCGCACGAACCGCTAATATTATTTATTTTATACCCAAACTGAAATCGTTCAGTTTCGGTCTGTGAGGACACAGACCGAGGAACTCCCCCATTAATTCACGACAAAGCTCAAATCAGTACTGTTATCTCCGGCCGATTTAATCCAGAGTATTTTATTCCTGGTATCATAAAACCAGCCTTCAGTTTTATCTAAACGATCTGGTGTTTTTAAAGCTTTTATTTTTTGCCCATTCTCCGAAACTGTTGCAGGATCTGCTTTTCCTGTCCAATGTATTTTGGCCAGATATTTATGCTTACTGGGCTTAAAACTTCCTGCTGGTTTGGCCACTCTCAGTGTAAAATTTGATGCAGTTAATAAAGACGTGATCTTCGTTAAAGCAAAACTTCCTGTTTTGTAGGCTGCGCTTAAATTATCATCTTCATAAAGGTCATATTTAGATTCGCCGTAAGGGAAAACATCCAGGGTAATCACATCAACGGGTTTTTCGCCACTGTAGGTCATTTCCGGCTGCATCGGAATAATGCTGCCCGCTTTAACAAATAAAGGAATCGTATCTAATGGCGCTACCACATGGTGATAACTTTTGCCTTCATATTTCTCATTTGTCCAATAGTTAAACCAGGTGCCTTCCGGCAGATAAACCGAACGGGTAATGGCCCCTTTAGTGGTTACCGGGGCGACCATTAAATGATCGCCAAACATATACTGATCGCCAATTTCATATACATTTTCGTCATCCTGATGGTTTAAAACCAAAGCCCTCATCATCGGCAAACCCGTTTCATATTGCTGGTGCATGCTCGTGTACAGGTAAGGGAATAAACGGTAACGCAACAGATCATATTTTTTAAAATTACGCAAAGCATCTTCACCATATTTCCAGGGCTCTTTATAACCAGGGTGATCCATCCCGAAAACCAAGGCAATCGGACTAAACATCCCAAACTGCACCCAACGGATATACAATTCCGGATCAGCCTGATGCTCGAAACCGCCCATACAATGCGCCCATGAACCTACGCCTGAAAGACCAACATTTAGACCCGCTTTAATTACCGGAGCAAAATATTGCCACTCGCTAGGCCAATCGCCTGCGAAAATATAAGGATAACGTTGGATACCTGAATAACCTTCACGGGTTTGGTTCAATCCCCTAAAGCCATTAAATCGTTCAAACTCCAAAAACGGCGCTTTGGCATAAGCGATAGGGAAAAGATTATGTAAACGTTCGGCATCTTTTCCGGTTGGCCCTACTTTCTCACTTTCGTTGGCTAAAGATCCAAAAGCACTGCCTTCGTCTGTTTTGAGGAATTTTGCCCCCAATTTTGCTACCCGCATTACACCGTTATCCCACCACCACTGTGTAGCCTTTTCATCGAAAAAGTTTACAAATTCGCCGGGTTTACCATTTTCAGGATAGGTATAACCTTTTTCCCTCGCCTGATCTAACAGGTTTAATTTTTTGGCATTATCAAACCGCGGACGAAGATGCAAGCCCACCATTTTATAGTTCATGGCGTAAATGCTATCGAACATCGATTTTGGATCTTTAAAGGTTTCTCTCCATTCGAAAGAAGTGGCACCTTTACCGCCATTTTCGCCAAATAAGCGCCAGGTAGAATCCAGCCACAACAAATCAACCGGAATGCCCAATGACCTGTATTTTTTTGCCAGCTCAACCACATAATGATCAGAAGATTGAGCCTCATGCCCCCACGTACCTCCGCTATACGTACCAGCATGTAGTCCTAAGGCAAACTGCGGTAGCATCGGCGATTTGCCGGTAATACTGGTATAGTGATCTAAAATGGCCGGAAAAGTTGGCCCATACATGAAATAATAATCTAATTCTCCATCAGCTGCTTTAAAACTGTACTGATCTTTTTTCGTGGCGCCCATATCCCATTCGGTGGCAAAGGAATTATGGAAGAAAATACCGTAGCCTTTTGTACTCATAAAAAACGGAACCGGACAATAATTGGCCTCTAATATATTGTAAGCACCAATGGCATGCGGCAAACCTTTACCACGGCCCACATTTAAGGTTAGTTTTTTAAAACGGCGATCCATAAAATCCATGCGTTCGCCAAAACCAAAAAAATGTTCATCGGCCTGCAGTTTTTTGCTTACCCCAACCTGCGTATTTTCTTTACTTACCGCTCCCTTTAATTCGCTACTCAGCAATTTACCTTTAGCATCAAAAACATCAATCCTGAAAGGGGCCTTGTATAATTTAACCACCAACTTTGCTGTAGCAAGCAAAAAATGATCTTTTTTATCCGAAACTTTAACCGCAACATTAGCCAAGCTGTAATTGATTACCATCAGGTTTTCGTTGGCTTCGAATTTACCGCTCCAGCTGCTTCTGATCCTGAATATTTCCGGTGTACAGAATTCGAATTTCACTTCTCCCCTTGTGGTTGAAAATGAAATGGTATTTCCCGTTTTCTTAAAACCAGATTTATAATCGCCAATGCTTTGTGCCCTGGCAATAGAAAATATAAAAATTAAGGTTAGTGCAAAAGCTAAAAGTTTCTTCATCATATTTATTGTATTTCCAACTGGTTAATTACCAAGCCCGGATCGAGCATATAAATTTTTACCGTCGATTTACCTGTTTTATTAATCTCGTGTTTGGTTAAACCTGAAGCGTAACCTTGTAATACATTCTGTTTCCAGATGTTATTTTCTGAAGCCGGAGAAATGTTTATGATCTGTGGTGTATCGTTATTTACAGAAATGGCATAACGCACTTTAATGCCGTTATTAACCCCTTGGGTAGGCAGGCATTTTACTTCGATCTGGTGCTCACCCTGTGTTTTAAAATCAACATTATAAATGGTAAAAGCAGCATTTTGAAGCTTATTATCGCTCACAGGCTTAAAAGTAAAAGGATATAGAGAAATACCATCGCCACCTAAACCCAATCCCTTTAAAGTTTGTAATGTTACTCCTTTTGGAACAGATTTCTCGGCATATTTAGCAGCACGAAGAATTATTTTATTTTCAGTTTTCGCTACTGCACCTGATGGTCTCGCAGCAATAGAATCGGCCACTTTTGGCATTTTAAAAACGGCTAAATCGCGAGGTTTCCAGCTCATCATGCCGTTCCACTTGCCACCTGAAATTTCTTCATTGTATTTTTTGGTAATCAACTGGATCTGTTCAAAAGCAGCTTTCGATTTTTTCGAATAAGTCAAAGCCGATTGATCTCCGTTTGCCGCTAAGGCCAAACTTTTTTTGGCGTATAAAATCTTTTGGTTCATCAGCATGGCACCTTCAACGGGGTACAAAATCAATTCGAAATAAGCATCTTTTAAACGTGCAGGGATCTGATCATTTAAACTTTTAGCCTGATTGTAAATCTTTTCATAAGCGGCCAATCTTTCTTCGGCCTGCTCATCAGTGAAAGTAACACTGGCCATATGCTCTGGTTTAGCAGCATGTGCCAAACGGTAATAAACGGCTTTTATCTCGGCAATGGGTTTTGCAAACTCAGCGCTAAAGGTTTCAGCGGCCCAGCTTTCGGCATATCGATCTGCATTTTCCGGCTTCCATTGATTTACATTCCAGGCCAGGTCCATCGCAAATTGTGTTTCCATTTCAGCAGGTTTAATATCACCCACATTTATGACCCAAAGTCGATCAGCTTTGTACTGGTAGGCTTTGCTTAACTCATAAGAAATCAAGGATGGAGAAATAGAAGAAAGCCACAGGTAGTCTTGCGGGGCACCCCAGTACGAAATATGGTAATACACCCCACTTCCGCCCGATCGTTTTTGTTCTTCAGGGTTCGAAAGCTGACGGATATAACCATGATTATCATCCGCCCAGACAATGGTTACATCATCAGGAAGTTTCAATCCTGCCTGATATAAAGATAAAACCTCTTTGTAAGGGCAAAAAATCTGTGGGATAGTGCTTACGGGTTTAGTAATATTCTTGCTTAAAATTGTTCTTTGATCAGTTATGATTTCGCCCAGCAAATTTACTTTTGCATTTTTATCTTTCGGTCCTGGCATACTGCCGTCGTGAATGCCACGCATCCCAACGGTATAAACCGATTCGTAATTTTTAGCTTGTTTTACACGGTCAGTCCAGTAATTGGCCATTTCATTTTTATTCAGATCGTAACGCCATTCGCCAGGTTTTTTACCGTATTCATGTTCAAAATTCTCTGCCCATTCGAAAACATTATTCCGCAGCATCGGTTCGCAGTGACTGGAACCTAAAACAATGGCATATTTATCGGCCATGACCGGATTGTTGGCATAATAATAAAACGCTTTGGTTGAAGGATGCATACCCGGCCAGATGTAATTGGCTTTTAACCTAAGCAGTAATTCGAATATTTTGGTGTAGGTTTTCGGACCAATATCTTTCACATCTGTATCCATCATTTTAGCTGCCCAGGGCTGAATGCCCCAATCTTCATCATTGATAAAAATACCACGGTATTTAACTGATGGCGACTCCACTAAAGGCTGACCAGCTTTTACATATAACGATTTTTTTGTTGCAGGCTTCACATCCGCCCACCAACAAAGGGGTGATACGCCAAGCATCCTTGACAATTGAAATACACCATAGGCTGTTCCTCTCCTGTCACTTCCGGCTATCACCAATGCTCTTTTTACGCCTTTTAAAGGGTTTTCGATCACCGAAACCGAAAAAGTTTCCCATTTGCCGGCTAAAGTGGTACGGTCGATTTTCCCGGCTTTAGCCAGTTGATCGATATAAAATGATTGACCTATTGTACCGATAATGATCGGATAGGCACTTAAAGTTGTATTATTTTTAAAAACCGGCGAAGTAAGGCCAGTTAATAATTGAATGTCATCCTTAAAAGCAGTAGCCGCAATTCCTACCACTTCGGCATCCTTTGCATCGATATAAATGGATGATGCTTTTCCTCCGTCAACAATCGGGAACGATGAAACACTGTTAATTTCAGAAACAGCAATGCCTGCCCTTTGTGCCATATTTTGTTTAGGCAGCAAGAACAACCACATTAATATCGATAAAGCAGCCAGGTTTCTGACATTCATTTTCATTATTTTTTAAGTTTATAAACTTCAGTTCCGGCCAATAAAAAACAGCCCAAACCATAATCTTCAAAATCAGGTACACTGGTATAGGTTACCGGTTGCCCATCTTTTGGCTCTTTACCTGTTCCCTGCATAAAACCGATGGATCCGTTTTTCTGAACAGCATCTTTGGTCATGGCATTCCAGGCTTTGGTAATGATAGGCAAATAAGTCGCCTTATCTAAAATCCCCTGGTTTACCCCCCAGGCCATACCATATACAAACAAGGCAGTACCTGAAGTTTCTTTACCACCAAAATGCGTGGCATCATGTAAACTTACATTCCAAAAACCATCAGTACGCTGGATCGGCACCAAAGCTTTGATCATTTCGTGATAGGTTTTTAAATATTCATTGCGGTGAGGTTCATTTTCAGGGATAATTTCCAATACACGTACCAGTGCAGCCACAACCCATCCGTTTCCTCGAGCCCAATAACAATCTTCTCCGTTAGGTTCTTTGTAAGGCGGCACAAAATCTTTATCGCGCCACCAAAGGCCATCTTTGGCATTGTACAAACCACCACCTTCAGTATTTTTGGAGTGTAGGTACATTTTGTACATGTAATTGTAATAGGTGGTATCGTTATATAATTTGCCCAATTTGGCGAAAACAGGCATCCCCATTTGTATCGCATCGATCCAGGTCCAATCGTTTACCTTGCCCGATTTAATCACCAGATCGATCGAGGCTTTAATATCCTTGATGCGCTCGGGCTGCTGATCAATCAGGTAAAGATCGATATAGGTTTGTCCACAGGCCTGATCGTCGGCATTTTTGGTGCTAATGCCATTTCTTAAACCCCAGTTATGTTTTTGCCCCCATTGAACGGCATAATCATAATATGCTTTTTCAGGATGGATTTGATAAAGATTCATTAATCCTTCGTAATAAACGGCCCTTGTCCAGATGTTGCTTGGCCTTTCCCGGTTGGTTATGATCGATTTCCCGGCATCAGGCCACTTATTCATAAAATAAGCGTTTGTAGATTTTAATACTTTTAGAACTTCCCTTTTATTTGGGATTTTCTGTGCCAAAAGTAACTGGACAGATATGCTGAATAGTATAGCGGAGCTGAATATAAATTTCTTCATGGTGGTTTCGCTTATCTTAATTGGTTTTCGGTTTTGGTTTTAATTCGTCCGGACTATCTTTTGTAAAAGTATCGAACTGGATTTTCGACGGACTTTCGAAGATATCTTTTAAGGTATTAAAAGCCACTTCATATTTTGGATTAAACTGATCAGATATCATGTATTGCTGCAAACTGAAATAAAGCTGCTGAGCCGCCGGGCTATCTTTTAAATCAGGCGAAAGATTGGCGCTCGAAACTACTAATTTCCCCTTACCCACTTTCGCCTCAAAAACCAGCGCCAAACGGCGGTTCAAAAACCAGGTATCGATCGGCTGAATAATTGGCTTAAAGCCCGATGGAAAATCTTCGAGGTTCATCACCTGCGATTTATTGACAATCTCCCACCATTGCATATCGCTGTGGAAATCGGTCGGGAAATTGTTAAAAGCAGCATGTTTTGGGTCGCATAAAATACCCAGTGTATGTGGCGGACGCATTTTAAACCATGAGGTATTCCAAAACACCGGTAAAAAAGTCTGCACCACTTCTTTTCCTTTTACCACTTTGCCTGATGCATTGAGGAAAACATTGCCCCCTTCGGCCAAAACCGACTGGGCTTTGTCATCTAAACTGGTACAGTAATATACATTGCTTTTAACCTGTGGTAATTCTGCAGGATAAACCCAGAAACTCCAGTCGTTCGCGAATTCAGTTCCATCAATGGTAACCTCCAGTTTCAGTTTGGTTGCTTTTGTTATGCTATTTAGGGGAAATTTAATCTCTCCGATGGTTATGCAATTGGTTATAGCTAAGGTTTTAGGATCGAAACTACCTTTCGCCACATTTGTGCCCCCTTCATCTTTGAGCGTCCAGGAGAGTTTTGCATTTTCTATCGTTGCTTTCCCAAAATGGGACACCTCTACCGCAGCTGCTAAAGTTTCATTATTGGTAAAAACAAACTTCGAAACTTTTAGCAGAGGCACTGTACTGTTAGAAAAACGTTTGAATGCTTTCGCGGTGATATAACCTTTCTCATCCCAGAAGGCATCCAATACACCAACTAGCGCTGTTCCCTGTCCGGGATAATCATTTAAGGATAAAAGCTGGTAACCATTGTAATTTGGCGTCCGCAATGCTTTTTCGATTTCATTTTTATAACAAAGGGCTTGTAATTTGCCCGAAGCCATTAAAAAGTCATGCGCCTGATCGGCCATATCGTGGTCTTTAAGATCTTCCTGAAACATTTCGAAGTTCTTTGCGCGATAAACACCGGTATATTTTTTGATTTCATCGAAATTAGGAAAGGCACAATATTGTCCCATTTCGTGTGCCACAAAGGGCACCGTACACTGTTCGATCTGTTTGGCATAAGTGGAAATGCTTTCTGGTTTTCTGCCCCAGTCTAAACCCCTGGCACCTGCACGTACCATAAATTCGTTGTTTGGAATAACCGGCCAGCTTCCACCAACCGATGCGCCGGTGTACAGACGTCTCGAATCTTTGGCTTTCCAGTAATTATTAAATTTGGTCAGATATTCAACCTGCCTGCCCCGCGGTTCATTTCCATAGGCCATCATACAAAAAGATGCATAATTGCCATAGCTTTTAGCCATGCGGTTGGTTTCATCATAAATAAACTGATCGATCGGTTTTCCATCTCCGATTGACGAACCATGATTGGCCCAGCTCGGTCCTTCTGGCTGCAGGTAAAAACCTATCTGATCTGCGGCAATAAAGGCAGCTTCAGGAGGACAAAATGAATGAAAACGCATGTGGTTTAAGCCATGGGCTTTCGAAATTTTAAAAATACGTAGCCATGCCGCAACATCCATTGATGGGTAACCGGTTAGCGGAAATTCGCAATTATTAACCGTACCGCGTAAAAAAACCGGACGGCCATTGATTTCAAAAGTTCTGCCTACCGCTTTAAATTCGCGCATGCCGAACTGTATTTTTTTCTCATCTTTTTTACCGTCTTTCGAATTCAGTGTGGCGGTTAAACGGTATAATGCCGGATCGAACTCATCCCAGGTGGCTATTTTATTGCCCATTGGCAAATTGATTTCCAGGCTGCCTTCACCATTTGTGATCTGATAAGCCGCTGTTACTGGTTTGACCTGCAGGATATTTTTGGTATTGAAAGTTGTAGCAGCCAGCGTAATTTTCCCGGTAGAGGATTCGCCGGCATTGGCTTTCAACTGGATTTTAACTTTGGCAGACTTATTTTTCAGATCAGGGTAAACCTGGATATCATCAAAATAAACAGGCGAGCCGGCCAGCAGTTCCATTTTGCCTACCACCCCATTCCAGTTTCCCTGGGTATGATCGGTTAAACTATGCGAATCCTGCCCTACATTGATTGCCTTGATGCGGTTATCAATCAGTAAAGTGATGGTATGTTTTCCAGCTTTCAAATTTGGCGGGAGTTCAAAATTCTGAGCGACTACAAAGGTAAATTGCGTCCCGATTTCGATATCGTCTATCCAAACCCTTGTTTCGGAATGGGGATACTCTAAAGATAATACCAGCCGCTTACCCTTCCAGCTGGCGGGGATTTCGATAGCTTTCTGATACCAGGCCGCACCGGTATAATGTTTTGCAGGGGTTAACCAGAAAGGTATTTTTAAGTTACCGGGTTTACGGTATTTTTCTAAACGGGGGTGGAAAAAGTAAGAACTATCGTAAATGCTTCCGGTCCACTTTGTTTTGAGGGTAATATCATCGCCTTTTAAATTTTCGGCCATCGAACCTGGTAGATTAACGGATTCAGGAAGAACGGATGAATACCATTTTCCTTTTATGCCTTCATCTTTAGCATCTATTTTGAAACGCCATTTGCCTGCCAGTGAAATACTTTGGGCATGTGTTTTCGGAATGCTTAAAAATATTAAAGCCATGCCTATCAGCACTATGAAAACCCGGTTTATCTGTATCTGCATAAAATTGAACGGCTTATCACCGCTGGTATTTGGTTAGGCTGTTAAAATAAAACAATATCGGCAGGAAAGCATCCTGTAGTATCCTGCCCGGTGACTTATTTCAGGTAGCTATTCAGTTTATTGGTTTTTAATTTCTTTAGGCCTTCTACCACAGTCGCTGCATTTAACTTCGCACCGGCTTCGTTGGTATGGGTGTGGTCTTTCTCGGTAAAAAATGTCTTTACCTCAGTCGCACTTAAAGCGGCATATTGATCTTTAATGAGCTGATTTAATGGAATAAAATCAACTTTTTCGGCTTTTGCCACGGCTTCGGCCCAACCCGCATAACTGTCGTTGGCTAAAACCACCGCGTTATCTTTAACCGGATTGCGTGGAATTGGTGAGCAAACAATCGGCGTTGCGCCTTTAGCTTTGATGTCGTTAATGAATTTGCGCAGGTACCAGCCATACGTGTATACCACTTCCTGCTTTTTCTTAATCGGGTTGTAAATTTCTTTACTTTCCGTTCCAATGCCTTTTATGGTACCACGGGCACGGGCGGTATCATCCAGCGGACTGCTATCGTTATGGCCAAACTGCATCATCACAAAATCGCCTTTTTTTACTTTTGCCAAAACCGCATCCCACAAACCATTGGTTTGAAAAGTACGACTGCTGGTGCCGCCAAGTGCATCATTTTCGACATTGATTTTCTCCGTGTTAAATAGATTACCGATAAAACTTCCCCAGCCCCATAAAGAACCATCGCCTTTGCCTTTCCCGTTTTTAACGGTCGAATCGCCAATGAGGAATAAAGTGGGTTTTGCCTGCTGTTTCAAGATGACGCAGGAAGAAAAGATAATGAAGATAGTTAAGAGAATTAGATATAGGTATTTAGTTGATTTCATATGATAATGATTACTCCCCTCGGGATTGATTACACCCTTTCAGGGCTGATTACACAGATTATTAGATTACTAAGATTGATTTTCGGGTGATTTGCTATGCTCCTTAATCTTCGGACATCGGACTTTCGGACCTCCGTCTTCTAGTCTTTCAAATACTTTTTCAAATTACAATCTTTCAATTCTTTAATTCCTTCTACAACAGATTCGGCGTTAACTTTTGCACCGTCTAAATTGGTATGGGTATGGTCGCCAGGGAAATATTGTTTTACTTTATCCGGACCGAGCGCATCATATTTATCGGCTGTAATTTTATTCAGGTCGACGAAATAAGCATTTTCTTCTTTCGCAACTTCAGCGGCCCATTTTCCGAAATCGTTATTCGCCCGAAGCACTTTGCCATCTTTAAAAATGTTCCTGGGGATCATCGATAATACAATCGGCGTAGCGCCTTTGGCTTTGGTTTCGCGTACAAATTTGCGGATATACCAGCCATAGGTATGTACCGTTTCTACCTTTCCATCAGGCCAGGTTAGTACTTTGGTTTCTTCACCGGTGCCTCTTAACACACCTCTTCTACCGGCTTTGGTGGTATCAGGTGCACTTCCGTCATTGTGCCCGAACTGCATCGTAACGAAATCGCCTGGTTTTAATGTTTCCAGGACCTTATCCCACCGGCCTTCTGATAAAAAAGTGCGTGTACTTCTCCCGGCCATGGCATTATTTTCTACATGGATTTTTGTGGTATCGAACAGGGATGCAATTGGTGTTCCCCAGCCCCAGGTTTCTTTGTTCGAATTGCGAACGGTAGAATCGCCAATGGTATGAAGAGCCGGTTTGTGCTGCGCAATAAAGGCAAAAGATGAAATGATGATGATCAGTCCCGCCAGGATAAAGCTATATTTTCTCATTCTTGTTTAATATTATTGATGGTACCCGATTAATTTAATATTTGGTTTTGGTGGTTTATTCATATCGTCGCCCATGTAAAAACTGGTATGCGGGGGCTGATTATAGCCCACATTTTGCCAGGCAATGCTCAAACGGTACTGCGGATCGTGCATGAAGGTATAAAAACGGTGCGTGGTTGGAATGGTGGTGGTAAAAATCCTCAATTCACTGGCATCAGCCGTGCGATAAATCACTTCTTCGCGCCAGTCGCCTAAAATATCAGCCGATAAAGCCGGGGTTGATTTAGTGCCATTGTTTGATAAACAGTTATACATCCTTGCATTGAGCAACCTAACCGTTTTGGCGTTTTCGTAATCCCATTTATCGATTGTCGTCGAATTTAGAATTTCGCTCTGGCAATCTCCATCCCAAAAAATACCGAAATTAACACTCGGGGTAACTGACGAAATTTTGTTTCCCTTAGCATCGAACATTCCGGTTATGCCTGCACCTGCAACCCAGCATTCTGAACCCCTATACCTTGGATCGATATTTAAAGCCAGTCCCCTACCAGGACCTTCGCCATCTTCGCCGGCTTTTACAGATGCTTTTTTCCATAATATTTCTCCGGTTCTGGCATCCCTGAAGCTTGCTCCGGCGTCAGAAAATTTTTCCTGAATATCAAAAACCTCCAATCCTGGCCGGTCCGGATCCAGATCGCCAACATGTAACGCATCTCCGTGCCCTAAACCAGTGGTGTACAAACCCTTTCCATTATCATCAATGGTCATGGCCCCATAAATAATTTCATCCTTGCCATCATTATCTACATCTGTAATACTTAAATTATGGTTTCCCTGCCCGCTATAGCCTTTATTTCCGGGGTCGCCACTATCAAAAGCCCATCTTTTGTGCAGTTTTTTACCTTTAAAATCCCAGGCGGTAATAAAAGTTCGGGTATAGTAGCCCCTGCTCATAATTAAACTGGGATGTTTTCCATCGAGATAAGCTATTGCAGCCAAAAAGCGGTCCATTCTGTTTCCGTAACCATCACCCCAGCTTTTCTTTAATTCATCGGTTGAGGGTTCCAGATTCGGTGCACGCGGGGGAATAAACTGCGTGGTGGTCATTTCTGCTCCGGTTAAGCCATCAAAAACAGTTAAAAACTCCGGGCCTGCTAAAATATATCCATTTTTGTTTCGCCAATCTTTAGTGGTATCACCTATAAACTTCCCTTTTCCGTCCATAGTGCCATCAGCTGTTTTACAGGCCACTTCTGCTCTGCCATCTCCATCTAAATCGTACACCATAAATTGGGTATAATGCGCGCCCTCACGGATATTCTTTCCTAAATTAATGCGCCATAAAAACGTACCATCTAATTTATACGCCTCCAGTAAGGGATCTGTTGTGATACCCGCCTGCGAGTTATCTTTTCCTATGCCCACCTGGTGTAAAACAATTTCATATTCCCCGTCGCCATCTAAATCCCCTACTGAAATATCGTTAGGTGTATAACCTGCCAGTGTTTTTAAGGGGACAGATAAATAAGGTTTTGCCTCCGTATTTTGAGGCAATGTGAAAGGAGCACTTTCGGCTTTTTCTTTTCCATTGATCACCGGTTTTACAAACCATTGATTTTCAACTGTAAAATCTATCTTTTTATCCGTAAAAATTGTTGCTCCGGTTATTGGATTTTGGTTCAATTTTACAGGATCCGAATGGTTTGTTCTCCTGTAGAGGTTAAAAGAAATCTGATCGGGATCGGTACCTAAAACCCGCCAGCTGACAAAAACACTGTCGCCGGGCATGTGTACGGCCACAACACCTCTGCCAAGTGCTTCCATTTCGCGTTGAGCGAAAAGTGAGGTCGCGCAGAATAGGCTAAAAATGAAGCAGGAGGTTATAATGGTTTTAATCATAAAGGCGTATAAATGCTAATTAAAAAATAGGTTTGATTCATGGTTTAACTGAAGGTTATTGAACTTTATAGCTTGTTTTACCCGATACTGCTACTCCTTTATCTGTAATTCCATCGGCTTTAATTAAAATATCTGTTTTGTTATCGCCATTGAAATAGCTAATCGTGGCTTCGCCGTTTTGGTTGGTTTTTATCGATGGTGACCAGAAAACGGTGGTACGTAAATCTTTATTTGGCGTTGCCGGACTGCTGTAATTTGGCGAGTAAAAAGTTCTTGCAGCATAATAACCGTTTAAATTGAGGTTCAGCAAATCTAAATTTGGTCCGCGTAAAGCCTCATCTTTCAAATTAAGGCTGATCAGGAATACATCTTTCCCACTGCTGTTTAACAAATGCTGAATTCTAACCTGATTAATCTGATCCATGGTTAAACTATAGTAATCCAATCGCTCGGTAAAGAGCTCTTCCCTGTTGTTTACCTTAATCACCGGTCTAACTTTTTTTCCATTCGCAAGAAAAGTGATGCCTTCATTTCCCAGTGTATCGTTTTCTTCTGCCGGATAACTTCCTTTGGCCTTTGTTAACAGAAAATGCTCTAATCCTTTGTACGAATAATCGGCTGCTGAAATATTGAAAACTTCCTCAGGATAGCCAAATGAGGTAAGTATATCCTGAAACAGGACCACCTTATTATTTTGAGCGGCTTTAATTTCAATATCTTTCAAGCTGATCGAATCGCCAAATTTGTAAGTCCGGTTATAATCCATGCGCTTTCCAATCTCTACATTCAGGGTGTTCGAAATTCCAGATGAGATCGGTTTAAAGGGCGCTAAATTTAAGGGTTTAATCAGCGTATCGATCTGTAACCAGCCACCTTTTTTCCCCTTATCATCTTTTGATGAAATTTTTACCGTTTGATTGCCATACCAACTAAGCCCATCAAGAAAATAACGTCCATTCTGATCGGTTTTTGTTGTAAAGATCTTATCACCGGTAAAATTAGTCCCGAACAAGGTAATATTCATATTCGGAAGGGGTTTATCGGCCAGTTTCTCTCGTACCAGTCCTTTTATCGTAATGCCGGGTTCAGGCAAATAGCTTATTTTAATTGCCGAATCGGCCAGTTTTCTCCAGGTATAATCTCTCCAGCCCTGGGTAAGCAACAATAAGTCGAGTTGTTTTAAGCGCGATGGGTTTTTAACATCGAAATATTGCGAAGCATTTTTAATATCTCCTTTTATTTCCGATTGCAGCATCAAATACGAAACAATATCATTTCCATCATCCGGAATAAGTCCGTCAACCGCAGCTAAAGAAAATGCCGTTTGAGCATGCTGACCCAGAAAATTGGTTGCTTTAACCTTAATCAGCACTTTTTCTCTGGGTTTATAAACCGTTTTGTTGGGAACGATGGAGAAATTGACCTTATTTTCGTCCTGTATAAAAATAAGTCGTTCACAATTCGGCCTGTTCTGGTCATCCAACAGGGTTATACTTGCAATACCATTCGGGAAACCTTTTGTTGGGATAGATACCGATACTGTAGCTTTACTTAATTTAACCGATCCGGAATAAATATGATCACCTGCATGTTTTATGACGAGCGAAATATTCTTATCCTTCAGCTCGCTAAACATCAATTCATTGGCACTAATGTTTGCTTTTATATTTAAAGAATCATGCGTAATACGTAATGAGAGTCCTTTTTTAAGGCTGACGGGCATTTCGGAAGAAAACTTTTCTTTACCATAAAATCCTTCAACCTTATATTTCTCATCGGCTTTGGGCGTAAAAGCAAAAATGCCCATTCCAGCATCAGTGCTTTGGAAAGTGGTTACGGTATCTCCTTTTGAGGAGATCACACTACCCGTTGCTTTGATCCCATTTCCAAGGTCATCATTCGTTTTAAAGGCTACAATACTGCTTAATCCTTCAACTAATGAACCACCCTCAGGGAAAAAAGCTATCGATTTCTTCAAATTGGAAACATCGTTTTTTTTAACCGGATTACGTGTAAAATAAGAAGCGTTCTCGATAATGTTATTGCTAATATGGATCCGTTTCTGGAAAACAAAATCGTCTCCAAAGTTCCGCATCCAATTGGTGTAAGCCCGAATGCCATACCAACCTGATGGAATAGAATCTTTCAGTTTAAAATCCCCTTTTCCCAATCCACCATCCAACCTGATCATTTTCCGGTCTATAACTTCTGATTTTGGAGAAAGCAACTCCACATATAAATTATTGCTGGTAGCGGTTAAACTACTGCTTTTTCCATTTACCAGGTAGGCGCTAAACCAAACATCTTCGCCAGTACTGTAATAACTACGGTCTACCTGTAGGTATGATTTCTCAAAAAAGAGTTTAACCGATTGTTTATCTGCAGCTTTTTGTTGCGCCGAACCGCAAAGTGTTGCTGCACTTAAAAGGCATAGCAAAATGTATTTTTTGAGCTTCATAATTCTTTTGTCAAGCATGTGCACCAGCTATTTTGCACACAAAAGCCCTACAAAAAAACATAGTCAATACCAGAATATTGAAGAAATGAAGGCTCATCATGTGTTATTGGTTAGTGAATTTTAACCGCCGCGGGGTAGCGGCCATTAAATGATTCATGTCGAATGTAAATAGTATATTTTGAAGGCGCATCCTGTAGTATCCTGCTTTTTCACGATGACAATATGTTACAAGAAAGATTTTAAAGGTTTCAATAAAATAAATTTTAAACATCAAGTAAAAAGTTACTTTACTAAACCCTTTTACTACCTCTATCCACATTTGAATGATCTGCATTGTTTTTAGCCATGCTAAGATTGTAGAATTTACGGACAAAATTATTAATGATGAAAAAAATAAATGTTCTTATGACGTTTATTATTTTAAATATTTTACTTTTACCATTAGATCTTCCAAATATTAAACCGTATGAAATTAAATTACCCCGTAAAAAGTGTGTTTTCGGCGTGCATAGTGTATGCTGTAATTGGAATTGGACATCTCCCGGAAGTGCAGGCGCAAACGGCAAAAGTGATCAAAGTGAAAACAGACCATTCTATTGCCAGGGTGCAGCCGAATATGTGGGGTGTTTTTTTTGAGGATATTAACTTTGGTGCTGATGGTGGTATTTATGCCGAACTGATCAAAAACCGTTCATTTGAGTTTGCAAAACCATTAATGGGCTGGACCATCCAGCGAAAAAGACCACAGGAAGGTGAAATATTGGTGGTAAACCGTAAGGAAGTAAACACCGCCAATCCAAGATATTTACAGGTAAAAAAACAAACTGACGATTTTGAACTCCTTAACGAGGGTTTTAAAGGCATCGGCGTAAAAAAAGGGCTGCGTTACGATTTTTCACTGATGTACCGTCAATCAAAACCAGGTGTTAAACTCGTACTCTTACTAAAAGACGCAAACAATAAAATCATCGGACAAGGGAGTTTAACCCCAGACCAAACGGGTAACGACTGGCATAAACAATCGGCAAGTTTTACCGCTACCGAAACCGATCCGAAAGCCAAATTCTCTATTCTGTTTCAGGGAAATGGCAATATCGACCTCGATATGATTTCGCTGTTCCCTGGCGATACCTGGAAAAACCGTCCGCAAGGATTAAGGGCCGATATGGTGCAGTTACTGGCCGATATGAAACCCGGTTTTATCCGTTTTCCGGGAGGATGCATTGTAGAAGGAACTGATCTGGCCAACCGTTACCAATGGAAGAAAACCATCGGTCCGATTGAAAACAGACAACTGATTATGAACCGCTGGAATACGGAATTTGCACACCGCCCTGCACCCGATTATTACCAAAGTTTTGGTTTAGGCTTTTTCGAATATTTCCAACTGGCAGAAGATATAGGCGCGGATGCACTTCCGATATTAAATTGCGGTATGGCCTGTCAGTTTAATTCAGCTGAAGTGGCGAGCCTTGATGAACTCGATCCGTATGTACAGGATGCTTTGGACTTGATCGAATTTGCCAATGGTGAGGTGACAACGAAATGGGGAAAAATGCGTGCGGAGATGGGGCATCCCAAACCTTTCAATTTAAAAATGATGGGTGTTGGAAATGAAAACTGGGGACCACAATACCTGGAAAGAGTTGCCATTTTCACTAAAGCCATAAAAGCCAAATATCCTGATTTTAAACTGATCAACAGCTCGGGGACAGATCCTGAAGGCGAGCGCTTTAACCTACTTAATACAACATTAAGAAGCAACAACGCCGATTTTATTGATGAGCATTATTACCGCCCCGCCGATTGGTTTTTGAAAAATGCGGGGCGTTATGATAACTATCCCAGAAACAGCTCGAAGATTTTTGTTGGTGAGTATGCCGTTCATGCGGATAAAAACCTGACAGGCAGCAGCAAAAATAACTGGCAAAGTGCGCTGGCTTCGGCTTCGTTAATGACAGGTTTAGAGCGCAATGCCGATGTGGTACAAATGGCCTCATATGCCCCACTCTTTGCACATATTGATGCCTGGCAGTGGGCACCCGATATGATCTGGGTAGATAATTTAAAATCTTATGGCACCCCGGATTATTATGTGCAGAAACAGTTTTCAACCAACAAAGGAACAGATGTAGTTTCCATTACACTTGATGAGAAAAACATTATCGGTCAGGATGGGCTTTATGCTTCTGCAGTAACCGATCAGGTCAAAAAAGAACTGATTATTAAAATTGCCAACAACTCAGGTCAGGCACAAAACATCGATTTCGACCTGGAAGGAAAAATGAGATTAAAAAGTAAGGCCACCAATGAGGAAATAGCGAACAGCAACCTGAATCAGCTCAACTCTTTCGAAAATCCTGAAGCGGTGAGTCCGCAAAAAAGCACCATTAATTTAAAAGGCAAAAAACTGAAAATCGCTTTAAAACCTTATTCTTTTAATGTGATCAAAATCCCATTCAACCCATAGATTTAACGAGATCATGATGAAAAAACTACTCTTCTCTGCCACGATGCTCTGCTGCTCATTTTTTGCGCAGGCACAAAACGAAACGCAGTTAACCATTAAACCTGCCGGCGATCAGCTCGTGAGCAAACATATTTACGGTCATTTTTCTGAACATTTGGGCCGATGCATTTATGATGGTTTTTGGGTGGATAAAAATTCTACCATTCCGAATAGAGGAAGGATCCGTTTGGATATTGTAGAGGCCTTAAAGAAGATAAAAGTTCCAAACCTGCGCTGGCCGGGTGGCTGTTTCGCCGACGAATACCACTGGAGAGATGGTATCGGCCCACGAAACCAACGTCCGAAAATGGTAAATACCAATTGGGGCGGCGTAACCGAAGACAATAGTTTTGGTACACATGAGTTTTTAGACCTTTGCCAGATGCTCGATTGCGAACCTTACATCGCAGGCAATGTAGGCAGCGGAACGGTTGAAGAAATGGCCAAATGGGTAGAATATTTGAATTTTGATGGCGTAAGCCCCATGACAGCTATCCGTAGCCAAAATGGAAGAGAAAAACCCTGGAAAGTTTCTTTCTGGGGCGTGGGTAATGAGAGCTGGGGTTGCGGAGGCAATATGACGCCCGCTTACTATTCTGATTTATACCGCAGGTATGCTACTTATGCACGCAACTATCCGGGTGCTCCCTTAAAAAGGATTGCCAGTGGGGCAAATTCAGGCGATTACAACTGGACAGAAACCTGTATGAAAAACATCGGCAACCAGATGTGGGGATTAACCTTACACTATTACACAATCCCAACAGGAAACTGGGGTGTTAAAGGATCGGCAACCAAATTTGATGAAGCACAATACTTTTCGACCATGAAAAACTGTTTGAAAATGGAGGAACTCGTAACCAAACACTCCGCAATAATGGATAAATACGATCCTAAAAAGAAAGTAGCTTTAGTGGTTGACGAATGGGGAATCTGGACAGATGTAGAACCTGGAACAAACCCTGGTTTTTTATATCAGCAGAATAGTTTACGCGACGCCTTAATTGCAGGAACTACGCTTAACATTTTCAATAACCATTCCGATCGTGTTAAAATGGCTAATCTGGCACAAACAGTTAATGTGCTACAGGCCTTAATTTTAACCGAAAAGGATAAAATGATCCTGACTCCTACTTACCATGTTTTTGATCTGTACAAAGTACACCAGGATGCGAAATACTTACCAATTGCCTTTACCAGTCCTGACTACACTGTAGGCGATCAGAAAATTCCGGCTTTAAATGTTTCTGCTTCACAGGACGCTAACGGAGCCATTCATATTTCTTTGGTGAATTTAGATCCGAACAAGAAAATTGTATTAAGTACGGTTTTAGATGGCTTGAAATGGAGCTCGGTTACCGGACAGATTTTAACCTCGGCTAAACTAACTGATGTAAATACCTTTAACGATTCGAACAAAGTGCACAATGCAAAATTTACCGGTGCGAAAAAATCAGGTAACGCATTAAAAGTAGAATTGCCTGCACAATCGGTTGTGGTATTAGAATTAAAATAACTGAAGATGAAATATAAAATCACAAGTATTGTACTTTTATTGCTATCAGCTACCCAGGCACTAAAGGGACAAAGCAAATATGAAATTGTAAGTCCGGATAAGATACTTCGTGTTTCTGTTTTCCTGAAAGATAAATCTCTTTTTTACACGATTAACAGAAACTCAATTCCGGTATTGTCCAATTCAGCATTGGGTTTAGTCCGTGAAGATGCCGATTTCGTTAAAAATCTTTCCGTTTTATCGGTTTCGAAAAACGAACTGATTAAAGACAGCTATACTTTAAAAAACGGCAAGAGGTTAAACAATCAATACCTGGCCAACAAAAGAATTCTGCACCTGCAAAATGCATCTTCAAAAAAAATGGACCTTATTTTTCAGGTTTCCAATGATGGGGTAGCATTCCGTTATTATTTCCCTGATGCCGATACGCAACTCAAAAAAATTACGGAAGAAAAAACAGCTTTTCATTTCTTCGAAAGTACAAAAGCGTGGATGCAGCCCATGTCGGTTGCTAAAACTGGCTGGGAAAGCACCAATCCATCATACGAAGAATATTACAAAAAAGAGATCAGCGTGGGTACGCCTGCGCCAACCGAAGCCGGTTGGGTTTACCCGGCGCTTTTCAACTACAAAGATACCTGGCTATTGCTTACCGAAGTGGGTTTAGATGGCAGTTATTGTGCTACACGCTTGAAGCAAAATTCGCCTGATGGAAATTACCAGGTTGGTTTTCCAGATGCACGCGAAGCTTTTACCAACCAAAACGTAAATCCGGAGTCTACCTTGCCCTGGTACACACCATGGAGGGTAATTGCTGTTGGCAGCCTTAAAAAAGTAACCGAATCTACCTTAGGTACAGATTTAGCTGCTCCTGCAAAAGCAGAAATCAATCCCGATTTATTTCCCTTGGGAAAAGCTTCATGGAGCTGGATCATGTTAAAAGACAATTCAATCGTGTACGACATCCAGAAAAAATATATCGATTTCGCAGCTGATATGAAATGGGAATATTGCCTGATTGATGTGGACTGGGACACCAAAATCGGATATGAAAAAATGCAGCAACTAACCGATTATGCCAAATCGAAAAATGTGGGTTTATTACTTTGGTATAACTCTGCCGGCGATTGGAATACCGTAAAATACACGCCAAAAAATAAACTGACTAACCGCGAAAACCGTTTAAAAGAATTTGCCTTATTGCAAAAAATGGGCATCAAAGGTATCAAAATTGATTTTTTTGGTGGCGATGGCCAATCGATGATCCGCTATTACCTCGAACTTTTCGAAGATGCGGCAAAATTTGGCTTAAGCGTAAACTGCCATGGGGCAACTTTACCCAGGGGATGGCAGCGTACTTATCCGAACTTAGTCACCATGGAGTCGATCAAGGGAATGGAATTCATCACTTTCGATCAGAACAATGCCAACGAAGAACCTTTACACGCCACCACCATTCCGTTCACCAGGAATATCTTCGATCCGATGGATTTTACGCCAATGAACCTGTCTAAAATTCCAAATATTAAACGTAAAACCACCGGCGCATTCGAACTGGCCTTACCCGTAATTTTTCAATCTGGCGTACAGCACCTGGCCGAATCGCCTGATGGCATGGCAACAGTACCCGCTTATGTTAAATCTTTTCTCCAAAACTTTCCTGCAGCCTGGGATGATACCAAACTGATTGACGGTTACCCGGGAAAATTTGTCGTGATGGCGCGTAAATCAGGTTCAAAATGGTACATCGCCGGAATAAACGGAGAAAATGCAGATAAGCTGATCAACATCGATTTTTCAAAATTCAATGCAAAATCTGCTGAGGTAATTACAGATGAAGATCAGGGATCGAATTTTATAACCGGAGCCATCGATCTTAAATCCCCACCTCCTGTTAAAATGAAACCTTATGGTGGATTTGTAATCGTTGTAGAACAAAAATAAAGCAATGAAAAAACTAATATACCTTTCCATCTTTTTGCTATCAGCATGTTATCATGTACAGGCACAGTCTAAAAAAGCAGTTTATCTCTTTGCTTATTTTAAAGGTAATGGCGAAGATGGTTTGCACCTGGCTTATAGTAACGATGCCTACAAATGGACAGCGCTTAAAAATGATCAATCCTTCCTTACGCCTGCTGTAAGTAAAGATAAACTGATGAGAGACCCTTGCATTATCCGCGGGGCAGATGGCTTATTTCATATGGTTTGGACGGTGAGCTGGAAAGATAAAGGCATTGGTTATGCCAGTTCGAAAGACCTGATCAACTGGAGCGAACAGCAGTTTTTACCTGTTATGGTTAAAGAAGATGGCGCAAGAAACACCTGGGCACCAGAAATTACCTACGATAGCCAAACCAAAACCTATATGATTTATTGGGCCACAACCATTACAGGTAAGTTTAACGAAACGGCTTCGACTGAAGAAAGCGGTTACAATCACCGTATGTATTACGTTACGACAAAAGATTTCAAAACCTATTCGGAAACCAAACTGCTTTACGATCCGGGATTTAATGTGATTGATGCTACTATCGTAAAAAATGGAAAACAGTTCGTTATGTTTTTGAAAGATGAAACCCGCGAGCCTGCTCAAAAGAATATCAAAATGGCTTTTGCCGATCAGCTAACTGGACCTTACAGCAAAGCCGGAAATCCAACTACCGGAAATTACTGGGCAGAAGGTCCAACCACCTTAAAAACCGGTAATAACTGGATGGTGTATTTCGATAAATACCGCGATCATAAATATGGCGCAATTGAGTCTGCAGATCTAAAAAACTGGACCGATGTTTCAGACAAAATCTCTTTACCAAAAGGCTTGCGACACGGCACCATCCTTACCATCAAAGAAAAAGAGCTCACCGAATTATTAAAACAATAAATATGTTAAAGAATTTTAAAATATACGGATCGGTTTTAATGCTTTCGATCGTTCATGTCACCATCAAAGCGCAAGAAAAAGTCATCATAGCTAAAGGCAATCCGATCATTACCGACAAATACACGGCTGATCCGGCCGCTTATGTTTATGGCGATTCTGTTTATTTGTATACTGGGCATGATGTAGCACCAAAACAAAAAAACACCTACGAGATGCACGAATGGCTGTGTTATTCATCAGCCGATATGGTGACCTGGAAAGAACATAAATCGCCGCTTAACGTAAAAGACTTTGCCTGGGCAAAAGATGATGCCTGGGCTTCGCAGGTGATTGAAAGGGATGGTAAATTTTATTGGTATGTGGCGATTAGCCATGGTACCATCCATGGAAAATCAATCGGTGTGGCGGTGTCGGATAATCCGAGAGGCCCATTTAAAGATGCGATTGGAAAGGCATTAATCACCAACGATATGACCACAGATGTTAAAATCAGCTGGGATGATATCGATCCTACGGTAATTATTGATGATGATGGTCAGGCTTATTTGTTTTGGGGCAATCAGCAATGTTATTATGCCAGGTTGAAAAAAAACATGATCGAACTGGATGGGCCAATCCAGAAGGTAAATCTGCCTGAATTTACAGAAGCGCCATGGGTACACAAGCGCAAAGGATGGTATTATTTATCTTATGCCTCGCAATTCCCGGAGAAGATTGTGTATGCGATGAGTAAAAACATCAATGGTCCATGGGAATACAAAGGCATTTTAAATGAAATTGCCGGAAATTCTAACACAAATCACCAATCGATTATCGATTTTAAAGGCAAATCATATTTCATTTACCACAATGGCGCGATTAATAATGATGGAGGAAGCTTCAGGCGCTCGGTTTGCATCGATAACCTGAATTATAATAGTGATGGCACAATGAAACGTGTGGTGATGACGTCCGAAGGGGTTAAGAAAGCTAAGTAACTGGTCTCCGTGGTCTGTGTCCCCACAGACCACTTAGATAATTTCTTCTACGCGTCATGCTGAACTTGTTTCAGCATCTATCCAGTCTAATAAAAAAATTCAGAAGAAAACCTTTCTCATAGATCCTGAAAAAAGTTCAGGAGGACGATCCTCGTTGAATAACGCTGATGGTCTGTGGGGACACACACCATGGATCAGATTTTAGTTTTCTTAAAGATTTCTCCGTTTCGCTACGCTTCAGTCGAAATGACGACTCTTGCGCGTCATGCTGAACTTGTTTCAGCATCTATCCAGTCTAATAAAATTCAGAAGAAAACCTTTACTAGAGATCCTGAAACAAGTTCAGGAGGACGATCCTCGTTGAGTAACGCTGAGGGTCTTAGGTCAATTCCTTCTGCGCGTCATGCTGAACTCGTTTCAGCATCTATCCAACCTAATAAAATTCACACAAAACCTTACCATAGATCCTGAAACAAGTTCAGGAGGACGATCGTGTTGAATAAACGCTGATGGTCTGTGAGGACACAGACCATGGAATAGAGGTCAATTCCTTCTTCGCGTCATGCTGAATTTATTTCAGTATCTATCCAGTCAAATAAAATTCACAAGAAAACCTTCAACATAGATCCTGAAACAAGTTCAGGAGGACGATCCTCGTTGAATAACGCTGATGGTCTGTGGGGACACATACCATGCAATAGAGGTCAATTCCTTGTGCGCGTCATGCTGAACTTGTTTCAGCATCTTTCCAGTCTAATAAAAATTCACACGAAAACCTTTGCCATAGATCCTGAAACAAGTTCAGGAGGACGATCCTCGTTGAGTAACGTTGATGGTCTGTGGGGACACAGACCATGGCATGGAGGTCAATTCCTTGCGCGCGTCATGCTGAACTTGTTTCAGCATCTATCCAGTCCAATAAATCCACAAAAAAACCTTTACCATAGATCCTGAAACAAGTTCAGGAGGACGATCTTCGTTGAATAACGCTGATGGTCTGTGGGGGCACAGATCACATAAAAACAAAGCTATCTTATCAACCTCACTTCATATATATTCGCAATAGCCGATCCCTGATCGGCAACAAATTTCACTTCTACATCTGCTTTTAGCAACTCTTTAGGAATTTGATATTCCTGCGTATAAAAATTATCTCCTTTGCTCCCATCCAACTTTACATTTCCAATTGCAACGCCATTGATCAGAATAGAGAAGTTCCTGTTCCTTTCCTTCCCGAAGTAAGTTAAACGCAGCTTATTTGCTGATAGATCTTTATTTTTAAGCACATAACTAAACCATGCCTTTCCATTTCTAAAATGTCTTTCCTGAAAGCTTCCGTTATCGGTTTGCTCACCTTTAAAGCTATGGTCAGATTCTGGTTGCTGTTCGCCGGTATTGACTAAGTCGACGGTTTCACGCTCTATTTTTAGCTGTGCTTCTTCAGCCAGCTTAATCGCTTTTGCACGTTCAGGCAAATCTTCAGCACTGCTGTAAGGAAAATAAACTACATAGCGCTTTTCGGCCAGGGTGTAAAAAGGAACCAATTTTAACGATTTGTATTTGGGTTGATAAACCGCATTTTGAGCACTAAAAGTTAAACTACGTTTATCAGTCAATGTGATTTCACTGGCTAACACATTTTTAGCTCCGGTAACGAGCGGAGCATCGCTAATCGGGAATAGTGGTCCGGAAGCAATATGCCCCATCCTGCTTCCATCAGCCGTTAAATTAGGCTGACTTAAGGTATCCAATGCTGCTGCAAGCACGATCGGGCCGCGCAGAAAAGCTACCCAGTCAGAACCATCCGGCATAAACTCCGTAGTGGTATGCATGGGCCAGGTAATATTTAGCACATCGCCACTTGACCAAAGGCGGTCGATACTGGCATAACCATTTGTATCTCCTTTAGCGGTTACTTTTTTTCCATTCACCAAAACGGTCATTTTTCCAGACTCAACCCAGGATGGCTGACGGAAATGCAAGGCAAAACGTTGCTTATCCTTTAATTGAAGTTTAATAGTCGTATTTTCTGCAGCTGGAAAAAGCGTTTGCTGGGTGAGCTGAATGCCTTTTTCCTTCCAGTTTAAGGTAGAGGGAATAAAAAGATTGACATAAAGGTCATCTCCACTGTGCGCATAAATCAACTCACCATACTTGCCATGGTTTTCCAATCCAGAGCCTACACAACACCAAAAACTTTCCTGCGGACTCGAATAGATACGATAATGGCCCGGACGCATGGGCGTGAAGTATACAAAACCACCTTGCGGCCTTTGCGAAGCCAGGATATGATTATAAAGTGTACGTTCGTAATAATCGAGGTAAGTATTCGAAGGCGCAGCCAGAAACAACTGCTTAGTGAGTTTCAGCATGTTGTAAGAATTGCAGGTTTCGGGTCCTTCACGCGATTCAGTCATCGATGAAAAGTTATTGGCGGGATGAAAATGCTCTCTAACGCTATTTCCACCTATCGCTACCGTCCGATGACCGACAACAGTTTTCCAAAAGAAAGCAGCTGCATTTGCCCAGGAAGCATCTTTATCCAGCAAGGCGATCTGCTCAAAACCAATTACCTTAGGAATCTGTGTATTTGCATGCAAACCGTTTAGCGCATCAGTATTTTTTAGCAATGGATTTAGGATAGATTGATCTGAAAACCGCTTGGCCAGTTGAAGATATTTCGGATTACCTGTTATCGCGTAAACATGAGCGAAAGTTTCATTTAATCCCCCATGTTCGCTTTTTAATAGCTCTTGTACTTGCTGATCAGATAAACTGGAGACCAGATCTACACACCAATCGGTCAACTTTATGAGCATTTGTTTTGCTTTTGCATTACCTGCAACCGCATAAGCATCGTAAAGTCCGGCGTAAATTTTATGGATATTGTACAAGGGAACCCATTTTCCATTCAATGAAAAACTGGATGATTTGATTTTACCTGCTTTAATTTCTTTCCAGATTTCTTTTCCACCCGGGATACCCGCCAAATAACCATCACCATTTTTTAACTGGCATTTATCCAGTTCAGCAATCATGTAATCCATTCGGTCTTTAACCTTTGCATCACCAGTGGAAGCATACATTAAAGCCAGGGCAGACAAGTAATGCCCACCGATATGCCCGTCTAAACCTGTGTTTTCCCAGTTCCCGTAAGATGCTGCTTTAGGTTTCAATCCTGCTTCTCTTAAATACGGAGCCAAAAGCCTGTCCGCATTTAACGAAAGCATGTATTTTTTATCGGTCTCCTGCGCTTGCTTAAAAGGTCCATCTAGCAAACGGACTTCCGATAAATTAAATGGCTGCAAACTCGCCTGTCCGAAAATATTTCCACACAAGGTCGTAAACAATATGGCGGTAATTAATTTTTTCATCCGTGCTCTGGTTAATTTCCATCAGGCTTAACCATACTACTTTTAGGACTCTCTGGCCAGTGCCAATCTGCAGGATTATCTGGTTTTGCAGGATCGAATTTTGGCAGATCATCCACCAGGTATTTGGCAATGCCCAATTTCTGTTCTTTAATGCCTAAGATGATGCATTGTGCAATTTCATAAGCGCCATAAGGATTAAAGTGCGTATTATCAGCCAGGGCCTTGTCCTGACCGGGATAACTGTTGGCCGGATAATGAACAAAGGCTTTTTTCGATGGCTCTTCTCCCAAAGCATTAAACAGCGTCGAGGTCATGGCATTCAGGTCAATTAAAGCTACTTTTTCTTCCTCGGCCACTTTACGTGCCGCAGCTGGAAAATCGCCAAGAGAATTTACAATTTTTCCATCTGCACCAAAAGATCTTCTGCTGGTTGAGGTAACCACCACCGGGATCCCCCCTTTTTTCTTTACTTCTGAAATAAATGTTTTTAACCTTTCGGTATACGATTTATAGGCGCCATCATTTGGTCCTTTATCTTTTTGATCGTTATGCCCAAATTCGATGAACAAATAATCGCCGGGTCTCATCACACTTAAAACCTTTGCTAAACGTTTGCTCCCTAAAAATGAACCCAGTGTTAAACCCGATTCGGCATGATTGGCAATTGCAACCCCCGGTTTAAAAAAACGGGGGATCATTTGTCCCCACGATGCCCAGGGCTCATCATCCTGATTTACCACCGTCGAATTTCCGGCCAGGAAAACAGTCACCTGATCTTCAACCTTCGTAATTTCGAGCGACTGTAATGCGGTTTGATGGTCAAATTCCAATGTCAGTTTATCATCCCAATCAAGTTTGGTCAGTTCGCGTGGCTTTAACGAAACCAATTGCCCGCCGGTAATGTGTTTATCTTTAACATTTACAATAAATGTTTTGGTTAACGATTGTCCTTTGGTGGTTTTTACATCTTCGAGCATCAACCTTCTCGATTCTGCTTTTACGGTACTTAACGTTACCCCTTTCGGATCACCAAGCGTCACTGTGATTTTGTAATTACCCTCCGGAACGGCTACCGAGAAATAAAATGGCTTATTGCTTTTCACCAGGTCTGAAGTTAAAAAATTCTTCCCGCCATAATCTACCCCTTCAACTTTCGAATCAAAATCAAAACCATAACCTTTTTCTTTATTGTAAGCATCCTGAGGTAAAATTTGTGTATAACCTTTAGCAACCTTTCCAGGTCCGAAGTCGAATTTGTAATCGGTTTTTTCCTGTGCCTGTGCCAGGTTGGCTATTAAACCAAGAAAAACTAATGGTTTAATAAACTTTTGAATGCTCATATCGTTTGGATTTGCGGTACGATCTGGTTTAATGGTTATATCCACATTCAGACCGTTTTCTCATAAAATTTGAAATCTGGCTAATTAAACGTCACATAGACGATTATATCACGAATATATAAAAACAATTCCCATTTAAAACGATAATGAACAGTTGATTTAAAAATTAAGCATTTACTAACTTAAGTCTGGTTATAAAAAACAACAAACACACGATAATCAATACTAATTAAACCTACACAATAAGATGATTTAGAATGCCCATAAAATTTCAGCAATTTCAAATCCAAAACCAACAACACAAACAAATACAATTAAAT